>NZ_JBHWJI010000062.1:0-442 GCF_042731515.1 Streptomyces sp. NPDC059850
CGGCGGCCGCGCCCAGCAGCCCGCCGCGCGCGCTCGGGCGCGCCACCGGCCGCGCGCCGCGCCCCGCGCCGCCCGCGCCCTGTCTTCCGCCCTGGCCCCGGCCCTGGCCCGGGTACGTGTCGTCCGCCGCCGTACGGGGCGAGGGGGCGGCCGCCCGGCGGGGCGTACGTGTCCTGTAGTGCTCCACCAGACCAACGTAGGTGGGCGGAGGGCTGGAATCCGGACTGGGACACGCCCTTCGCGGGACCTTGGCAGTCTGTTCGACTGATTGTCAGCCCGGGAGGGTGACGGTCCGCCCGGGCGGGTGACGGGAGGCGGCCCCGTAGACTGGTGGGGGGGGCCGCCCGCGGGCGCGGGGCCCCCCCCACAAAAAAGAGACCCCCACCCGGAGCGGACGGGAGTCGGCCACAGGGGAGGCGCCCAAGGAAAAAAAGGGGAGCGG
>NZ_JBHWJI010000062.1:452-56490 GCF_042731515.1 Streptomyces sp. NPDC059850
TGTCGGTGCTACTTTTTCTCCCCCGGGCTGGGTTCGGGCCCCGCGGGGGGGGGTCGGTGTGGCCGCCGCGTTTAGTGTTGCCCGGGCCCGCGCGGGGCCCGGTCCACCAGTCCTCACATTCGATCCCGCTACGGGAAGCTACGGGAAGTCGCCAACGTGTCGCTCACGATCGGAATCGTCGGTCTGCCGAATGTCGGCAAGTCGACCCTGTTCAACGCCCTGACCAAGAACGACGTGCTGGCGGCCAACTACCCGTTCGCCACCATCGAGCCCAACGTCGGCGTCGTGGGCGTCCCCGACCCCCGCCTCGACAAGCTCGCCGAGCTGTTCGGCTCGGCCCGCAAGCTCCCCGCCACCGTCGACTTCGTCGACATCGCCGGGATCGTCAAGGGCGCCTCGGAGGGCGAGGGCCTGGGCAACAAGTTCCTCGCGAACATCCGCGAGTCCGACGCGATCTGCCAGGTCATCCGCGCCTTCAAGGACGAGAACGTCGTCCACGTCGATGGCAAGATCTCGCCCAAGAGCGACATCGAGACGATCAACACCGAGCTGATCCTGGCCGACCTCCAGACCATCGAGAAGGTGCTGCCCCGCCTGGTCAAGGAGTCCCGGATCCAGAAGGACAAGCAGGCCCAGGTCAAGGCCGTCGAAGAGGCCAAGGCCATCCTCGAAGAGGGCGACACCCTCTTCTCCGCGGGCATCGTCCAGGGCAGCGAGCGCGCCGCCCTCCTCCACGACCTGCACCTGCTCACCACCAAGCCGTTCCTCTACGTCTTCAACGTCGACGAGGACGAGCTGACCGACGACGACTTCAAGGCCGAGCAGCGCTCCCTCGTCGCCCCCGCCGAGGCGATCTTCCTCAACGCCAAGCTCGAAGCGGACCTCGCCGAACTCGACGACGAGGAAGCCCTCGAACTCCTCCAGTCCGTAGGCCAGACCGAACCCGGCCTCGCCACCCTGGCCCACGTCGGCTTCAACACCCTCGGCCTCCAGACCTACCTCACGGCCGGCCCCAAGGAATCCCGCGCCTGGACCATCCCCAAGGGCGCCACGGCCCCCGAGGCGGCCGGTGTCATCCACACCGACTTCCAGAAGGGCTTCATCAAGGCCGAGGTCATCTCCTTCGACGACCTGGTCGAGACAGGCTCCGTCGCCGAAGCCCGCTCGGCGGGCAAGGCGCGCATGGAGGGCAAGGACTACGTGATGCGCGACGGCGACGTGGTGGAGTTCCGCTTCAATGTATAGGCCACGCATTACCGTGGATCCGGTGAATTAGTACATCTCCAGTCAAATGGGGTCGACCGGATTCGGGTCGACCCCGTTCGCCTGTCCGTGGCCGGATTGTGGCTGAACGATCTGACGCTTCGTCGCCGGCTGTCGTCATCCGCCGTTCTCCAGACGCTGGCTGGATCGCGGCTGGATGAAGCTGACAGATGAGAACGATCGCCTACCAAGGTCTCCGAGGTCACGGATCACCGTGGAGTCCACGCAGGCGGGCTGGCGCCGATCATGCCGCGCACCGGTGCGGAGGTCCGGCGGCTCACCGGCGACTTCGAACTGCTCGACCCGGGGCTGGTGTTCCTGCCCCGGTGGCAACCGGACGGCGAGAGTGCGGGCGACCGGGAGCGGCGCTCCAACCTCTGAGCGGCGGCCGCCCGCGAGCCGTGATCACTCCTGCGGGGTCTGGGCGCGCTCCATCATCTCCGTCGCGATAGATAGCAGCGCCGAGCGCTTCTCCTCTGTGTCGCCCTCGAAGTGCGGCAGGGCGAACGTGCCGAAGTGCAGGGTGAGCAGGGCGCCCATGCACCGCAGCTGCTCGGTCAGCGGGGTGCCGGAATCGGTGAGGAACTCGCCGATCTCGGTCATCTGGTCGTTGAACTCCTTGCCGACCTGAAGATCCCGCAGCGTCGCCTCGTTCTGCCGGAGGAAGTGGAACAAGGGGGCGGTGTCGTTCAGGGCCGCCTCGTACCGGCGCAGCAGCTCCCGCTTGGTCTCCAGAGTGCGAGACTGCCCCCGGGCCCACTCAATCGCCTCGGCGACCGGCCGTCCCACGCCCTGGAAGATGCTCTCGAGGATCTCCTCTTTCGACTGGTAGTGGTAGTAAATCGCGGGCTTGGTGACCTGGAGGGCCTCCGCGATCTCCCGGAGTGACGTCTTCTCGTAGCCCCGCTCGGCGAAGAGCTTGAGGGCAACCTCCTGGATGCGCCGGCGGGTGTTGCTCCGGCCCTGCCGGGTGTCCTTCTCGGTCACGGGACCTCCTGGTCGGTCGCGCTAGATACTTACCTGTCGGCAGGCAAGTACCCTTAGTCTACTCACCGGGCCATGTCGCCGGCCCATGGTGGGAGGCGATGAGTGTCCTGCTCACACTCTCCAACTGGTCGGGCTGCTGGTACTCCACGGTCCTCTCGGATGGGCGCTCCAGGCCGCGGGCCACGAGGTTACGGTGCTGTGCACACCAAGCCAGGCGAAACCGCTGCCCCACGCGGGCCTTGTCCCGCTGCCCATGCTCGACGCGGTGAACATGGGCATGCGGGCCGGCTGCACGACTACCGCAAGCCCTCGCGAGAACCTGGCCGTCCGGTCCGGACTGCAGAGATCCACACGAGTCTGCCGCCCCGTCCAATGATCTACACCAAGGTCATCGGCCGCCGACCAGCGCGAGTACCCCGCTCGTCATTCACATCAGACCCGCGACCTGCGACTTCACCATGCACACCGCTCGATAGTGGGGACACAGGTGATGTCACAGATCATGCGCGGGTCAGGCTGCGACACCCCGTACGTCGGCCGTGACCAGCGATGTTGTGCTCGCGCATCAGCCGCTCGGCACTTCCCGCGCAAGCGGGGGGGGGCCCAGCGGTTGACCGTGTGTCCTTGACGGCGAGACTCGGCGACGACGCGCGGGACGCCGTAGGTGTTATACGGACGGCGTAATACCTGGTCAGGCGTGCCGGTGGCCAGTTGCTCACCTATCGGCAACCTCTTCTTGACGTCGATCGCCCGGCGCCCCTAAGCTCGAAATCACTGACCTGCCGGTAAGCAAGTTCTGCTTCGGGGTCATCGTGCATCTGCGGTCTCAAGGAGGTTGGCAGTGGCCGAGGAAGCAAGCCCGGCGGGGTTAGCCGAGGAGAAGGCCGAGCGCCGGAATCGGTACGCGGCCGTGGTAGCTGCCCTGCTGGCGATGCTGCTCGGCGCCCTGGACGGCATGATCGTCGGCACGGCGATGCCGCAGGTCGTCGGCGAACTGGGCGGCGCGGACCGGCTGTCCTGGGTGGTCACCGTCTACATGCTGGCCATCGCCGTCTCCACGCCAGTGTGGGGCAAGCTCGGCGACATGTTCAGCCGCAAGGGTGCCTTCGTGGTGACCGTCGTGGTCTTCGTGGCCGGTTCCATGCTGTGCGGCGCGGCCCAGGACATGAACCAGCTCATCCTCTTCCGGCTGCTCCAGGGGATCGGCGGCGGCGGGCTGATGGTCAGTGCGCTCGCGCTGGTCGGCACGCTGATCCCGCCGCGTGAGCAGGGCCGCTACCAGGGCTTCACGTCGGCGGTCATGGGCCTCGCCATGGTCAGCGGCCCCTTGGTCGGCGGCGTCATCACCGACCACCTCGGCTGGCGCTGGTGCTTCTACGTCAACCTGCCGGTCGGCGCGGTCGCCCTGCTGCTGATTGCCGGCCTGCGCCTGCCCTGGTTGCCGCGGAGGGGAGCGCGGGTTGACTACCCCGGCGCTCTGCTGCTCACCGCGGCCATCTCCACGGTCGTCCTGGTCACCACGTGGGGCGGCAAGGAGTACGCCTGGACCTCGCCCGTACTGCTCGGGCTGGCGGCTGTCGGCGTGGCCGCGTGTGCGGCGCTGCTCGTGGTCGAGCGGCGGGCCGCGGCGCCCATGCTGCCGCTCACCCTCTTCAAGTCGGCGAACTTCTCCCTGATCACCCTGGTCGGCGTGCTCCTCGGCGCCGTGATGACCAGCGCGGTGACCTTCCTGCCGATCCTCGCCCAGTCGGCCCGGGGTACCTCGGCGACCGGCTCAGGGCTGCTCCTGCTGCCGATGTTCGCCGCGCAGGTGGCGGTCGGGCTGGTCGCGGGCCGGTTCATCACCGCCACCGGCCGATACAAGATCTTGGTGCTGGCCGGTGGGGTGTTCATGGTGCTCGGCACCCTCCTGCTCGGCACGGTGGGGGCCGGGGCCGGGGCGGTCGTCCAGGGTGCCTGCATGGCCGCGCTCGGTGTCGGGATCGGCCTGCTGACGCAGACGACGGTGCTGCTCTCCCTGCAGAGCTCCCCGGTCGAAGATCTGGGCGCCGCGTCCGCCACCGCCACCCTCGCCCGCACTCTGGGCGGCTCCCTCGGCGTCGCCGTCAGCGGGGCGTTCTTCGCCCGGGCCCTCGGGGACGCCGTTCCGGCTGGCGGCGGGGCGGCGGCGTCCGAAGGGGGCGCCGCCCTCGGCCCGGCCGTACTGGATGGGCTGTCCAGCGCAGCCCGGGACGCCGTGCTGGACGGTACGACTCAGGTCTTCCTCTTCATTGCCGTGCTCGCAGTCGTCGCACTCGCCGCCGCCTTTCTGCTGGAGGAGGTACCTCTGCGGGGTGCGCCCACGGCCGAGGGCGACATACCGGACGAGGACAACAGTGCTGCCCCCTCCGTACCCGGAACCAAGGAAGTGTCATGACAGAAACCCCCCTGCGTCTGGTCGTCATCGTCGGCAGTCACCGGTCGGGCCGGTTCGCCCCGACCGTGTCGCGCTGGCTGCTGGGCCAGTTGGAGCAGCAGCCGGAGTTCGAGGTCGACGTCGTCGACGTCGCCGAGGCAGGCTTCGGCGACGAAGGCCCGTCGCCGACGGCGTCGCTGCCCCTGCTGGAAGCGGCTGGGGCCTCGGCCCCGCGGATGGAGGCTGCCGACGCCTTCCTCGTGGTGACCCCCGAGTACAACCACAGCTATCCGGCCGCTCTCAAGAACCTCATCGACTGGCACCGTACCCAGTGGATGGCCAAGCCCGTAGGGTTCGTGTCGTACGGCGGCCGGAGCGGCGGTCTGCGCGCTGTCGAGCACCTGCGGCAGGTCTTCGCCGAACTGCACGCAGTCACCATGCGGGACACCGTCAGCTTCCACTCGGCGCACGAGCAGTTCGGCCCGGACGGCGAGCCGGTGGAGCCGGAGGGGCTTGCCTCCGCTGCCAAGGCCCTGCTCGACCAGCTCGGCTGGTGGGCGGGCGCGCTGCGGAGGGCAAGGGCCGAGAAGCCCTATCTGCCTGCTTCGACGAGCGTGTAGGTTCATCGCCCGGCCTCTTTCATCGGTCTCACCGGCGGCGCCGGGTTCCTGCCCACGGCGCCGTCCGCCCCCTCCCCGCCGGTGCTCCGCTCCTTCCCCATTGCCGGCCTGTTCCCTCACTGCCGAGCCCGCGGCGTGTCCGCGCTGTGGGCTCGGCGTTCTCATGAACGAGGCCATGCTTCTGCAAGTTCCCGTCGGGCGGAGGACCGGCCATTGTCGGGCGTTCGGCGCAATGTGACCCTTCGGACATGCTGTGTCACTCAGTCCTACAAGTGGCGAAGCATGGAACAATATGATTTTCGGCATTCTGCTCTGAGGTGGCGTCACTTACGTGTACACCCTCACGATGGCTTCACTGGAGCAAAATATGCGCCATTCTTCATGATCTGTACGGCGGGCGTCGCTGCCCTGCCGTCAAGTAAGTCCTTGACAAGGCCGTGACTCCGCTTGTTACGTTGTTTCCGGACAGGGGTGGTGGCGGGTGAAATTTCTTGAGTAAGGAGATCGGCGCGAGTTAATCGACCTGTCGCGCGGATCACTTGCTTGGTCGCGCCATCCTTGACGCATGTTGGATAGGAAAGGCGATCTATGCAGGTCTTACTCGCCGAATCCGACAGGCAATCGGGGGAAGAGCTCCGGTTGGCTTTGCGGCGGCATGGGTACGAGATGGAAGTGGCTGACAGCGGTGCGAGTGTCTTGTGTTCCTATGGCGAATTCGACATCATACTGCTGGACTTGGAGCTACCGGACATCGATGGTCTGGAGGTCTGTCGGACCATAAGACGGGAGAGTGATGTCCCTATCATATCGTTTACCGGCCATAGCGCTGAAATAGATCGCATTCTTTCGCTTCAAGCGGGCAGTGACGACTGCATTGTAAAGCCTTTCGGGATGCGTGAACTGCTGGCCCGCATGGATGCGGTGACGCGTCGTGCCGCAGGGCGCGTCCGTCGTGACCGGGCTATTTCCTACGGTTCGCTGCGAATCGACGGGGAAGGTCGTCAGATATTTCTTGATGGTGAAGTTGTAAAGCTTACCCGCAAGGAATTCGACCTGCTGCACCTGCTGGCGTCGCAGTCGTCGGTGGTCTTCACGCGCGAAGAGCTGATGCGCCAGGTCTGGGGCGCCAGGGCGAGCGGCGGGGTGTTGGGTGCCAGCCTGTCGCGGACTATCGACACGCATGTGAGTTCGATCAGGAACAAGCTCGGCAGCAGCGACTGGATCATCACCGTGCGCGGTGTCGGATTCCGGTTCGGCCGTTGACTGGCCGGGCAACATGGTCAACCGCGCAGACAACGTAGTCAGTCGGCGACGCGGTCGTACGGCGGGCAGGGGGCGGTCGGGACCCTGCCCGCCCGCCGTTTACACGTGTCTGCGGTTGGCCAGGCACTGGCCGGGAGGCCGGTGGCGCGGGTGCGGGGCCCGTCCTTCGGGCAGACGACGGGACTTTCGCAACAGGCCCAGGTGGACCGGCATGTCAACGGTCATGTCGTTCTGGCCGCCGTCACCGACTCACTGGCATCCGCGCGGCCAAGGTGCGTCGTACGTCCGCCTCGTCGTAGTACGATCGTCCGGCGCGCCGTTCGCGACGCCACTCGTGTTCACTGGCCAGCCGGTACACGCTCCCCATGGGGACACCCCACAGCCGGGACACGTCCTGCGGAGTGAACCAGTGCCGTACGGTGGCCGCCCTGTCGCCGGTCGTCCCGCGGTCGCGTGCTGCCACGCGCCGGTGCAGCCGGGGCCACTCGTACTCCGCCCACCGATGGCCCGGGTCGCTGTCGCAGCGGATCTCGCCAAGGCCTCCCGGCCCGGCTGCCGACCGGGCGACGAGCTGGCCGTCGCACCTCGCCTCCACGCACCGGCCGACCACGACCCGCTGCGACCCGTCAGGGCAGACCACCTCACGGGCGGCCGCCGCGAGCCGGTGCAGTTCCGCCGAGAAGTCGCCGACCGCCGGATGTGCGGCGAACCGCGGCAGCCGCGCCAAGAGCCAGCGGGCAAGCTTCGTTACGGAGCGCTCCGGGCCGAGCTCCCCGCTCTCCTCGGCCATCAGCCCCGACCACGACGCGAGCGTCGCGAGCATGCCGGCGCGCACCTCGACGGCCGCGGTGTTGAGGGGGATGCCCCGCGGAGTTCCCGTCCCGCCGCCGGTCCGCTCCCGCGGGCGCTCGGCCCCGGCCAGCAGTTGCCCGCACTCCTCGTAGAGTCGTGGCAGCGCGTGCAGAACCTGCGCGAGGAAATTACCGCATGACGCGCACAGCAAAGTCGCGGCTGCCGTCGGCCTGTCCGGCGCTCCGGATTTCCGGGCGACTCGGCAGGCAGCTCCCCGGCATTCCCTGGTGGAAGTCGTGACGGTCGCGGTGGTCATGGTGGTTCTGATCTCTGACATTTCTCCCCGTTCGCTCGGTGAACGGATCCCAGGAAATATCGCCGGACGTCGTCCGGGCAATGCTTCTTTCTCGTTTCTGAGAGCGACTTCCGTGGAATTCGCCGGAGCCGCAAACAGTGCAGCACCGCGTCAAGCTGATGTCAGGTTTCGGTGAGACGAGTGGGCCGTTGTGTGTGCGGGGTCACAACTTTGCGTTCCTCTGACGGTCCGCTCACCCCCACCTGTGGCTTCGGGCCCAGAATTGACCCTCTTTGCGTAACCAGTCGACTGACTGTGTTGATTTCTGTGATTGGCGAAGAGAGTATGGAGTAGCTTCCTCTGCCGTGTGTCCATGAGTGGCGGACCCTTCCGGTCGGCCGACCTGGGCGCGAGTAATTGGCTCTTGACTTCACGGGGTCCGGCGAAGAAGCTGTTGGGTAACTTCCCCACTGCTGTCGAGGAATCGTCTCCAGCAGTCCTTGTGTATCGGCCGCGAGTCTCAATATTCCGTCGACATCTATCGCCCGGGCGCTCATCCGAGGGCTTTTCAGGCGGAATTCCGAGGATCTGTACCGGGAGAATTCATGGACGCATCTGTCATTGTTGTGGGCGCGGGCCCCGCGGGCCTCATGCTGGCCGGGGAGCTGCGGCTCGGTGGCGTCGACGTCATCGTGCTCGAACGGCTCCCCGCCCCTACCGGCGAGTCACGGGGGCTGGGCTTTACGGCCCGTACCATGGAGGTCTTCGACCAGCGTGGGATCCTGGCCGGCTTCGGTCCCGTGGAGACCAGCACCCAGGGCCACTTCGGCGGGCAACCCGTCGACTTCGGGACGCTCGAAGGAGCCCACTCTGGTGTGAAGGCCGTACCGCAGTCGAAGACCGAGGCCGTACTGGAGGCCTGGGCCCTCGGCCTGGGCATCGACCTGCGCCGCGGCCATGAGGTGGAGAGCATCGAGGACCAGGGCGACCACGTCGTGCTGGAGACCCGGAGCCTCGAAGGGTCGTGCCGGCTTCTCGCGCGCTGGGTCGTCGGCTGCGACGGAGGGCGCAGCACCGTGCGCAAGCAGGCTGGCTTCGACTTCCCCGGCGTTTCCGCGACCCGCGAGATGTTCCTGGCCGACATCCGGGGATGCGAGATCACCCCGCGCCCGATCGGGGAGACCGTCCCGAACGGTATGGTCATGTCCGCGCCCCTCGGCGACGGTATCGACCGCATCATCGTCTGCGAGCGCGGCGCACCCGCCCGCCGCCGCACCGAGCCGCCGCCCTACGCGGAGGTCGCCGCCGCCTGGCAGCGGCTCACCGGACAGGACATCTCCCACGGCGAGCCGGTCTGGGTCAGCGCCTTCGGCGATCCGGCCCGGCAGGTGCCCACGTACCGGCGTGACCGGGTCCTGCTCGCCGGTGACGCTGCCCATGTGCACCTCCCGGCCGGTGGCCAGGGCATGAACGTCAGCATCCAGGACTCCGCCAACCTCGGTTGGAAGCTCGCCGCCGTGGCCTCGGGCCGCGCCCCGGAGACCCTGCTGGACACCTACCACGCCGAGCGGCACCCCGTCGGCCGACGCCTGCTGATGAACACCCAGGCCCAGGGGATGCTCTTCCTCAGCGGCGACGAGATGCAGCCGCTGCGCGACGTCCTGGCCGAGCTGATCCGCCACGACGACGTCAGCCGCCACCTGGCCGGCATGGTCTCGGGCCTCGACATCCGCTACGACCTTGGCGCCGGTGACCACCCCCTGCTCGGTATGCGGATGCCGCACCAGGAACTGATCACGGCGTCTGGCAAGACCAGCAGCACCGAACTGCTGCACCCGGCCCGCGGGGTCCTGCTCGACCTGGCTGACGACCCGCTGCTGCGGGGGGCGGCGGGCGGCTGGGCCGACCGCGTCGACGTGGTCACCTCGGCCCCGCACGGCCTCGGGCCCGGCAGCCCGCTGGAGGGGACGCGGGCCCTCCTGGTCCGCCCTGACGGCTACGTGGCGTGGACCTCGCCGGGCAGCAGCACCGGCCTCGCCGATGTCCTCGGCCAGTGGTTTGGACCCCCGCGCTGAACTCCCCACCCAGGAAGGCAGGCACCATGCACAGCACGTTGATCGTCGCCAGGATGGGCCCCGCGTCGATGGACGACGTCGGCCGGCTGTTCCAGGAATTCGACGCCACGGAGATGCCGCACCGGATGGGCACTAGACGCCGACAACTCTTCTCCTACCGAGGGCTGTATTTCCACCTTCAGGACTTCGACGGTGATGACGGCGGCACGCGGATCGAGACGGCCAAGGACGACGACCGCTTCCGCCGGATCAGCGAAGACCTGAGGCCCTTCATCCAGGCGTACGACCCCAAGACCTGGCGCTCCCCGGCCGACGCCATGGCCCGCCGCTTCTACCACTGGCAGACCCCGGCATGAGCGGCCGACGGGTGGCCCTCACCGGCATCGGGGTGATCGCCCCGGGCGGCACCGGCACCAAGGCGTTCTGGGAGCTGATCAGCGCGGGGCGCACGGCGACCCGGGCCATCAGCACCTTCGACCCGTCTCCGTTCCGGTCCCGAGTGGCCGCCGAGGTCGACTTCGACCCCGAGGAACACGGGCTGGGACCGCAGCAGATCCGGCGTATGGACCGCGCGGCGCAGTTCGCCGTGGTCGCCGCGCGGGAGGCCGTCGAGGACAGCGGGCTGGAGCCCGCACTGCTACCGCCCCACCGCACCGGCGTCACCATCGGCAGCGCGGTCGGTGCCACCATGACCCTCGACGAGGAGTACCGGGTAGTCAGCGACGGCGGCCGGCTGGAGCTGGTCGACCACGCATACGCGCGACGGTTCCTCTACGACGCGTTCGTGCCGAGCTCGTTCGCGGCCGAAGTGGCCTGGTCCGTGGGCGCCGAAGGGCCCGTCGCGGTGGTTTCGACCGGCTGCACCTCCGGCATCGACGCGGTCGGGCACGCCTGCCAGCTCATCCGGGAGGGCAGCGCCGACGTCATGATCGCCGGCGCAACCGACGCGCCGATCTCCCCCATCACTCTCGCTTGCTTCGACGCCATCAAGGCCACCACGCCCCGCAACGACGACCCGGCCCACGCCTCGCGCCCCTTCGACGCCAGTCGCAACGGCTTCGTCCTGGGCGAGGGCAGCGCCGTGTTCGTCCTGGAGGAGCTGGGCGCAGCCCGCACGCGCGGCGCCCACGTCTACGCCGAGATCGCCGGCTATGCCTCGCGCAGCAACGCATACCACATGACCGGATTGCGGTCCGACGGCGCGGAGATGGCCGAGGCGATCACGGCCGCGCTAGACGAGGCGACCGTACGCCCGGACGACGTCGACTACGTCAACGCCCATGGCTCCGGGACCCGGCAGAACGACCGGCACGAGACGGCCGCCTTCAAACGGAGCCTTGGCGAGCACGCCCACCGGGTGCCCGTCAGCTCCATCAAGTCCATGGTGGGGCACTCCTTGGGCGCCATCGGATCCGTCGAGATCGCTGCGAGCGCCCTGGCCCTGGAGAACGACGTGGTCCCGCCGACCGCAAACCTGCACACCCCCGACCCTGAGTGCGATCTCGATTACGTCCCGCTCACCGCGCGGGACTGGCCGACGAACACCGTCCTCACGGTGGGCAGCGGCTTCGGCGGGTTCCAGAGCGCCATGGTGCTGACCAGACCGCAAGGAGGTGAACGGTGAGCATCCGTACTGTGGTCACCGGCATCGGCGTGGTCGCCCCCAACGGCCTTGGCACCGCGGACTACTGGGCCGCGACCGTCGCCGGGCGCAGCGGAATCGGACCCGTCAGCCGCTTCGACGCCGACTCCTACCCTGTCGGGCTGGCCGGCGAGGTGCCCGGCTTCGTCGCCGAGGACCATCTGCCGGGCCGACTGCTGCCGCAGACCGACCGCATGACCCGCATCGCCCTCACGGTCGCCGACTGGGCGCTCGCGGACGCCGGGATCTGCCCGGCCGACCTGCCCGCCTACGACATGGGCGTGGTCACCGCCAGCGCCTCGGGAGGCTTCGAGTTCGGACAGAACGAGCTCAAGGCCCTGTGGAGCAAGGGCAGCCAGTACGTCAGCGCCTACCAGTCCTTCGCCTGGTTCTACGCCGTCAACACCGGCCAGATCTCGATCCGCAACGGTATGAAGGGCCCCTCCGGCGTGGTGGTCAGCGACCAGGCCGGCGGACTGGACGCCCTCGCCCAGGCACGCCGACACATCCGCAAGGGCACCCCG
This sequence comes from Streptomyces sp. NPDC059850, assembly GCF_042731515.1. Classification (NCBI taxonomy): domain Bacteria; kingdom Bacillati; phylum Actinomycetota; class Actinomycetes; order Kitasatosporales; family Streptomycetaceae; genus Streptomyces; species Streptomyces sp. NPDC059850. The sequence continues at coordinate 12,309 of NZ_JBHWJI010000062.1, forward strand.
CTGATCCTCAGCGGCGGCGTCGACGCCTCACTCTGCCCTTGGGGCTGGGTCGCCCAGATGGCCGGAGGTCGGCTCAGCACGACCCGCGACCCCGACCGGGCCTATCTGCCCTTCGACGCCCGGGCGCACGGCTACGTGCCCGGCGAGGGCGGGGCCCTGCTCGTGCTGGAGGACGAGGCCGCCGCTCGCCGCCGGGGCGCCCGGATACTGGGCGAGCTTACCGGCTACGGCGCCACCTTTGATCCCGCACCCGGCAGCGGGCGCCCGCCCACGCTGCGTACGGCGGTCGAGAAGGCCCTCGCCGACGCGGACCTCGCCCCCGGCGACATCGACGCCGTGTTCGCCGACGGGGCCGGGCTGCCCGCGGACGACCGGGTCGAGGCCGAGGCCCTGACCGACGTCTTCGGCCCGAGCAGGGTGCCGGTCACCGTGCCGAAAACGATGACCGGCCGGCTCTGCTCCGGCGCGGCCTCGCTGGACGTCGCCACCGCGCTGCTCGCCGTACGGGATGGCGTTGTCCCACCCACCGTCAACGTTGAGCCCGGCTCCACGTCGGAACTCGACCTCGTACTCGAGGCACGCCCCGCCGACCTGCGGAGCGTGCTCGTCCTGGCGCGCGGCCACGGCGGCTTCAACGCCGCGCTGGTAGTGCGCGCTCCCGAAACCGCAGAAGGAGAGAGATGACCTCACGTCAGTTCACCTCGGCCGAGCTCAGGGCCATCCTCCGGGAAGCCGCCGGGCTGGAGGAGGGCACGCCCGCCGACGGCGCCCTGGACGTCAGCTTCCAGGATCTCGGCCTGGAGTCGCTGGCCCTGCTGGAGACCGGCGGCCGGATCGAGCGGGAGTACGGCATCACGCTCGACGACGGCGCCCTTTTCGAGGCGTCCACCCCCCGGGCGCTGCTGGACCTGGTCAACGCCCATCTGGCCGCCACCGTGGCCTGACTGCCCTTGCCGCACAGAAGACGCGTACAGGCACAGAGAGGACACCATGTCGCAACAGCAGCGGGTCGCCCTGGTCACCGGAGGCACCAGCGGAATCGGACTGGCCGTGGCCCGGCTCCTCGGCACCCAGGGACACGCCGTGTTCCTGGGGTCGCGCAACCACGAGAGCGTCGCTGCCATCGTCAAGGAGCTGCAAACCCAAGGGCTGCAGGCCGACGGGCGCGCCTGCGACGTCCGCTCCCGCTCCGACGTCCGGACGTTCGTGCAGGCCGCCGTCGACCGGTACGGCGGCGTCGACGTCCTGGTCAACAACGCCGGCCGCAGCGGCGGCGGGGTCACCGCGGACATCGCCGACGAGCTGTGGGACGACGTCATTGCCACCAACCTCACCAGCGTCTTCACGATGACCCGCGAGGTCCTCACCACCGGCGGCCTGCGGGAGAAGAACTGGGGCCGGATCATCAACGTCGCCTCCACCGCGGGCAAGCAGGGTGTGGTCCTCGGCGCCCCCTATTCCGCCTCCAAGCACGGCGTCGTCGGCTTCACCAAGGCCCTTGGCAACGAACTCGCGCCCACCGGCATCACCGTCAACGCGGTCTGCCCCGGCTACGTCGAGACGCCCATGGCGCAGCGGGTGCGCCAGGGGTACGCGACCGCCTACGACACCACCGAGGACGCGATCCTGGAGAAGTTCCAGGCGAAGATCCCGCTCGGCCGGTACTCGACCCCCGAGGAAGTCGCCGGCCTGGTCGGCTACCTGGCCTCCGATACCGCCGACTCCATCACCTCCCAGGCCCTCAACGTCTGCGGTGGACTCGGCAACTTCTGACACGGCGTGTGGACCCCACACAGGAGCAAAGGAGCAGGAGCATGCCATCCCCCCGGACGTGCGAGGTGGAACACGACATCACGGTCTCGGCCCCTGCCGACGCCGTTTACGGGCTGCTCGCGGACGTGGCGCACTGGCCGCGGATCTTCCCCCCGACCATTCACGCCGAACGGACCGAGGGCGACGACACCGAGGAACGTATCCGCATCTGGGCCACCGCCAACGGCGAGGCCAAGCACTGGACGTCGCGCCGCACACTCGACCCCGAGGCCCTCAGGATCGACTTCCGGCAGGAGCGCACCGCCGACCCGGTCGCGGCCATGGGCGGCGCCTGGATCATCGAGCCGCTCGACCCGGGCACCTCGCGGGTCCGGCTGCTGCACGACTACCGCGCCGTCGACGACGACCCGGAGTCACTGCGCTGGATCGACGAGGCCGTCGACCGCAATTCCCGTACGGAACTGGCCTCCCTCAAGGCTAATCTCGAGGCCGCGCACGCCGCCGAGGGTCACACCCTCACCTTCTCGGACTCCGTCCGCGTGACCGGCTCCGCCGCCGACCTGTACGACTTCATCGACGCGGCGGACCGCTGGCCGCAGCGGCTCCCGCACGTGGCGTCGGTCCGGCTGGAGCGGCAGCCCTCCGGGCTCCAGGACCTGGAGATGGAGACCCGCGCCAAGGACGGCTCCACCCACCGCACCCGCTCCTACCGGGTCTGCGTGCCCCATGAGCGCATCGCCTACAAACAGACCACCCTCCCCGCACTGATGTCCTTGCACACCGGACTGTGGACCTTCGAGGAGGATGCGGAGGGTGTCACGGCCACCTCCTGGCACACCGTCGTGATCGCCACTGACAACATCGCCGCGGTTCTCGGAACGGCGGCGACCGCCGCCGAGGCGCTGGAGTACGTCCGCGGAGCGCTGAGCGCCAACAGTCTGGCCACGCTCCGCCACGCCAAGGACCACGCCGAAGCGGCACGGCGCTGACCGTGTCGACGGCACGCACGCTCGACACCCAGGTCCTGGTCGTCGGGGCGGGCCCGGTCGGTCTGCTGCTCGCCGGGGAACTGCGCCTCGGCGGCGCCGATGTCGTCGTACTGGAACGGCGCACGGGGCCGCTCACCGAGTCCCGGGCGTCCACCCTCCACGCCCGCACCATGGAACTCCTCGACCAGCGCGGCCTGTTGACCCGGCTCGGCACTCCGTCGCGCGGCGGCCCGGGGCACTTCGGCGGCTTGACGCTGGACCTCGAAACCCCGGGTCCGTACGCCGGCCAGTGGAAGGTGCCGCAGGCCCGCACCGAGGAACTGCTGGAGGAGTGGGCGCGCGGACTCGGCGCGCGGTTCGTCAAGGGCTACCGGCTGACCGGGCTGGAGGAGCCGGGCCGGCGCGTCGAGGCGCGGGCCGAACCGGAGACACCCGGGGGAGAGCGGCTGCGGATCCGGGCCGCCTACGCCATCGGCTGCGACGGGGAGTCCAGCACGGTCCGCGAACTCGTCGGCTTCCGCCTCTCGGGGCAGGACGCCACCAGGGAACTGCTACGCGCCGACGTGGCGGGCATCGACATCCCCGAACGGCGCTTCGAACGGCACCCCGGCGGGCTGGCCATCGCGCACCGGGCGCCCGACGGCGTCACCCGGGTCATGACGCACGTCTACGGCGCACCCGCCCAGCTGCGCGCCCGACCGCCCTCCTTCGCCGAGGTGACCGACGCCTGGCAGCGGGTCGCGGGCGACGACATCGGCGGCGGCACCCCGCTGTGGCTGAACGCCTTCGGTGATACCCGTCGCCAGGCCGAACAGTACCGGCGGGGCCGCGTCCTGCTCGCCGGCGACGCCGCCCACCAGCAGCTGCCGGCCGGCGGACAGGCTCTCAACCTGGGCCTGCAGGACGCCTTCAACCTCGGCTGGAAACTGGCCGCCGTAGTCCTCGACCGCGCCCCCGAGAGCCTGCTGGACACCTACCACGCCGAACGCCACCCCGTCGGCCGGCGCACCCTGGGCAACATCGCCACCCAGGCCCACCTACTGCTCGGCGGCCCCGAGGTGGAGCCCCTGCGCGGCCTCTTCACCGAACTCCTGCGACTGCCGCGGGCCCGCGCGCATCTGGCGGCCATGATCAGCGGGGTCGACGTCCGGTACCCGGTCGACGCCGAGGGGGACCAACACCCCCTGGTGGGCTCACGGTTACCGCATCTGCGGTTCGACACAGAGGCCGGGCCGACCGACACCCTGGCCGCGTCCCGGGCCGGGTCCGGCGTACTGCTCGACCTTGCCGGAGGGCCCCGCCCGGCCTGGACCGTCACGCCCTGGATGGACGGCCGGGTGCGTGTCATACGGGGCACCACAAGGTCTGACGTGCCGTTCGGAGCCGTTCTGCTGCGTCCCGACGGGCACGTGGCGTGGGCCGACGGCACGGAGCGGGACCTCCACGCGGCGCTGCGGCGCTGGTTCGGGCCGCCTCAACGGCACTGACTTCTCTCCGACCACCTCACCCCAACGAACACAGGAGGACATCGTGGGCAAGCTCATGGGCAAGACCGCGCTCGTCACGGGATCGAGCCGCGGTATCGGCCGGGCCACCGCCCAGCGGCTGGCGCGGGAAGGCGCCCTCGTCGCCGTGCACTACACGTCTGATGACCAAGCCGCCCGGCAGACCGTGTCGGACATCGAAGCCGAAGGGGGACAGGCATTTCCCGTACGAGCACAACTGGGCGTGCCCGGGGATGTGGACATGCTCTTCGAAGCCCTGGAGTCCGGCCTGAAGGAGCGCACAGGGACGAACACGCTGAACGTCCTGGTGAACAACGCGGCCATTATGGGTGGCGTGGCGCCGGAGGAGGTCACCCCCGACCTGTTCGACCGGCTCTTCGCCGTCAATGCCAAGGCGCCGTTCTTCATTGTGCAGCGTGCACTGCAGCTGATCCCCGATGGCGGACGCATCATCAATATCTCCTCCGGGCTCACTCGCGTCGCCAACCCTGAAGAAGCCGTCTATGCGATGTCCAAGGGGGCCATCGAACAGATCGCTCTGCACTTTGCCAAGTTCCTGGGCCCACGTGGAATCACTGTCAACAGCGTCGCCCCAGGCATCACCAACAACAGCAGCCCGGTGTTCGACATCCCGGAGGCGGTAGAGCAGATGTCCCAGCTTTCCGCTTTCGGGCGGGTGGGCGAGCCATCGGACATTGGTGACGTGGTGGCCTTCCTCGCCTCTGACGACGCCCGGTGGGTCACTGGCTCCTTCATCGACGCGAGTGGGGGTTCGCTGCTCGGCTGACCTGCACCGGCGCCCAGCTTACGTGGCACCTCACCGAGGAAGCCGGCCGCGAGGTTCTCCGGCGTCGCGGCCGGCCAGGTGGTGCCGGCTCCTTTCCTGGCGGTGTTCCCATGACACAAAGTCAAGCGTCATCTTCGACTCCCGCAGCCCTCGACTTCGCATCGTGCTCCCGGCGGAGCTGGATGCTGTTGGTGGTGCTCGCAGGCAACATGCTCCTGGATGCCCTAGAGGTATCCGTGGTCATCGTTTCGCTGCCCGCGATCAGCGATGCTTTCGCTCTATCGATCTGGACCGTTCAGTGGGTCATGGGAGGCTTCGCGCTCGGATTCGGTGCGCTGCTCCTGCCTGGCGTCCGCCTGGCCGCGCTGTTTGGGCAACGGCGCGTCTACCTCGCCGCGCTTCTGGTCTTTGCTGTGGCTTCCCTCGTAGGCGGGTTGGCGACCAACGAGACTCTGCTGATCGCAACCCGCATGGTGAAAGGAGCGTGCGCTGCACTGACAGCACCCACCGGTCTGGCCATCATCACTACCGCGTTTCGCGAGGGCGCGGATCGCAACCGCGCCGTAGCGGTCTACTCCTTCTTCGGCGCCATCGGATTCACGACGGGACTGCTGCTGTCCGGCGTTCTCACTCAGGTCAGCTGGCGCTGGACCTTTCTGTTCGCAGCCCCTGTCGCTCTTGCCCTGCTCCTCTTTGCAGCCGCTATCGTCCCGCGCGACCTCGATGGCACCGCAGCGCCCGTGGGCCGACCGCTTCGCCGCTTGCTCAGGAACGGTCCCCTGATCCGTTCTGCCCTTGGCGCCGCGACCCTCAACGGCACCTACCTGGGGCTGTTGTTCCTCGCGACCTTCCAGCTTCAGACCATGCTGGGGTGGAGCGCTGGGCAGACCGCGCTGGCATTTCTGCCGGCCTGCGTTCCCCTGGCCGTCTCGGCTCTGGCCTCCGGGCGGTTGGTCATGCGCTTCGGCGCGCCGCGGCTCATCGCCCTGGGTGCTGCCGCGCCTCTCATCGGCTACGCCCTCTACCTGAGGTCGACCGTGCCCGTCTCATACGCCGCGGATCTCCTGCCCACCCTGGTTCTGGTCGGGGTGGGGTTTGTCTGTGCGTTCGCAGCACTGAACATGCAGGCGAGCAGCGCTCTCCCACCCGCTGACCGGAGAGCGGCGTCAGCGCTCTACCAGACCGCTGTACAGTTCGGCGCCGTGATCATGCTGACGCTGGTGTCTGCCCTGCTCTCGCTGGGGCTTCCCCGTCACGAAGAGGACATCGCCGCGGCCTACCGGCCGCCCCTGTTGCTCATGACCGCAGTCGCGGCGGGAGGGCTGGTGGTGGCTGTCTGGGGCCTCGTCTCACGCACCACGGACCGTGCGGCGCGTTACAGCGGCTGACGTGATGCGCTGATGCGTTCGTGAGGGAAATCCGATCGATTCGCTCATTCGAAAGGAGTGCGAGTGCGGGTTCTGTTTACCGTGTCTAACTGGCCTGGGCACTGGGCCTCCATGGTGCCCCTGGGATGGGCATTGCAGGCGGCGGGCCACGAGGTGAATGTCTTTTGCACTCCGTGCCAGACACAGTCGGTAAGCAACGCAGGGCTCATGCCGGTTCCAATTCTCGAAGCTATGGACATGACGGTGCGGGGCCGACTGCACAATTTCCGAATGGCTGAATTTGGTGCATGGCCCTTTTCGGAACTCCCACTGCACCCGCTTACTGGGGAACCGCTTCAATCGCTCGATGAATTCGATATGAATGCGTGGTCCCGAGAGAACCATGACTGGGCCATCGGTGTCGTGGCTCGGAGCAGTGACGCCGCAGTAGAATTCGCACGCTGGTGGCTTCCCGATCTTGTGGTTCACGACATCATGAGCTTCGAAGGGCCGCTCATCGGGAAAGTCCTGGATATTCCCGCCATATTGCAGCTGTGGGGGCCTGTCGGCCCGGACGACGACGTACCGGGAGCACCACCGGGGGCGAGCTTCGTGCCCATGGACCCCAGTGGGGCATTCCCCAGGTACGGCGTGGGGCAGATGGGCCCGCACGTTTATGAGCATGTGATCGACCCTTCTCCGATAAGCGCGCGACCACCCCTGAAGGCCGAGCGGCTATCCATTCGCCATGTGCCGTACAACGGTCCTGGAGCGAGGCTGCCGCAAGGCGAGCGCGGCTCTGCCGGACCGCCGCGGGTGTGTGTGGTTTGGGGAACCTCCGTCAGCGGCATATACGGGCCGATTTCCTTCGCGGTGCCTCGCATAGTGGACGCTCTCGCAGGTCTGGGCGCTGAGGTCCTCGTTCTGCTCGCGGGTGCCGACCGCAAACGGATGGAGCGCGCCGTAACTCTTCCGCCTGGCGTGAGGCTGATGGAGCGTACGCCGTTGCACTTGCTGATGCCCAGCTGCGATGTGGTCATCCACCACGGTGGCGCCGGCTGCGCCATGACCGCCCTGACGGCTGGAGTGCCCCAGCTGGCCATCTCCACAGGCTTGGACCAGGAGGTGATCGCCGGCCGAATCGCTACAGCTGGTGCGGCCCGGTCCTTGTCCAATGCTCAGGCGGATGAGGAGGCGATTCGCACGGCCGTCACTTCACTCCTCACGGATCCCGCCCACTCCAGTGCCGCACGGCGACTGCGGGACGAGATGGAGTCCCTGCCCACCCCGGCGGCGCTGGTGTCTTCGCTGTCCGCCCTCGCTCAGTGACAAGGTGACCTGAATGCGTGTCCTCGTGATGACGACTCCTGACCCAAGCCACCTTCCGACTCTGGTACCGGTCGCCTGGGCTCTCCGCGCCGCTGGCCACGAGGTGCTCGTCCTGGGGAGACCCGACAGTGCGGAACCCACCCGTACGGCAGGGCTGAACTTCGTGAGCCTCGGCGATTCGTTCAATACCGAAGAGCTGGTACTCAACGACCTGGCGCCAGGGAAACGCCCACTGGAATCCCGGCCGCGCGGCATGAAGGGCGGTTTCGGAGGTCTGTGGATGGAGCATGCGAAATCGATGGTGAGGGACTACCTGGATTTCGCCCGCTCCTTCCGGCCGGAACTGATAATTTCCGATCCGCTGGAGTACAGCGCACTCATTCTGGGAGCCTTGCTGCAGGTCCCGGTCGTTCACCATCGCTGGGGTGTCGATCCGATCGGCACGCCCCGGCTCCCCGCTGCCAGAGAGGAATTGCGCCAGACCTGCCAGTCGCTGGGCCTCGATACCCTCCCTGACCCCACGGTAGTCCTTGATTCCTGCCCCAGTGCCCTTCAGCTCCCGGAACTGAAGCCGGAGACTCCGGTGCGCTATGTGCCGTTCAATGGCAGCGAGGCGATGCCTTCATGGCTGCGTGCGGAGTGGGGCCGACCACGCTCGCGCCCCAAGCGGGTCGCTGTCTCTCTCGGCAGAAGAACCCTGGTCTACAACGGGGTGCCCTTCGTGCGCGCGCTGCTGCACTCGTTCGCGGAGATGCGAGGTGTCGAACTGATCGCCACGGTCGGCGCAAGGCACCGGGAGAGCATCGGTCCGGTGCCGGCCAACGTGCGGATGGTCGATCCTGTCCCGCTCCATCTACTCCTCAGCTCCTGCGACGCCGTCATTACCCATGGCGGTGCGGCCACCACCATGACCGCCGCCCTCTTCGGGCTGCCACAGCTGGTACTTCCGCAGATGGCCGACTGTTTCGCGCACGGCGACCGCTTGGCGGCCACCGGCGCGGGAATCAGCTTCGACACCGTGACTGCCCAGGACGATGCCGGTCTCCTCCACGAGGCACTGACACAGCTGCTCACAGACTCCCGGTACGCCGAGGCAGCCGGGGTTCTGCGTACGGAGATGGAGTGCATGCCGTCCCCCGCGCAGATCGCCTCCGATCTGGAGAAGCTCGCCCGCGCCTACGGTTCCTGACCACCGCCCCCCTTCGCGAAGCAGCACCCCCGACAAGACGAGAAGAGAACGGATCGCCCATGAAGATGCTGTTCGTCGCGGGCCCCACCCCGTCCAACGCGTTCGCTCTCGCCCCGCTTGCCACCGCGGCACGTGACGAAGGGCACCAGGTTTTCATGTCGACCGTGAAGGAGCGGACGTCGGCGGTGACCGGGATCGGCCTGCCGGCCATCGCTGGCACCATCAGCCCCATAGCCGACATCAAGGGCACGCGGCGCTCCGGCGAGCGGGAGATCGTCCCGGAGGACGTGGACCATCCCGAGTTCATCCGGTACACGGGCCGCTGGTTCGGGCGCGTGGCGGCGGAGAGCCTCGTACAGCTGCGGGAGGTGGCGGCCGGCTGGCGTCCGGACATCGTGATCGGCGGGCCGCACGCCTACGCGGCGGCGCTCCTCGCCCACGAACTGTCGGTGCCGTGGGTACGGCACACCTGGGCCGCGCTGGACACTGTGGGCATCCACGTGAGCAGCGAGGAGGAACTCGAGCCGGAACTGCGGCAACTGGGCCTGGACCGCATCCCGCAGCACGACCTGATGATCGACAACTGTCCGCCCGGAGTCCGATGGGCCGGCGCCGCCCCCGCCCAACAGATCCGATGGGTCCCCATCAACTCCCAGAGCACCGTCGAACCGTGGATGTACACGCGCGGCGAGCGGCGCAGGGTGTGTGTGACGGGCGGAAGCATGGCCGCCCGGGACAACAACTTCGAGCTCATCCGGGGCATGGTGGACAGCCTCGCCGTCCTGGACGCCGAGATCGTCATCCCGGCGCCGGAGGAGGTCGCCGCTGAACTGCGCGCCCAGTTCGACGACATCCGCGCGGGCTGGATTCCGCTGGACGTGCTGATGCCGACCTGCGACCTCATCGTGCACCACGCCGGCGGCCTCACCGGGCAGACCGCGATGATCTCGGGAGTACCCCAGCTGCTCCTGCCCCAGGAGAAGAAAGTACGCCGCGCCGCGCAACTCGTCGCCGACTATGGCGCCGCGATCAACCTGCTGCCCGACGAGGTCACCCCCGACAGCATCGCGAAGGGCCTCCAGGAACTCCTTGAGGACTCGGCCTACGTCGAAAAGTCTCAGGCGCTCGGCCGCGAGATCGCCGCCATGCCATCCCCAAGCGAGGTGGTCGGCGTACTCGAAGACCTCGCGACCTGCTCCCCCTGAGGAGGCATACCGATGAGAGTTCTCTTTGTCACCGGCGGTGGCCAGGCGACCGTGTTCTCGCTGGCCCCGCTCGCCACGGCCCTGCGCAGTGCGGGCCACGAGATTTTCATGGCGGCCAACAGGGACCTGATGTCCGCCGCCGAGGTGGCGGCGATCCCGGTGATCTCGATGACCGACCTGCCGATCCGGCACTTCATCTCCCAGGACCGGCAGGGGCGGCCGGTGCCTCCGCCGCTCGACGCCGGGGTGGCCCAGCAGGGCGTGTTCACCGGCCGCTGGTTCGGCCGTATGGCCGCCGCGAGCCTCGGCGTCCTCAAGGAGTTCACGGCAGCGTGGCGCCCCGATGTCGTCGTCGGCGGGACCATGGCGTACGCGGCGCCGCTGCTGGCCCCGTACCTCGGGATCCCGTGGGTGCGGCTGGCGTGGGATGCGATCGACGCGAGGCATGTGCATCGCGGCGCCGACGAGGAACTCCAACCCGAGCTGCGCGAGCTCGGATTATCACGCCTTCCCGAGCCCGACCTGTTCATCGACGTGTGCCCACCCAGTCTGCGGCCCGCTGCCGCCCGCCCCGCGTCGCCGATGCGGTACGTTCCGGCGAACCGCCAACGCCAGCTCGAACCTGGAATGTATACCCGTGGGGACCGCCGCCGGATCTGCCTCACCGCCGGCAGCCAGGTGACCCGCGACGGCCACCACAAGCTCTTCGATTTCCTGACGCGTACGGTGTCGGAGCTCGCACCGCTCGACGCCGACATCCTGATCGCCGCCCCCGACGGCCTCACCTCCGACCTGCGCGAAGCCTGCGGAGATGTGCACGCGGGGTGGTTCCCCCTGGACGTTGTGGCCCCGACGTGTGATCTGCTCGTGCACCACGGGGGCGGCGTGACCAGCTTGACGGGCATGTACTCCGGGACGCCCCAAGTCATCGTCCCCGGCGCGGAGATGCTCGTCGACCAGGCGCGGCGCCTGGCCGACTACGGCGCGGCCGTGACGCTGAAGACCGGAGAGGACGCGCCGGACGTCGTGGGTGCGGCCTGCCGCGAGGTCGTCTCGGACACCTCTTACGCCACGCGTGCCCGGGCGCTCCGCAAAGAGATCCTGGCCATGCCGTCACCGAACCAGATGGTGGGCGCGGTCGCGGAACTGGCGCACCGCTGACATTCCTCTGACATTTCTCGCCCATGCTCTGAAGTTTCGGTATTGACCTTGGGCGGATCCGAAGATAGATTCTTTAGCATTCGCAGTGTTCTATCTGCGCTGAAATCAAGGTACACGCAGGGCAGTTATCCACCCGCGTGTTTTGGCTATTCGCGATCCCGTGTCAGGCTCGCGGGGCCCGCCTGATCGCCCCCATCTCCGCTGATGCCCCGGCTCTGCCGGCTGTTGCACGGGAGATGTTCCTTGCCCATTTCCCCCTTGTCCGGAGGGACATATGGAAGCGCGAAAGCTTGCTGTGGAGGGCGCACTGGAGTTCACCTCGCGGACGTTCTCCGACGAACGCGGGATATTCGTCGCCCCTTTTCAGCAGGCGGCCTTCGAAACCGCCAAGGGAGGACCGCTGTTCGCGGTCGCCCAGGGAAACCACAGCTTGTCCCGACGAGGTGTCGTCCGGGGCATTCACTACACCGTCGCACCTCCGGGCGCCGCCAAGTACGTCTACTGCGCGAGCGGGCGGTGCCTGGACTTCACCGTGGACATCCGGCGTGGCTCGCCCACGTACGGCAAATGGGACGCCGTCCTCCTGGACCAGGTCGGCTTCCGTGCCGTGTACCTGCCGATTGGTGTCGGCCACTCCTTCGTGGCGCTCACCGACAACACGGTCATGTCGTACCTGACCTCAGCCCCGTACGTCGCGGAGCACGAGCTGGCCCTCTCGCCGCTCGACCCTGCGCTCGGCCTGCCGATCCCCGAGGACATCGACCCGATCCTCTCCGAGCGGGACGCCGCCGCTCCCACTCTCGCTCAGGCCGCGGAGCGCGGGCTGCTCCCCGACTATGAACGCTGCCTGGAACTGGAGGCCCAACTGGGCACCGCGGCACAGGCGGGGCATGGACTGACGGGAGCCCGCTCATGAAAGGGATCATCCTCGCCGGGGGGAGCGGAACCCGCCTTAAGCCGCTGACCGGGGTGGTCTCCAAACAGATCCTCCCGGTCTACAACAAGCCGATGATCTACTACCCGCTGTCCGTCCTCATGCTCGCCGGCATCCGGGAGATCCTGGTGATCTCCTCACCGTCCCACCTGGAGATGTTCCGCAGCCTCCTCGGCGACGGCTCCCAGCTCGGCCTGAGCATCGACTACGCCGAGCAGAAGGAGCCCAACGGCATCGGAGAGGCGTTCGTCATCGGCGCCGGCCACGTAGGGGCCGACCAGGTGGCGCTCATCCTGGGCGACAACGTCTTTCACGGCCACGGCTTCTCCGAGTTGCTGCGTACGACCGCGGCCGGGCTCGACGGGTGCGCGCTGTTCGGCTACCCGGTCAAGGACCCATGGCGGTACGGGGTCGCTGAGCTGGACGCCGACCGGCAGCTCACCGCCCTGACGGAGAAGCCCAGCGAGCCCCGCTCCAACATCGCCGTCACCGGCCTGTACATGTACGACAACGACGTGGTCGGGCTGGCCCAGGACCTTGTGCCGTCCGAACGCGGCGAACTGGAGATCACCGACATCAACCGGGCCTACCTGGAGCAGGGCAGGGCGCAGCTGGCCGAGCTGGGGCGTGGATTCGTCTGGCTCGACATGGGCACCCACGACTCGCTTCTGGAAGCCGGCCAGTATGTGCAGATCCTGGAAAAGCGGCAGGGCGTGCGGATCGGCTGCGTCGAGGAGATCGCCTACCGCATGGGCTACATCGGCATGGAGGAGTGCCACCGGCTCGGGAGCGAGCAGGCCGGCACCGAATACGGGGCCTATCTCATCAACCTCGTCGAAGGGGCCGCGGCGAGCCACCCTGCCGCCGCATTGACCACCGCGCTCCCGCGGACGGCCTGAATGCCGTGCGCTGTCGTACTCGGTGGCACCGGCTGCATCGGGCGGCACATCTGCGCGGCCTTCGCCCGGCACGGCTACCGGGTCGTCGTCGTGGCCCGCAAGCCCGCGCCGCACAGCGCGGACGCCGCTTTCCAACCCATGGACCTGCTCACCGCGTCGGCCGAGACGATCGGCCGGATGCTCCGGAACGTGCGTGCGAGCGTCGTGGTCAATGCCACCGACATGGCGGGCGCGACCGACCTGACCAGCTCCGCCGATGGCGGGGAGGGGCGTGCCGCCGAGCTGTTGCGCGCCAACGAGGATCTGGCCCGCAAGCTGGTCGTGGCGGTAGGGCGGCAGCCGGGGCGCCCCCGGCTCGTGCACATCGGGACCATCCACGAGTACGGCTCCGGAACGGCCGGCGCCCCCCTGGACGAGTCCGTCCCACCCGAACCCCTGAACGCCTACGCCCGGGCCAAACTCGCCGGGTCGCAGGCCGTCCTCGACGCGGCCCGCGCGGACACGGTGAGCGGTGTGGTGCTCAGGCTGGTCAACACGTGCGGCCCCTACCCGACACCTGCGGGCTTCCCGGGGAAGCTCCTGCCTCAGCTGCGCGGCGTCGGCCGAGGCGGCGAGCTGGCCCTGACCGTGGCCGACGCGATGCGTGACTGGGTTGACGTACGCGACGTCGCCGCGGCCGTGGTGAAAGCGGCGGAACGCCCGGTGAGCGGACACGTCTTCAACATCGGCAGCGGCGTCGCGGTGCCTATGCGCGAGCTGGTCTCCCACTGTCTGTCTGCGGCGGGACTGCCGCAGGCCACCGTCAGCGAGCGGGAGAGCCCCGTGCGCAGCCTGGGCGTCGACTGGATCCAGGCCGATATCCGGCTGGCCAAGGAGCTGCTGGGCTGGAGCCCTCGCATCGGGCTGAAGGAGTCGCTGCAGGACATGTGGGACGTGGGAGCGACAAGTCGCTGACGCAGGACCGGTCACTCCGTCAAGGCTGCCGCGAGGCGTTCCACAAACCGTCAGAGACAGAACGAAAAACGAGAGAGGAAGAGCATGGCTGACATCGAGTACAGGGACCCGCGCACCGTACCGCACGAGTCGGAGCAGGAACGCGACTCGCGGCTGCGCCTCACCAAGCTCCTGGCCGAGACGCCGATTCCGCCCGAGTATCTGATCGACAATCTCCCGGTGTATCTGCGCCGGCACCAGCTCGCTGATCTGCTGGCCATGGATGCCCTGTACCGGATGATCACCGATGTCCCAGGGGTCGTCATGGAGTTTGGTGTGCTGCACGGACGCCATCTCGCCGCCTTCACCGCTCTGCGCAGCATCTACGAGCCCTACAATTCACTGCGCCGTGTCATCGGCTTCGACACCTTCACCGGCTTTCCCTCCATAGCTGACATCGACCGCGCCACTCCGAGCGCCGTCCCCGGCCGGTTCGCCGTTCCTGAGCATGAAGTGGACCACCTGCGCGAGGTACTCGCCGCCCACGAGGTCAACGAGCCCTACGGCCACACCCAGCGCAGCTTTGTGGTGCAGGGAGATGTCCGCAAGACGGTCCCCGAGTATCTGCGGGAGAACCCGGAGACCGTCATCGCGCTGGCGTATATAGACGTCGATCTTTACGAGCCCACCCTGGAGATCCTTCACGCCATCCGTCCGCACCTGGTCAAGGGGAGCATTCTGGCCTTCGACGAACTCGCCCACCCCAAGTGGCCCGGTGAAACCAAAGCGCTGGCCGAATTCGTAGAGCTCGGCAACGCGAAACTGCGCCAGCTGCCCCACCGCGAATCCCCGATCATCTACCTGGAGTGGGGTGAGAACTGATCCGCCGCGGCTCAAGCTCCATCGCACTCACCGCCGGCTTGTCGTCGGTGACCACATGTGAATCGAGGTAGCGGCATGAGGAAGATTCTGGTCACCGGCGGCGCCGGTTTTATCGGCTCGCACTATGTGCGCACGCTTCTCGGCGGCGGCTACCTGGAGTGGGAGGGTGCGCACGTCACTGTTCTGGACAAGCTCACCTACGCTGGGAACCGCGCGAACCTCCCCGAGACGCACCCGCGCCTGACCTTCGCCCGCGGCGACATCTGCGACAGCGACCTGCTGCGCCGACTGCTGCCCGGCCACGACGCGGTGGTCCACTTCGCCGCCGAGTCGCACGTGGACCGCTCCGTGGAAGCGGCCGAGGAGTTCGTCCACACCAATGTGACCGGCACTCAGCGGCTGCTCGACGCGGTCCTCGTCAGCGGTGTGCAGCGCGTGGTCCACGTCTCCACCGACGAGGTCTACGGGTCGATAGACGAAGGCTCCTGGACCGAGGACTGGCCGCTTGCGCCCAACTCCCCGTATTCCGCCTCCAAGGCGGCATCGGACCTGCTGGCGCGGTCGTACTGGCGCACCCACGGGCTGAACGTTTCCATCACCCGGTGTTCCAACAACTATGGTCCGTACCAGCACCCCGAGAAGCTCATCCCGCTGTTCGTCACCAATCTGCTCGGAGGAAAGCAGGTGCCGCTCTACGGCGACGGCGGCAACATCCGCGAGTGGCTACACGTGGACGACCACTGCCGCGCGCTCGACCTCGTGCTGAACAAGGGCCGGGCCGGTGAGGTCTACAACATCGGCGGCGGCAACGAGCAGACCAACCGGGCCATCACCGAACGCCTGCTCGCACTGACCGGCTCGGACTGGTCCAGGGTCCGCCGGGTCGGCGACCGCAAGGGGCACGACCTGCGCTACTCCCTCGACGAGACGAAGATCCGCGAGGAACTCGGCTACGCCCCGCGGATCACCTTCGAGCAGGGTCTCACCGACACCGTGGCCTGGTACAAGGATCACCCCGCCTGGTGGAAAGGCGCCAAGCACGGCGGCTCGCAGGCGTGAGGCCCTCCTCCGGCGGCTCCGGCCGACAGGAGCGGGCGCCCCGAGTCGTGGGCACCCTCGCCCACAGCAACACCATCACCGGGCACAGCTTCTGGGGCAGCGTGCACCCAGTCTCTGGCCGATCGGATGTTCGACTACGTCATCGATCTTCGATGAAGGGATTCGTGGAGGCCCGCGGATGACCATGGAGATTGTGGGCAACGGATTCCTCGCCCGGAACCTGCGCCCTCTCGCACACCGCCATCCGGACACGGTCGCCATGGCGGCGGGCGTCTCTTGGGCCAGCGGCACTTCGGACGCCGACTTCGCCCGGGAGTCCGCGCTGCTGAGGCAGGCCGCAGCCCGGTGCCGTGCCACCAGGCGCCGGCTGCTGTTCTTCTCCACCGCGGCCACCGGCATGTACGGCGCGGTCGACGGGCCGGGCCGGGAGGACAGCCCGATCACGCCCTGCACTCCGTACGGCGCACATAAGCTCGCGCTCGAACGCCAGCTGCAGGATTCGGGCGCCGATCACCTGATCCTGCGTCTGGGTCATCTCGTCGGTACCGGACAGCCCCCGCACCAGCTGATCCCCACCCTCATACGGCAGATACGCGAGGGCTCCGTGCGTATCCAGCGCGGCGCCGCCCGTGACCTGATCGATGTCCGCGACGTGGTCACCGTCATCGACCGGCTGCTCGCCCAGGGGCTGCGTGGCGAGACCGTCAACGTGGCCTCCGGCACGGCCGTGCCGGTGGAGCGGATCGTCGACCACCTTGCGACCCGACTGGATCTACCGGTCCGCCGCCGGTACCAGGACGAGGGGGCTCATCACGTCATCTCCACCGAGAAGCTGCGCGCCCTCGTCCCGGAGACGGCGGCCATGGGCTTCGGCCCCGGCTACTACCGGCAGGTTCTCGACGCCTTCATCGCCTCGGCCGATCCCTCCACGGCAGCCTAATCGCCCGCGCCTTCCCACCGATCCGCCTGGAGTTCTCCATGCTCTCACCCCTCACCAAGCCCGCAGCCGACGCGGCAGCCCTGCGGCCGCGCCACGACCCCTCGGTCAATGACCGGATGGCCGCGTCGGCCGCTGCGGCCTCGGGCGTGGCCCTGCGCACCGAGGACTTCACCCAATGGCTCGAAGGGCGGCGCCGGGCGCACCGGTTCCAGGTCGACCGGATCGCGTTCGACGAACTCGACGGTTGGTCGTTCGAGGAGTCCACCGGAAATCTGGTGCACCGCAGTGGCCGGTTCTTCTCTGTGGAGGGCCTGCACGTCACGACAGAGGAGGGCGCTCACCGCGAGTGGCACCAGCCGATCATCAATCAGCCCGAGGTCGGCATCCTGGGCATCCTGGTGAAGGAGTTCGACGGAGTACTCCACTTCCTGCTGCAGGCCAAGATGGAGCCGGGCAACCCCAACCTGCTCCAGCTCTCTCCCACCGTCCAAGCCACCCGCAGCAACTACACCAAGGTCCACCGGGGCACGGACGTGAAGTACATCGAGTACTTCACTCAGCCGGGGCGCGGCCGGGTGATCGCCGACGTCCTGCAGTCCGAGCACGGCTCCTGGTTCTTCCACAAGAGCAACCGCAACATGATTGTGGAAGCCGTCGGCGAGGTGCCGCTCGACGAGGACTTCTGCTGGCTGACCCTGGGCCAGATCGGACAGCTGCTGCACCGGGACAACGTCGTCAACATGGACTCACGCACCGTGCTGGCGTGCGTGCCGCTCCCGGGTGCCGGGGAGGACGCCCTGCTCTCGGACGTCGCGCTGCTGTCCTGGTTCACCGCGGAGCGCTCGCGGCACGACGTGCACGCCGAACGCGTACCGCTGGCCGGGCTTCCCGGCTGGACCCGCGGTGCGTCGGCCATCAGCCACGACGCGGGCCGGTACTTCGATGTCGTGGCGGTATCGGTCCAAGCCGGCAGCCGCGAGGTCAGCGGCTGGACCCAGCCGCTGTTCGAGCCCCACGGCCTGGGTGTGACGGCCTTCTTGACCCGGCGGATCGGTGGAGTACGGCACGTGCTGGCACACGCCCGCGTCGAGGGCGGCTTCCTCGACACGGTCGAGCTGGGTCCCACCGTCCAGTACACCCCGGGCAACCACGCCCACCTGACCGGTGAGGACCGCCCGCCCTTCCTCGACCTGGTGCTCGCGGCCGACCGGTCCCGTATCTCCTACGAGGCCGTGCACTCGGAGGAGGGCGGCCGGTTCCTGAACGCGGAGAGCCGCTACCTCCTGGTCGAGGCCGACGAGGAGCAGGCCCCGCTCACTCCGCCCGCCGGCTTCCAGTGGGTGACCCCCGCCCAGCTGACCGCCCTGGTCCAGCACGGCCACTACGTCAACGTCCAGGCCCGCACTCTGCTCGCCTGCCTCAACGCGACAGCCGTGCACACCCGATGAGGCCCGTTCGCATCGGCGTACTGGGCTGCGCGGACATCGCACGGCGCCGCATGCTGCCCGCGATGGCGGCGCAGGAGGGAGTGGAGATCGCCGCGATCGCCAGCCGCGACGCCGCCAGAGCCCGCGAGCTGGCCGGGCAGTACGGCGTTTCGCCCCATCAGAGTTACGGCGATCTCCTGGAGCGGGACGACGTGGACGCCGTGTACATTCCGCTACCGGCGGCCCTGCACGCGCAGTGGGCCAACGCGGCGCTGAGGGCGGGCAAGCACGTACTGGCCGAGAAGCCGCTCACCACCTCCCTGGCGGAGACCGAAGGGCTGCTCGCCCTGGCCGCGAAGTCGGGGCTGGCCCTGATGGAGAACGTCATGTTCGTCCATCACTCCCAACACGCCGCGATCCGCCGGCTGGTGGCCGACGGGGCGATCGGCCGGCTGCGCGCCTTCCACGCCACCTTCGCCATCCCCGGACTGCCCGACGGCGACATCCGCTACAACGCCGAACTCGGCGGCGGTGCCCTGTGGGACACCGGGGTCTACCCCGTGCGCGCGGCCCTGTACTTCCTGGGTGACGCCCTGGAAGTCGTCGGCGCCACCCTCGGCGCCCACGGCGGCCGCCAGGTCGACACCGCCGGAGCGGCACTGCTGCGTACGCCGGACGGGGTCAGCGCCCAGCTGTCGTTCGGGCTCGACCACGGCTACCGCAGCGCCTACGAGCTTTGGGGGAGCCTCGGCCGTATCACCGTCGAGCGCGCCTTCACGCCGCCCGCCGACCACCAGCCCCGGGTTCGTATCGAGCGGCAAGGCAGCGTCGAGGAGCTGGCGCTGCCGGCCGACGACCAAGTGGCAGCCACGGTACGCGCGTTCGCGGCAGCCGTGCGCGGCGAGTCGGTGCCTGATCCCCTGTCGCTGCGGCAGGCGTGGCTGCTGGACGAGCTGCGTGCCTGCGCGGCGAAGGACTCCCGATGACGGGCCCGCAGGCGCCTTCGGTCCGCGAGATCACCCTCGACGCCGGTGGTGTCCAGCTCTCGGCACTGCTCGCGGAGCCGCTCCATGCGGCCCCGCGCGCCGTGGTGGTCGCCGTGCACGGTGCGGGGATGCGGGCAGGCTACTTCGACAGCTGTGCCCGGCCCGGCCTTTCCCTGCTGCGGCTGGGGGCCGAACTGGGCTATACCGTGCTGTCCGTGGACCGCCCCGGTTATGGGGTGTCCGTCTCCCGGCTGCCCACGGGCCAGAGCCTCGCCGACCAGTCCTCGACCTTGCACGCCGCGCTGACGTGCTTCGCGCGCGGCCATCCGCTCGGCGCGGGCTACTTCATGGTGGGCCACTCCTACGGCGGCAAGCTCGCCCTGACCGCCGCCGCGGCCGAGCGCGGCGACTCCTTGCTGGGAGTGGACATCTCCGGGCTCGGCCACCGGTACGCCGTCGACCTGGCACAGCTTCCCGGGGCGCAGGGGCGCGGCGCGTGGCGCCGGCACTGGGGGGCGCTGCGGCTGTACCCGCCCAGCGCGTTCCGTCTGGGCCGTTCACTGGTGGCGCCGGTTCCGGAGCGGGAGGCGCGGGACGGGCCGCTGTGGCCGGACATGTATCCCCTCATCGCCGCCCGGGTGCGTGTCCCGGTCCGCTTCACCTTCGCCGAGCAGGAGCAGTGGTGGCTCCACGACGACGAGGTGGTGGGGGACCTGGTGCGCCGTCTGACGTCCTCGCCCCGGGTGGATGTCGCCCGCCAGCCCTATGCCGGGCACAACATCAGCCTCGGCTGGGCGGCGCGCACTTACCACCTCCGGGCGCTGGCGTTTCTGGAGGAGTGCCTGCTGGCGCGCGACGCGGCTGTACCGGCCTCCCACGGGGAGGGCAGAGCACGGTTGCGCTGATGGTCACTTCCGTGTGAACGGCGTGGCCGCACCCCGTTCCGCCGAGGTGAGCTGTCCATCAGTCTCCGCCGAATTGGCCTTCCCACCGCAGCACCGTTCACCACCGAAAGGGGAGACATCATGGACAAGCACGCGAACTCAGCACGGGGTACGGGACCGAGCCGGGGAACCGAGCGGACCACCGCCACCCATATCCCTGCGAGGCCGTCTGCGCGGTCCTGTCCACGCGCCGTCCTCGACGCGCATCTTCTCCGGCGGCGACGATTGCGTGCTCCACCGCGGCGATACCTTGCTTCCCCAGGGCCTGGTCGCCGTGGCCGGCGCGTTCACCGCGCAGCTGGTCAGAGACGAAGCGTCTGGCCCGAATGCCCTCCCTGGCGCCACGTTCGAAGATCGGGACAAGTGGCGGTCGTCGGCCCCCGCGGCCAGGACTCGTCGAAGCACCGCCTCGTCGTGGGCGATCACACGCGTGTGGAGATCTCGGCATGACACTTGAGCAGCCTTGCGTGGTGGTGCTCGGAGGCAGCGGTTTCGTGGGCGGACATCTGCGTGCGGCCTTCCGGTCGTCGGGTGCCCGGGTCGTCAGCGTCTCCCGGACTCGACCCGGTGACGTCGGCGGCAACGGTCCGACGGTCGAGCACTTCGTCGTCTTCGACCTGCTCGCGGCCGGGCCCGCGGAAGTGGGCGCGATGCTCGCCGACACCGGGGCGGATGTGGTGGTGAACGCTGCTGGCGGTTATTGGCGCATGACGGACCAGCAGATGTGGGGAGCCAACACGGAGTTGGTCTCCACCCTGGTCGCAGCCGTTCGGACGCTGCCGCACCGGCCCCTTTTGATCCAGCTCGGCAGCGTCCACGAGTACGGCCCCGGTAGCAGGGACACCGGTATCACCGAGGAGCGGACGCCGGCCCCGGCCAACGCCTACGGGCGCTCCAAAGTGGAGGCGGCACGCTGCGTACTGGATGCGGCCAGCACATCCGAGCTGAACGGTGTTGTGCTGCGGATAGCAAACATCATTGGCCCGGGTTTGCCGGCCGGCAGCCTTCTCGGCGACATCGCGGCGCACCTTGAACGGTTCGCCCAGGACGGCGATGCCGCTGGCAGAGACCTGGTCCTCGGTCCGCTGAACGCGGAGCGTGATTTCGTCGACGTACGCGACGTCGCCGACGCGGTACTTGCCGTGACGCGCGCGCCGCGGGCTGACGTATCGGGCCGCGTCATCAACATTGGCAGCGGAGTGGCGGTCAGCGCGGCCCGAGTGGCAGAGCGGCTGATCGAGCTGAGCGACCTGCCGGTCCGGCTGGTCGAGCGAGCCCGGACAGGTACCTCCCGCAGTGACGTGGACTGCCAGATGCTGGACGTCTCCCGGGCGCGGCAGTTGTTGGGCTGGGTGCCGCGCCGGAACCTGGATGCTTCACTCACCGGGCTCCTTGGGGCCGCGTGAGCCTATCCGCCTCGAGCCACTGAGCTCCGCCCCTCCACCGTCGGCTTCGTCTGTCCCTTCGCCGGGTGAGGTGGCCGGCGGCACTCCTTGCACGACACCCTCAACGGAGAAGCACTCATGCGTGTTCTGTTCGCAGTCTTTCCCGCCACCGCACATGTGCACCCGATCGTTCCGCTGGCCTGGGCCCTGCAGAATGCCGGCCACGAGGTACGGGTGGCCATTCATCCCGATGCCGTGGACCTCGTCACCAGTGCGGGCCTAGCGGCCGTGCCTCTCGGCTCCCGCGACAAGCTCGCCTCAGTGGTCGAGTTCAACGCGAATCCTGACCGGACCGACAGCCTCGACGACGCCCTGTTCCTGGACACTGCGGACCCCTCCGGCTGGGAGGAGCAGTGGGAGAAGATGTGCAAGGTCCTGTCGCTCTACCGCCAGGTCCTGCCCGACTTGGTCGACGTCACCCGCAGTTGGCAGCCGGACCTGGTGGTGTGGGACCAGTTCTGCGTTCCGGCCGCCGTGGCCGCACGGGTCAGCGGAGCTGCCCAGGCCCGCATGCTGTGGGGCCGCGACAACATCGGCTGGCTGCGCGCGCGGTCTCGGGAGCACCTGGCGGCGCGGGGGGCGCAGCCGCAGGAGGACCCGGTGCACGCTCTGATGGAGGGCATGCTGACGCCCTACGGCCTTGAGTACGAGGAGGAGTTGCTGCTCGGGCAGTGGACCATCGATCCCATGCCACGGGCGATGCAGCTGCCGGTCGACTTGCCGTTCATCTCGTTGCGCCGGGTTCCCTACAACGGGACAGCCGCCGTGCCCAGCTGGGTCCACGAGCGGCCCGAGCGTCCTCGGGTCTGCCTCACCCTCGGTGTCGGCGGCCGCGGCCGCCAGCTCTTCCGGCAGAGCGGTGTCTCGTTCGCCGAGGTTGTCCAGGCGGTGGCCGAGCTGGATGTGGAACTGGTGGCCACGGTGGGCGCCGCGCAGCGGAACTCCATCGCCGCGGTGCCGGACAACGTTCGCCTGGTGGAGTACATACCGCTCAACTACCTGCTGCCGACCTGCTCGGCGGTCATCTACCACGGTGGCGGCGGCACTTTTGCGGCCTCGGTGGCTCATCGGGTGCCGCAGCTGATTACGCCGATGCTGTTCTGGGGCGAGACAACCATCGCCCAGTACGTCGCCGACAGCGGCGCCGGACTGGTGATCGACAGCAACCACTTCACTGCGGACGCCCTGCAGAAGGGGCTCACCCGACTGCTCGAGGACCAGTCCTTCCAGGACGGTGCTGCCGCGCTGCACAGGGAGATGGAGGAGACGCCCTCCCCTGCCGACCTCGTAACGGTGCTGGAGGAAATGACCGCCCGGCACCGTCGCTAGCGTCCTGAGTCGGGATGCGCTGCGTAACTCAGTGCGGGTACGAAGACCGCGTACAGGATCCTTGAACCGCCTCGCCGGACAACCGAACCGAATTCCCGACTCAGGGACAAGGGCGGCGAGATCCGGCGCCGGTCCTGCCTGTGATGGGAAACCCAAGAGGAAATGAGGAATGCTTGATGTCCACGACCCGGCAATGGATCCCTGACGGAATGGACCGAGAGGTGGCGAGCGCTGCTCGAGCGTATGACTGTCTGCTGGGCGGTACGCATCACTTCGCGGCCGACCGGAAACTGGCTGAGCAGGTGCTCTCGGTTCTGCCGGCCAATATTATGGCGCGCCAGAACCGGGATTACCTGCAGCGTGTGGTCCGTTTCCTCATCGACTGCGGCGTCCGGCAATTCATCGACCTCGGCTCGGGCCTGCCGGTTATGGGAAACGTGCACGAGGTGGCTCAGCAACTCGATCCGGAGTGCCGCGTGATCTACGTGGATAACGAGCCGGCCACGGTTGCGCACAGTGGGCTCATATTGAGCGGCGCTGCGGGAACGGCCATGGTTGAGGCAGACGTGCGTGACATGAATGCCGTGCTGGGCGCCGATGCCACTCGTCGATTGATCGACTTTTCCCAGCCTGTAGGTCTCCTCATGCTCGGAGTAACGCAATTCCTGTCCGATGAGGACGATCCGTGGGCCATCATCTCGGGTTACCGTGACGCACTTCCCTCCGGCAGTCATCTTGCTCTGTCCTGCTTCACCTGGGACAACGACCCGGAGACAATGCAGAACACAATTGACATGTTCCGGGAGGCTGGTCGCTCGCCAATCGTTCCCCGCACAAGTGCGGAGGTCATGCGATTGATCGGTGATTTCGAACTTCTTGAACCCGGCTTGGTGTTCACGCCTCAATGGCGGCCGGACTCCACCTCTGGCGACAGCGATGAGCGCTCGAACCTTTACGCGGGTGTCGCGCGCAAAGCGTGACAGCGTCAACCTGCAGACCCGGCTGAGTATCCCCAACGGGCCGTCACGGAAGATCGATGCCGATGACTCGCCCTTTATCGATTCTGCATTCACTCAAGGAAGGCGCCTGTGTGGTGTCCCAGTTGACGACGTCCAGACTTCCCTCGCTCACCGGCATGCGTTTTATCGCCGCGGCCATGGTGTTCGCGGTGCACGGAGCGGCCGCTGGTGCTTTCCGCGATACTCATGTGGCGGCTGATTACTACCGCTACTTCGGTAATGCAGGTGCGGTCGGCGTTTCCTTCTTCTTCATCCTCAGTGGGTTCGTGCTGACTTGGTCGGTGCGGCCCGCGGACACTGTTTGGAATTTCTGGCGACGACGGATTGTCAAGATCTTCCCCAGCCACGTGGTGACGTTCGTCGCCGCCGTCGTCCTGCTGTCGTTGACCAGTACGGCTATTGCCTTTCCCCAGACGCTCGGCAACCTCTTCCTGCTGCATGCGTGGTTGCCGGATAACTCCTATATCGAAACTGCCAACACCGTGAGCTGGTCGTTGTCGGTGGAACTCCTTTTCTATCTTTCATTTCCGCTGCTCATCAAGGTGATCAATAAAATCGAGTCCAACAGGTTGTGGTACATGGCCGGAGGGGTGGTGCTGCTCATTCTGGTGATTCCGGTGGTCGCCCACGCCCTTCTTCCGGACACGCCGAAATTCTCGTTCACGGAGCTGTCTTGGACGCAGATCTGGTTCGTGTACGTCTTTCCAGTCGTGCGCTTGCTGGAGTTCTTGCTGGGTATGCTCATGAGTCGAATTGTCCTTACTGGCCGGTGGATTCGGCTGGGTATCGTGCCCCCGGCTCTGCTCGGGGTCATGGTGTACGTGGCCTCGATCCACATCGAGCACGACCCTCTCTACAACTACGTGGCGCTGACCGTAATCCCCCTCGCGCTACTGATCTCAGCTGCTGCTGCGGCTGATGTCCGGGGGCAGTGGACTTGGCTCAGCATGCGCCCCATGGTGTGGCTCGGCGAGATATCCTTCGCCTTCTATCTCGTCCACTCTTTGGTCCTGAAGTTCGGGCATAGGGCCTTTGGGGCGCAGCCCAACATGTTCGGCCAGCCCTCCGGGCCGGCGTGGAGCACCCCAGGAGGCATCGCGTTTCTGGTGGGCTGCTTCGGCGTCTCCATTGTGCTCGCCTGGGCCCTGTACACCCTGGTCGAGCAGCCTGCCATGCGTCGCTGGGCCCGGCCACGGGACAGCTCGCCACGCAGCCTGCGGTCCGGCGTTGCTACGGATGCAGCCTGATCCGAATCCCTCCCCCTTCCCGCACTCACCACATTCCTATCTTCCAGAAGGCGAAATTGGGAATGGAAAGGACCGACATGACTGAAAAGCCCCTCCGTCTCGCCGTGATAGTCGGCAGCGTCCGTGATACTCGTTTCGCCCCCACGGTTACCGAATGGTTCACGAGTGTGGCGGTCCAGCGCACCGACCTGATCGTGGATGTCATCGACTTGGCAGACGTGCCGCTGACCATGGAGGGCCCCACCCGCGAGCCCTCGCCGGAAATGATCGCCGTGCTGGAGACGACTCGGCCCCGCCTCGCGCTGGCGGACGCTTTCGTGGTGGTGACGCCCGAGTACAACCACAGTTTTCCTGCCTCCTTGAAGAACGCCATCGACTGGCACCTGACGGAGTGGCAGGCCAAGCCGGTTGGTTTCGTCTGCTACGGCGGCTTCTCCGGCGGCCTGCGTGCCGTCGAGCAGCTCCGTCAGATCTTCGCGGAACTGCACGCTGTCACCATCCGCGACACCGTGAGTTTCCACGGCGGCGCCGCCGCCTTCGACGACGGCCGACCCAAGGACGCCGAGGGTGCCGAGGCGGCTGCCAAGACCCTCCTCGACCAGCTCGCCTGGTGGGCTCTCGCCCTCAGCGAGGCGCGGGCCAAGCGCCCGTACGGTCTCTGACTTATCCGCCCGACGGTGCCGCACCGGCACTGCCTGCCCGAACTGGCCCCCGAGCGTCTGTTGAAGAAGGGCGTACCAAGCGTGAAGTACAACCTGTTGGGAAAAACCGGGCTGCGTGTGTCCGATCTGTGCCTCGGCGCCGGCACCTTCGGGGTGAGCGACTGGGGTGCCTCCCAGGAGGTCGCGACCCGGCTCGTCGACCAGTACGCCGAAGAGGGCGGCAACTTCATCGACACCGCCAATGTCTACGGCGGCGGTCGGTCGGAGGCCTGCGTCGGGAAGGTGCTGTCGGGCCGACGCGACAAGTTCGTCCTGGCAACGAAGTACAACGCCATGACCCGGCCGGGAGATGTGAACTCCGCGGGGAACCATCGCAAGAACCTCGTCGACTCGCTGGAGACCAGCCTGCGCCGACTGCAGACCGACCGCATCGACCTGCTGTGGCTGCACGCCCGCGATGCGTTCACTCCCGTCGAGGAGGTCATGCGCGCCCTCGACGACCAGGTGCGCGCGGGGAAAATTCTCTATGTCGGCGCCTCCAACTGGCCGGCCTGGGAGGTAGCCCGGGCCAATATGCTCGCCGAGCTGCGCGGCTGGTCGGCCTTCGCCGGCATGCAGGTCCGCTACAACCTGCTGGAGCGCACCGTGGAGCGGGATCTGCTGCCCATGGCCAGGACGTGCGATGTCAGCGTGTTCGCCTGGGGCCCGCTGGCCGAGGGACGGCTGACCGGCAAGTACCTGCGCGGCGAGAGCGGCCGGCTGACCGTGGAGAACTGGGCGGGTGAGGCCGAACGCGACACTGAGATCGTCCGTGAGGTCGTCAGGATCGCCGAAGAAGGCGGATGGACGCCTGCCCAGGTGGCTCTCGCATGGCTCCGGGGTCGCCCTCATCCGGTGTTGCCCATCCTCGGTGCCACCAAGCCGGCACAGCTGCGGGACACCCTGGCCAGCTCGCGCGTGTGGCTCGATGAGGATCAAACCAAGCGCTTGGACGATCTCAGCGAGGTGTCACTGGGCTTCCCCCACGAACTGATGCGGAAGCCGAAGTTCACCAATGGGACCTATGGGGACCTGTGGCAGGACCTGGAGCACCGCCGGGCGGCGGCTCGAACCGTCAGAGACATCCTGTGAAGTGGCTGACCTGGACCTGTCGCGGATCAAGAACCTGACCGGGCGCCGGTTCCACGAGGGTCAGTAGTGCGTTGTGGCGAACAGAACCCCTGCTCGATGAGCAGGGGTCTTCTTTGTTTCGGGGCACCGTGCCGGCCGGCCCGGTGCCCGGGGCATCCTCGGACCAGCAGGACGCCGGTCAGGTGATCAGTAGCCGATCATGTCACTTCGGCTTGCCTTTGGCGTACAGCCAGGTGTCGAAGAGATCGCTCAGGTCCTTGCCGGACAGGCGCTCGGACAGGGCGATGAACTGACGGGTGTCGGCGTTGCCGTGGCGGTGGGTCTTCAGCCAGGTGCGGAGGATGCGGAAGAAGGCGCGGTCGCCGACCGCGCGGCGGAGTTGGTGGAGGGCCATCGCGCCTCGGCCGTAGACGGGTGGGTCGGAGATGTGGGCGGAGGAGGGCGGGGTGGCGGGTGGGAAGGCCCAGATGCCCTTGCTCTCCTCGTCCGTGCCGTCGTAGAAGGCGTCGAAGGTCTGCTGCGCGGTGCGGCCGTGGTGCTGTTCGGTCCAGAGCCACTCGGCGTACGTGGCGAAGCCCTCGTTGAGCCACATGTCCGTCCAGGCGCGCGGGGTGACCGAGTCGCCGAACCACTGGTGGGCGAGTTCGTGGACGATGAGGCGTTCATCGGGCGCGGCGGCGAAGTAGGGCTTGGTCTGGGTTTCCAGGGCGTAGCCGAGGTCGGGGAGGTGGCCGACGATGGCGCCGGTGGAGGCGAAGGGGTAGGGGCCGAAGGTGCGGCGTTCCCAGGCGGTGATCTTGGTGATCTGGGCGGGGACCTTGCGGGAGGCCTTGGCCTCGGTGGGGTCGATGGCGACGTACTGGGGGAGGCCGTTCGCGGTGGTGGTGTGGATGTCGAAGCGGCCGATGGCGACGGTGGCCAGGTAGGTGGCCATGGGGTCGCGGGTGCGCCAGTGGTGGGTGGTGCGGCCGCGGTGGGTGGTGCGACGGATGAGTTCGCCGTTGGAGACGGCCGTGTAGCCCCGGGGGACGGTGACGGCGATGTCGTACGCGGCCTTGTCGGAGGGGTGGTTGTTGCTGGGGAACCAGGTCATGGAGCCGGTCGGTTCTCCGAGTGCGACGGCGCCGTCGGCGGTGCGGAGCCAGCCTTCGCGGGAGCCGTCCGGGTCGGTG
Source organism: Streptomyces sp. NPDC059850 (assembly GCF_042731515.1). NCBI lineage: Bacteria > Bacillati > Actinomycetota > Actinomycetes > Kitasatosporales > Streptomycetaceae > Streptomyces > Streptomyces sp. NPDC059850. The sequence continues at coordinate 40,623 of NZ_JBHWJI010000062.1, forward strand.
AGGGCCTTCGGCTCGCCGTCGTAGGCGACGGTCGTCGTGAAGGTGCGGCCCTTGGGGAGATCAGTCGCGGGGGTGAGGGTCAGCTCGGAGCCGTCGCGGGTGGCGCGGGCGGGGCGGCCGTTCACGGTGGTCTCGCGGACGCGCAGTCCGGCGAGGTCGAGGTGGAACGAGCTGAGGGCGCGGGTGGCGCGGGCGGTGATCCGGGCGGTGCCGCGCAGCCGGTGGGTGGTGGGCGCGTAGTCGAGGGTGAGGCGGTAGTGGGTGACGTCGTAGCCGCCGTTGCCGAGGTTCGGGAAGAGGGCGTCGCCGACCCCGGCCGCACCGGGGCGGGCCGGGGAGTCGGCCCCGCCGCAGGATGTGGTCAGGAGGAGGGCGAGGAGCAGGGCCCCGGGGAGGCGGTGTGTGGCGGGGCGCTGGGGCACGGGTCTCCTCGGGAAGGTGCGCGGGCTGATGATCGCCATGAAAGCGGGTGAACCGGATCGCTGTCGATATAAACGTCCCCGAACTGCAGTTCACCACTTCTAGTGAAGCTTTGGCCGTCAGTTGCTATCAGCAACCGTCGGTTGTCAAGCTGTTGCTGACTGTCAACCACTGGGAGTGCACGTGGCCTTTGGTGACCAGCCCGCATACCTCCGTGTCGCCGACGACCTCCGGAAGAAGATCGTCGCGGGCGATCTGCCACCGCATGCCCGCCTCCCCTCCCAGGCGCGGATCCGCGAGGAGTACGGGGTCTCCGACACCGTCGCCCTCGAAGCCCGCAAGGTGCTGATGGCCGAGGGCCTGGTCGAGGGCCGCTCCGGGTCGGGTACGTACGTGCGTCCGCAGCTCGTCCCGCGCCGTCTGATGCGCACCGGCTATCACGCCCGGAAGGATTCCAGCCCGTTCCGGCAGGAGCAGGGGGACGAGCGGGTCAGCGGCACCTGGGAGTCGGGGAGCGAGCAGGAGGAGGCGAGTCCGGAGATCGCCGAGCGGCTGCGGGTCGAGCCGGGCGAGCGCGTCATGCGCACCCGGTATCTCTTCCGGGCGGCGGGCGAGCCGACGATGCTCTCCACGTCCTGGGAGCCGCTCGCCGTCACCGGCCGCACCCCCGTGATGCTGCCCGAGGAGGGGCCGCTGGCCGGGCGCGGGGTGGTCGAGCGGATGGCGGCCGTCGACGTGGTGGTGGACAACGTGGCGGAGGAGGTCGGGGCGCGGCCGGGCCTCGCCGAGGAGGTGCTGGCGCTCGGCGGGGTGCCGGGCCATGTGGTGCTGGTGATCTCCCGTACGTACTTCGCGGGCGGCCGACCCGTCGAGACGGCGGACGTGGTGGCGCTGGCCGAGCGCTATCGGGTCGCGTACCACCTGCCCGTGAAGTGACCTGCCGGTGAAGTGACGTCGGTCCGGGGCGGGTTTGACCGCGCGTTAACGTCCGCCCCTGCGCCGTAACGGACCGGCAACGCCGCGCCGCGGCCCGCCGACATCTGCCCGGCCTAGCTTCCTCAGGCGTACCCGCTCCCGCGCCGAACGACAGGGGAAGCCGCCATGACGGACACGGTCACACCCAAGCAGACGCAGGCCAGCGCGCCGCGGCGCAGCTACGCCCGGCTCGCCGCCGACGAGAGCCGCGAGGACTACTCGCTGCGCTACGCGCCGCACAGCTACCGCCGTTGGTCGCCGACCATGGTCGCGTCCACGGCGCTCGGTGGCATCGCGTATCTCGCCGACTTCGCGATCGGCGCGTCCATCGTCTTCACCTACGGCTTCACCAGCGGGCTCGCCTCGATCCTCACCGCGGCGACGATCATCTTCCTGACCGGTATCCCGATCGCACGTGCCTGTGCGACGTACGGACTGGACATGGATCTGATCACCCGCGGCGCCGGGTTCGGCTACTTCGGATCGACTCTGACCTCGCTCATCTACGCCAGCTTCACCTTCATCTTCTTCGCGCTGGAGGGCTCGATCATGGCGCAGGCCATGCATCAGGCGCTCCACATCCCGCTCCCCATCGGCTATCTGATCACTACTCTGATCGTGATCCCGATCGTCTTCCGGGGGATGGGCGCGCTCGCCAAGGTGCAGGCGTGGACGCAGCCGCTGTGGCTGATCGGGCTGGTGCTGCCGTTCGTGGTGCTCGCCTTCGAACGGCCGGACGCCTGGGCCTCGTTCGCCTCCTTCGGCGGTACGGAGGGGGCGGGCTCCGGCTTCGACTGGATCGGGTACGGGCTCGGCACCGGGGTGGCGCTCTCGCTGATCGCCCAGATCGGCGAGCAGGCCGACTATCTGCGCTTCATGCCCGCCAAGACCGAGCAGAACCGGCGGCGCTGGAACCTCGCGGTGCTGGCCGCCGGGCCCGGCTGGGTGGTGATCGGCGCGGCCAAGCAGCTCGGCGGCGCGTTCCTGGCCTTCGTGGCGCTCGGCGCGGTCGGCACGACCCACGCCCTGGAGCCCATCGCCCCGCAGATCGAGGCGTTGAAGCCCTGGCTCGGCTCGGTCGCGCTCCCGGCCGCCGCGCTGTTCGTCGTGGTCTCCCAGATCAAGATCAATGTGACCAACGCCTACAGCGGCTCGCTCTCCTGGTCCAACTTCTTCTCCCGGGTGACCCATCGCCACCCCGGCCGGGTCTGGTACATCTTCCTCAACCTCGCCATCGCGCTGGCGCTGATGGAGATGAACATGTTCGCGGTGCTCAACAAGCTGCTGGGCTTCTACTCCAACGTCGGCATCGCCTGGATCGCGGCGGTCACCGCCGATCTGGTGATCAACAAGCCGCTGGGGCTGAGCCCGAGGTACATCGAGTTCAAGCGCGCGTATCTGTACCCGGTGAACCCGGCGGGGTTCGGCGCGATGGTGATCGCCTCGACCGTCTCGATCATCGCCTTCTTCGGGGCGTTCGGGCAGGTGCCCGAGGCGTTCTCCACCTTCATCGCGTGCGGTCTGGCGCTGGTGCTGAGCCCGCTGCTGGCCTGGCTCACCCGGGGGCGCTACTACCTGGCCCGGCCGAACCCGGTGAATGGCCCGGGGGTGGACGTGCCGGACATCACGGCCGCCCACACCTGCGCGGTGTGCGAGACGGCGTACGAGCTGCCGGACATCGTCGACTGCCCGGTGCGGGCCGGGGCGGTCTGCTCGCTGTGCTGCTCGCTGGACGCGGAGTGCGGCGACGCCTGCCGCAAAGGCCCCCGGGGCGCGCCGGTGCTACTGCCGGTCCCGACGGTGCGCGCGAGCGATGGGTAAAGGACCGGTAATTAAAAACCCATGCCCCGCAATCACGGCCCGCGAGTTGTCAAATTGGACGCGTTCGGCGAAATCCGAGCGGAATGGCGGTGCTGGCGTCCGCACCGTCTGGCCAGCGCCTTCGCGCGGAGCCGATAAATGTGTTGCATAGATCACACGTATCCGCCGACAGCTCAGCTCGGCCTCAAACCCGTAAAGCGCCCCCCTATTTCGCTTGTACGATGGCGCGCGTTTGCATCAGGTCTGGGGGGCGAAAGGAGCGTGAGGGGCGTTGAGCACGGAGCAGGGTTCCCACTCGCATTACAAACGGTCACTCGGCACGGTGGCCCTCACCGCGGTGGGTCTCGGTTCGATCATCGGCTCCGGCTGGCTGTTCGGCGCCGCGCGGGCCGCGGCGCTGGCGGGCCCGGCCGCCATCTTCGCCTGGGTGATCGGCGCGGCGGTCGCCCTGACCATCGCCCTGACGTACTCCGAACTCGGTTCGATGTTCCCCAAGGCCGGCGGCATGGTGCGGTACGGCCAGTACTCGCACGGCTCGCTGGCCGGATATCTGGCCGCCTGGGCCAACTGGATCGCGATCGTCTCCGTCATCCCCGGTGAGGCGACGGCGTCCGTCCAGTACATGAGTTCCTGGGACTTCGGCTGGGCCAAGGAGCTGTACGACGGGAAAGAGCTGACCGGCAGCGGTGTCGCGCTCGCGTCCGTGCTGCTCGTCTTCTACTTCTTCCTCAACTGGTTCGCGATCACTCTGTTCGCGAAGACCAACACCGCGATCACCGTCTTCAAGCTCGTCGTCCCGGCCCTGACCGCGGGCGCCCTGCTGATGGCGCACTTCGACACCGGCAACGTCACCGGCAACGGCGGCTTCACGCCGAACGGCTGGAACTCGGTGTTCACCGCCGTCGCCGTCTCCGGCATCGTCTGGGCGTACAACGGCTTCCAGTCGCCGCTCAACATGGCGGGCGAGGCCCGCAACCCGGGCAAGTCGCTGCCCAAGGCCGTCATCAGCTCCATCCTCATCGCGCTGGTGATCTACGTAGCCCTGCAGGTCGCGTTCCTGACGGCCGTCCCGGCGGCCGACCTCGCGGAGGGCGGCTGGGCCAAGCTCTCGTACGACTCCCCGCTCGCCGACCTCTCCCTCGCCTGGGGCCTGAACTGGCTGGCGCTGCTGCTGTACGCGGACGCCTTCGTCTCCCCGTCCGGCACCGGCATGATCTACGCGGCCACCACCTCCCGCATGGTCCAGGGCGTCCAGGAGAACGGCCACCTGCCCGGCGTCTTCGGCAAGGTCGACCCGAAGACCGGCATTCCGCGCCCGGCGCTGGTGCTCAACCTGGTGATCGCGTTCGCGTTCCTCGCGGTCTTCCGCGGCTGGGGCTCGCTGGCCGAGATCGTCTCCGTGGCCACCGTCATCTCGTACATCACCGGGCCGGTCGCCGTGATGTCGCTGCGGCGGCTCTCCCCGGACCTGCCGCGCCCGGTGAAGCTGCGCGCGATGCCGGTCATCGCGCCGATCGCGATGGTCTTCGGCTCGCTCGTCCTCTACTGGGCCCGCTGGCCGCTCACCGGCAAGGTCATCTTCATCATGGCGATCGGCCTGCCGATCTGGGCCTGGTACGAGCTGCGCAAGCCGTGGGCCGAGCTGAAGCCGCATCTGCTGTCCGGCGCCTGGATGGTGACGTACCTGCTGGTCATGGCCGCGTTCTCGTGGGCCGGTGGCAAGGAGTTCGGCGGCCGTGGCTATGTGCCCGAGGGCTGGGACATCCTGCTCGTCGCCCTGATCGCCCTCGGCTTCTACTTCTGGGGTGTGCGCAGCGCGTGGCGCAATCCGACCCTGCTGCAGGCCGAGCGCGAGCTGGCCGAGACCACGGCCGAGGACCTGACCGGCGAGGCGGACCGGGAGACGGTCTCCACGCGCTCCTGAGCGCGTGGCCGGATGCGTGCCGCGTTGTGAGAACACGTATCCGCTGCGTGAAGGTAGGGCGTAGGCTCGGGCATATGCGGAACGGGATTTCCTTAACGGTGTCGCCCAGACGCGTGCCCGGGCGCGCCACAACGGAGGGGGCGGAGCGATGAGTGACGGCAACACTGTGCTGCCATGGCTCGTCATCCGCCAGGACGGCAACGGCAATCGCTATCGCGTCGGCCGCTACGCCACGCGTACGGAGGCCCAGGAGGTCGCCGACCGGCTCGACGGACAGGGGCAGGAGCAGCTCTACGTCGTCGAGCGGACCGCCGCGACCGGCCAGGCGGGCTGACGCCGCCCGTACCTCCCCCACACCTCGCACAAGGCCTCGCTACCGGCGGGCCGGAGTCTCCCGTTCGTCCGGGCGGGAGAATCCGGCCCGCCGGGCTCTGCGCGCCAGGGCTCTGCATACCAGCGCTCTGTGCCAAGCGCCTACAGTGCGGGCATGACGGTGCGCGTGGTGGTGGGCGGAGCGGTGTTCGACCAGGGGCGGCTGCTGGCCGCGCGGCGCAGCGCGCCGCCCGAGCTGGCCGGGCGCTGGGAGCTGCCCGGCGGCAAGGCCGAGCCCGGTGAGACCCCGCCGCAGGCCCTGGTGCGGGAGCTGCGCGAGGAGCTGGGCGTCGAGGTCGAGCCGCTGGAGCCGCTGCCCGGCGAATGGCCGCTGAAGCCCGGTTACGTCCTGCGGGTGTGGACCGCCGCGCTGCGCTCCGGCGAGCCGCGTCCGCTGGAGGACCACGACGAGCTGCGCTGGCTCACCCCCGACCGGGTGGACGAGGTCGACTGGCTCGATGAGGACCGGCCCGCGGTGGCGGAGGCGGTCCGGCGGCTGCGCGCCGCGGAACACCTCCATCCGCGCGCCCACTGAACCCGTTTGACCTCTTTCGGCCCTGCCGGGGCGGCCTGGGGCGGTAATCGGGGCAGGGATTCGGGTATGTGCTGATTAACCCATCTGAATCCCTACATTCCGGCGGAGCCGCGCGGCGGCTGGGAAGTGATCGGCGTGAGTGAGAGCGCAGGGACGGCCGCCGGGCCCACACCCGGTTTCGCCGAGTGGGTCTTCCCCGCCGAGCCGGGCGCCGTGCGCGACGCCCGCTGGCTGGTCCGGCAGGTGCTGGACGAGTGGGGGTTGTCGGCGCTGGGCGATGTGACGGCCCTGCTGGTGAGCGAACTGGTCACCAACGCCCTGCGGTACGCGAGCGGCCCGATCGGGCTGCGCGTGTACGCCCGTCGCGAAACCGGTGTGCCGCGTTCCGTGCTGCGGGTCGAGGTGTCGGACCCGCTGGCCGATCCGCCGCACGCGCGCAGGGCGTCTCCGGAGGACGAGAGCGGCCGGGGGCTGGAGTTGATCGCCCGGGCCGCGCTGCGCTGGGGCACCCGGCTGGACCGCGCCGGAAAAACGGTGTGGTTCGAGCTGCCTCTCCCCGGTTAGGAGTGAGGGGGAGCGCTGATCTTGAGCGCTTCATTCAAAGCGGGGACGGAAACGGATTGCGGGCTGAGATAGTGCTGTGATCGTGAAGACCGTACTCCGGATGGCCGCGGTGCTGGATACTCGGCTATCTGTAGCCGGTCGGAGCACCTGAGCCGGAGGGGACGGGCGCATGAGCGAGAAGCCAGCGGGGGCGGATATCCCCGAGGGGACGGTTGGTTCGCAGGTGTCGCCGGTGTCGCAAATGTCATCGATGTCCGATGTGTGGCAGAGCAGTCCGCCCGGGTCGATCTATGACTACATCCGTGTCGCCTCCTTCTCGCTGGGCTCCGACGGGCGTATCGCACAGTGGAGCGAACGCGCCACCGAGCTGCTGGGGCTGACGGCGGACCAGGCCCTCGGCAAGGATCCGGTGGACGCCTTCGTACCGGCTGAGCTGCGGGAGACCGGCCGCCGCAAGGTCGCCGACATCCTGGACGGCCGGGAGTGGACCGGTCTGGTCCCCTACCGCAATCCCCAGGCGGCCGGCGGAGTCGGCATCGCCGAGGTGTATGTGATGCCGGGCCAGGACGAGGACGGGGAGCGCACCGCGCTCTGTATCGCCGTCGATGTGGGCGCCCTGCGCGGGCTGGAAACCGACCTTGCCGCCTCACAGGCCGTTTTCGGTCAATCTCCGCTTGGTTTCTTTCTCTTCGGCACAGATTTGCGCATGCTCCGGGTCAACGACCGCTTTGCGAAGGTTTTCGGCCGCCCGGTCGAGGAGTACCGCGGCGCCACCGCGCACGATCTGCTGCCCCGGGGCGAGGCCGACCGGCTCGCCGCCGCCCTGCGCCAAGTCCTGGACAGCGGACAGCCCTTGACGGACATGCCGCTCATGGGCCCCGTCCCCGGCAGCCACGACCGCCGCCGCTGGTCGGTGTCGCTGTACCGGCTGCACAGCGGATCGGGCCGCCCCATCGGCATCGCCGGGCTCGCCACCGATGTCACCGGCCGCCGCCGCGCCGAGCAGGAGGCCGCGGGCGTACGCCGCAACCTGGCCCTGCTGAACGAGGCCGGGGCCCGAATAGGCACCTCGCTGGACCTGGAGACCACCGCCCGCGAACTGCTGGACGTGGCCGTCCCGCAGTTCTGCGACCTGGCCTCCGTCGACCTCTACCAGGGGCTGCTGTCCGGCGACGAGACCCCGCCCGGGCTCGCCGACGGCAGCGCCGAACTGCGCCGCGTCGCCTTCGCCAGCGCCGTCTCGGACGGCCCGGTCGCCTTCGGTGACGTCTACCGCACCGACGACAGCGGCCAGGGCGAGCTGCCCAAGCCCATCGACGTCGGCGAGGTGCACCGCTACCCGTTCCACTCGCTGTGCGCCCACGCCCTGCGCACCGCCCAGGTCCGGGTCGTCACCGGGCGCGACAGCGGCGAGGGGATGGAACTCGGCGCCATGCTGCAGTCCACCCTCCTGGTGCCGATGGTCGCCCGCGACACCGTCGTCGGGCTCGCCCAGTTCTCCCGTACGAAGGGCAGCGAACCCTTCGGCGAGCGGGACCGGGCGCTCGCCGTCGAACTGGCCGCCCGCGCCGCCGTCTCCATCGACAACGCCCGGCTCTACCGCAGAGAACACGAGCGCGCGCTGATACTGCAGCGCAGTCTGCTCCCGCCCGGCGACCCGGAGGCCGCCGGGCTCGACATCGCCTGCCGCTATCTGCCGGGCAACGCGGCCACCGAGGTGGGCGGCGACTGGTTCGACGTCATCGAACTGCCCGGACACCGCACCGCGCTGGTGGTCGGCGATGTGATGGGGCGCGGCCTGCGGGCCGCCGTCGCGATGGGCGAGCTGCGCACCGCCGTCCGCACGCTGGCGCTGCTGGACCTGGAGCCCGCCGAGGTGCTGTCCGCGCTGGACGAGATCGCCCGCGGGCTCGGCGCGCCCGGCGGCTCGCCCAGCAGCGCGCGGGCCGCCGGGCGGTCCGCCGACGGCTCCTCCGACCTGTCCGAGGTCTACCTCGCCACCTGCGTCTACGCCGTCTACGACCCGGTCACCCGGCGCTGCACCTTCGCCAACGCGGGCCATCTGCCGCCCGCCCTGGTCGAACCGGGGGACGGCGCGCTGCTGATGGAGGTGCCGCCGGGGATGCCGCTCGGGGTCGGCGGCGAGCCGTTCGAGGAGATCGAGGTGGAGCTGCCGGACGGTGCGCTGCTCGCCCTCTACACCGACGGCCTGGTCGAATCCCGCGACCAGGCGCTGGACGAGGGGCTCCAGGAGCTGCGTACCGCACTCTCCACCCACGAGGGCGCGGACAGCCCGGACAGCTCGCTGGAGGACATCTGCGACCACGTCCTCAGCAGCCTCGACACCCACCACGGCGAGGACGACATCGCCCTGCTCATGGCCCGGGTGCAGGGCCTGCCGAGCGGTTCGGTCGGCGACTGGAAGCTGCCGAGCGACCCGCAGTCGGTCGGCAAGGCCCGGGAACTCGCCCGTGAGCAGCTGGAGTCCTGGGGGATGGACGGTCTGGTCGACACCACCGAGCTGCTGGTCAGCGAGCTGGTGACCAACGCGCTGCGGTACGGCGAGGGCGAGATACGGCTGCGGCTGCTGCTGGACCGGACGCTGGTGTGCGAGGTCTGGGACGGCAACCTGGTCCAGCCCCGGCGGCGGCGCGCCCGCGACACCGACGAGGGCGGCCGCGGACTGCAGCTGGTCGGTCTGCTCAGCGCGGGCTGGGGCAGCCGCCGCACCCCGCACGGCAAGACGGTCTGGTTCGAACTGGCCCTCCCGGACGGCGAGTCCTCGGGCCCGGACTCGGTGGAAGCGCTGCTCAGCCTGTGGTGACCGGGTGGGCCCGCGTGAGAGCGGGCCCACGATCGGACCGTTACTGCTCCCGGCGGCGGATCTTGTTGCCCAGCCAGACCAGCGGGTCGTACTTGCGGTCCACGGCCCGCTCCTTGAGCGGGATCAGGGCATTGTCGGTGATCTTGATCCCCTCGGGGCAGACCTCCGTGCAGCACTTGGTGATGTTGCAGTAGCCGAGCCCGTGTTCCTCCTGGGCCGCCCGCTTGCGGTCGATCCCGGTCTCGCCCGCCGCGTCCAGCGGATGCATGTCCAGCTCCGAGACCCGCATCAGGAAGCGCGGACCCGCGAACGCCTCCTTGTTCTGCTCGAAGTCGCGCAGCACATGGCAGGTGTCCTGGCACAGGAAGCACTCGATGCACTTACGGAACTCCTGCGAGCGCGCCACATCCTCCTGCCGCATCCGGTACTCGCCCGGCGCCAGCCCCTCCGGCGGGACGAAGGACGGCACCTCGCGGGCCTTGGCGTAGTTGTACGAGACGTCCGTGACCAGGTCGCGGACGACCGGGAAGGCCCGCAGCGGGGTCAGGGTGATCGTCTCGTCGCGGCTGAAAACCGACATCCGTGTCATGCACAGCAGCCTCGGCCGTCCGTTGATCTCGGCGCTGCACGATCCGCACTTGCCCGCCTTGCAGTTCCAGCGGACCGCGAGGTCCGGTGCCTGGGTCGCCTGGAGGCGGTGGACGATGTCCAAAACGACTTCGCCCTCATTGACCTCGACGCGGAAGTCCCGCAGACCGCCGCCGTCCACATCACCCCGCCATACCCGGAAGTGGGCCTCGTACGCGCTCACTGGGTCAGCTCCTCGTCCGTCAGGTACTTCACCAGCTCGTCCTTTTCGAACAGGTTCAGCAGATCGGGCCGGATGGGCGGCGTCTCGCGCTTCTCCAGCCGGACCTGTCCGCGCCCGGGGTCGGGCGGCGCGGCGAGACCGGCCGACGGGTCGGTCAGGCGGCACACCAGGTTGACCCGGCGCCATTCGCGGTCCATCCCGGGACAGTCGTCGCGGGTGTGCCCGCCACGGCTCTCGGTGCGCTCCAGGGCGGCGCGCGCCACGCATTCGCTGACCAGCAGCATGTTGCGCAGGTCGATGGCCAGGTGCCAGCCGGGGTTGAACTGCCGGTGGCCCTCGACTCCGGCCCGCCGCGCCCGGACCCGCAGCGCCGCCAGCCGGTGCAGCGCGTCCTCCATCTCACCGGCCCGCCGGATGATGCCCACCAGGTCGTTCATGGTCTGCTGCAGCTCCTGGTGGAGCGTGTACGGATTCTCGGCGGGGCTGGCCGGACCGCCCGGCGCCGCTCCCTCGGCCGGTACGTCGCCGTCCTCGGCGCTGAACGGCCGCAGCGCCTCGGCCGCCGCCAGGTCCAGCTGGGCGTCGTCCGGCACCGGGCGGGCGCCCGACGCGGCGGTCTCCCGCGCGTACCGGGCCGCGTACAGCCCGGCGCGGCGGCCGAAGACCAGCAGGTCGGAGAGGGAGTTGCCGCCGAGCCGGTTGGAGCCGTGCATCCCGCCCGCGACCTCGCCCGCGGCGAAGAGGCCGGGGACGCCGGTCGCGGCGGCGGTGTCCGGGTCGACGTCCACCCCGCCCATCACGTAGTGGCAGGTCGGGCCGACCTCCATGGGCTCGGCCGTGATGTCGACGTCGGCCAGCTCCTTGAACTGGTGGTGCATCGACGGCAGCCGCCGCTTGATCACCTCGGCGGGCATCCGGGTGGAGACATCGAGGAAGACGCCGCCGTGCGGGGAGCCCCGGCCCGCCTTGACCTCGGAGTTGATGGCGCGGGCCACCTCGTCGCGGGGGAGCAGCTCGGGCGGGCGGCGGTTGTGGTCCGGGTCCTCGTACCAGCGGTCGCCCTCGTCCTCGGACTGGGCGTACTTCTCCTTGAAGACGTCCGGGATGTAGTCGAACATGAACCGCTTGCCCTCGCTGTTGCGCAGCACCCCGCCGTCGCCGCGCACCGACTCGGTGACGAGGATCCCCTTGACCGAGGGCGGCCAGACCATGCCGGTCGGGTGGAACTGCACGAACTCCATGTTGATCAGCGGGGCCCCGGCGAGCAGGGCCAGCGCGTGGCCGTCGCCGGTGTACTCCCAGGAGTTGGAGGTCACCTTGAAGGACTTGCCGATGCCGCCGGTGGCCAGCACCACGGCCGGGGCCTCGATGGCGAAGAAGCGGCCGGACTCGCGTTCGTAGCCGAAGACCCCGGCGACCCGCTCGCCCGCCGCGTCCTTGACGACGCGGGTGACCGTGCACTCCTGGAAGACCTTGAGCCGCGCCTCGTAGTCGCCGGTCTCGGCGTGGTCCTCCTGCTGGAGGGAGACGATCTTCTGCTGGAGGGTACGGATCAGCTCAAGACCGGTGCGGTCGCCGACGTGGGCGAGGCGCGGGTACTCATGGCCGCCGAAGTTCCGCTGGGAGATCTTGCCGTCCGGGGTGCGGTCGAAGAGCGCGCCCCAGGTCTCCAGCTCCCAGACCCGGTCCGGGGCCTCCTGGGCGTGCAGCTCGGCCATCCGCCAGTGGTTGAGGAACTTTCCGCCGCGCATGGTGTCGCGGAAGTGCACCTGCCAGTTGTCGCCCGCGTTGACATTGCCCATGCTGGCGGCGATGCCGCCCTCGGCCATCACCGTATGGGCCTTGCCGAACAGCGACTTGCAGATGACGGCGCACCGCATGCCCTGTTCACGTGCCTCGATCGCGGCCCGCAGTCCGGCGCCCCCCGCGCCGATCACGACCACGTCCCAGGCCTGACGTTCGACTTGCGTCATCGTTGAAGGCACCTCTCCTAGAAGAACCGGGGGTCGTCGAAGGCGCCGCTCGCCAGCAGGAACACATAGAAGTCGGCGACGGCGACACTGATCAGCGACGCCCAGGCCAGCTGCATATGGCGTGCGTTGAGCGAGCTGACCCAGCCCCAGAGCCGGTAGCGCACCGGATGCCGGGAGAAGTGCTTGAGCCGCCCGCCGACGATGTGCCGACAGGAGTGGCAGGAGAGGGTGTACGCCCAGATCAGCGCGATGTTGGCGAGCAGTACCAGGGTGCCGAGGCCCATATGGCCCCACCGGCCGTGCTCGTCCCGGAAACCGAGCACGGTGTCATAGGTGAGGATTCCCGCGACGATCACCGCGAAGTAGAAGAAGTAGCGGTGGATGTTCTGCAGAACGAGCGGGAAGCGGGTCTCGCCGGTGTAGTTGGCACGCGGTTCGGCGACCGCGCAGGCCGGTGGCGAGGCCCAGAAGCCCCGGTAATACGCCTTGCGGTAGTAGTAGCAGGTCAGCCGGAAGCCGAGCGGGAAGATCAGGATCAGCAGGGCGGGGGACAGGCCCCACCAGCCGCCGAAGATCTCCCAGTTCGCGCCGCCCTTCATGGGCACGCAGTTCTGCGCGATGCACGGCGAGTAGAACGGGGAGACGTACGGCTCGGCGTAGTAGTTGTCCCCGGCGAAGGCCCGCCAGGTCGAGTAGACGATGAACGCGAACAGCCCGGCGGCGGTGACCGCGGGCTGCAGCCACCAGCGGTCGGTCCGCAGATGGCGGGCGGGGATGGCGGCGCGCGACGGGCTGCGCACGCCGCTCGTGGCCGCTTCCCGCTCGGAGGGCGTGGCGGCTTGGGGGTCGGTGCCAGTGGCCAAGGAAGACTCCGCGGTGGAGTGGTGTGGGGGACGGTCGGCGCGGACCCGTTCGGCCGGGTGCGTCGCGCCGGGCGACCCCGGTTAAGGAGCGTGGCGGTCGCGCGCGCCGAGACCCTCGTCGTCGACGTCCGACCACAGCGCGCTGTTGTACGGCGCGTCGGGGACCGGAACCATCTCGGGGCGCGGCCGCTCCGTGGCGGGGGCCGTATCGCACAGCAGGGCGAGACTCTCGCGCAGATGGTCCGCGTCGGTGCGGACCCGTCGTATCTCCAGTCCGCCGGTGCCGACCCGGCCTTCCAGCCGGGTGACGGAACGGACCAGATCGTCGAGACAGCGTTGGACGGCCGTCAAGTCGTCATTCAAGGACATGACTTGCCCTCACTTCCGCGGTTGCGGTTGGCGGCGCTCATGCGACAGCGAGTGTTACGCGTCACAGTCCTGGTTGGGAAGGGATCTGCCGCGATTGGCGGAGTCACCGGCGTGATCACGCCGCCGTGCGCCGGGGTGCGCGCCGGTCACATTGATCCGGTCGGGTGATCCTGTCCCCTCCATGGCCGTCCCGAGGTGCTGTCCCATGATCCGTCGCTTTGAGTAAGGAGTATATGCGACAGGCGTCAAAATGTGCGAAATGCGCTTAATATCGGCACACCCCGGAGGTCCTGAGCCATGTCCATCGACAAGCGACGCTGCGCCATGCTGCTCGCCGCGGGAGTGCTGCTGCCGCTTCCCATCCTCACCGGGTGCAGTTCCAACGACGACGACGGCCCGCCGTCGCGCTCGGCCCGGGACATCGCCCCGGCCTCCCGCGCGCAGACCGCCCCCGGCGGCACGCTGCGCTGGGCGCTCGACGCCCGGCCCGCGACGTTCAACGCCTTCCAGAGCTCCGCCGACACCGGCACCGAGCGGATCGCCGGAGCGGTGCTGCCCGCCCTCCACACCCTCGACGCCCGCGGCCGCCCGCAGCTCAACGGCGACTACCTGGAGTCCGCCGAGGTCGTCTCGCGCGAGCCCAAGCAGGTCGTGGTCTACAAGCTCAACCCCAAGGCGGTGTGGAGCGACGGCCGCGCGCTCGGCGCCGAGGACTTCGCCGCCCAGTGGAAGGCGCTGCGCGGCACCGAGAACGCCTACTGGACCGCGCGCAACGCCGGATACGACCGCATCGCCAGGATCCAGCCGGGCGACAAGGACCACGAGGTCAAGGTCACCTTCGCCAAGCCGTACACCGACTGGCGGTCGCTGTTCACGCCGCTGTACCCGAAGAGCGTGATGAGCAACCCGGCCGTCTTCAACGCCGGGGCCCGCAAGGGGCTCGCCGTCAGCTCCGGTCCGTTCACGGTCCGCGAGGTGAAGGACGACTCCGTCACCCTCGTACGGAACCCCCGCTGGTGGGGCGACCGGGCCCGGCTGAACCGGCTGGTCTTCGAGGCCGTCCCGGCCGGGAAGCGGGCCGGGGCGCTGATCGACGGGACCGTCGACATGGCCGAGGTCGACCGGTCGACGGCGCGCCGTATCCAGGCCGCCGCGCCCGCCGGGAAGCGGGCCGCCGGGGCGAAGTCGCACCCCTCGGGCAAGGCGGGCGCGCCGCAGCTGGAGACCCACGCCCAGGAGGCCGCGGACGCCACGCGCGACCGGGCGGAGGCCGAGATCGCCCCGGGCTCCGAGCGCTCCGAGGCCGTGGCCCTGCGCCGGTACAGCCTGCGCACGGCGCTGGACCCCGCGTACACCCAGCTCGCCATCAACGGCGCCAAGGGCCCGCTCGCCGATGAGCGGGTGCGCCGCGCGGTGGCCCGCGCGATCGACCGCGAGGCGCTGGCCAAGCTGGTGCTGAAGCCCTTCGGGCTGCCCGCCGAGCCGCTCGGCAACCATCTGCTGATGGCCGAGCAGAAGGGGTACAAGGACCACAGCGGCGCCCTCGGCGGCCGGGACGCCCAGGCCGCGCAGTCCCTGCTCGCCGACGCGGGCTGGCACCCCGGCGGCTCGGCCGCCCGCCAGAAGTCGGTCGACGGCAAGACGGACGACAAGACGGGGGACACGGCAGGCGACACGCGGCAGCAGCCGACCCCCGCCGCCGACAGGCCTTCCGGCGCCGCCCCCGCCGCGGGCGACGCGGGCCGCTCCGGGCGCTCCCGCCCGGCCGCCGTGCAGAAGAAGGGGCGGCCGCTGGTGCTGCGCTTCGTCCTCCCGTCCGACTCCGGCGGCGCCTCGCTGCGGGCCGTCGGGACACGCATCGGCCGGATGCTGGACGAGATCGGCGTCCGTACCGAGATCACCCGGGTGAAGAGCGAGGACTTCTTCAAGAACCACATCGCCACCGGCAAGTACGACCTGGCCCTCTACTCCTGGCCCGCCTCCGCCTACCCGGCGACCGACAGCCGTCCGATCTACGCCAAGCCGCAGCCGGCCGCGGACGGCTCGCTGGTGGTCGAGCAGAACTACACCCGGGTCGGTACGGACCAGATCGACCAGCTCTTCGACCAGGCCCTCTCCGAGCTGGACGGCGGCGCCTCGCGCGCCCTGGTCGGCCGCGCCGACGCCCGGATCTGGGCGGCCGCCGGATCGATTCCGCTCTACCAGCCGCCGCAGCTGGTCGCGGTCCGCAAGACGGTGGGCAACGCCGGAGCGTTCGGCTTCGCCACCCCCCGCTACCAGGACATCGGCTTCCGGAAGTAGCCACGGAGGCTGCGGGACGGGGGGGGGGGGGGGGGGGGGCTCCGGGCCCCCCCCCGCCCCGTACCATTGGGGGGGGTGTTATAAAAAAAAACGAGCCCACGCCAAATGGGTGGCTG
>NZ_JBHWJI010000063.1:0-55397 GCF_042731515.1 Streptomyces sp. NPDC059850
ACCCTTTCCGGCCCCGCCCCCGGCCCCCCCGGCCCCGGCGGGGGGGGGGGCCCCCCTGTGGGCCCTTTGCGGGGCCCCCCCCCCCCCTCCCCCGGGCCGGGTGCGTTCGTCGCGCCTTCAGCGCCGCGAGGAATGCGAGATGCCTCCGAGCAGATGGCCCAGGACTTCCTGGAGTTCGTCGTTCAGCGATCCGGCGTCAGCGGAATCCCGCTGGTAGCACCAGCGGTAGAGCGCCCCGAGATACAGATCGCGCAGCACGTTTCCCATGAGGTTCGACGACAGGTTCTCGGCCAGTTCACCGGTGTGGCACCCGGTTTCCACGATCTCCGAGAAGATGTCCGCCATGTACGGGTCTTCCTGGATCGGACGGCCCGCCTTCACCCAGGCGGTGAGCATGGCCACCGTCAGGTCGCGCTCTTCCTCGTTGATCCGTCCCAGTACGGACACGCACTGTTTCAGCTGCGCGACGGCACCGGCCCCATAGGAACGGGTCTCCGCGAGATGCGTCATGAGTTTCGCCCGCCGCCGTTCGCTCCAGGCGCCGATGAGATCTTCCTTGCGGGGAAAATAATTGAAGAAGGTTCCCCGCGCCACATCGGCACGCTCCGCGATGTCGTCGATGGAGGTCTGGTCGTAACCCTTCTCGCTGAAGAGTTCCAAAGCCGCCGTGTACAGCCTTTCCTTGACCCGCTGCTTGTTGCGCTCCCGGCGACCCGCGGGCGGCGCCACTGACGCCGTTGAGTCCATATCGTCCTGTCTCCGTCCCTTGATAACCCCCAACTTTCTTATACCACAGTCTAACAATGACTTCTGGTCCTCGTTCAGCTCTGTCATCTCGGCGCGCCGTCCATCAGACTGCGGGTCAGGGCTTCCAGGCTCTCGGCACCGAGCAGCCGACCTGCGGTGATCTCGATGCCGTGGTCGCGGCGCAGTTGTTGCCCGAGCCGCGCGGCCATCAGCGAGTCGAGCCCCACATCGCGCAGCGGCCTGCGGGGGTCGAGGTCGCCGGGTGACATCCCCAGGACGGCGGCGGCCGCGGCGGGCAGCGCCTTGGTGGAGTCGCGCCGGGTGTCCGGGAGGCGCGGCGCCGCCACGGGGCGGGCGTCGAGTGCGGGGCGGGCGTCGAGTGCGGGGCGCGCGTCGAGCGCGTGGCGCAGGGACCGCGCGGGGCGGGAGGAGACGGGCGCGGGGCGCGAGGCCGGGCGGGCCACCAGCAGTTGGGAGAGCCGGGAGCCCAGCGGCGCGGTCCGTGCCCGCGCCTCCGCCACGGCCCGTGCCACTCCGCGCCGGGCCGCCCGCAGGGCCAGCGCGCCGGGCGCGGTGCCCGCCTGCCGGGCGGCGGCACCCGGGCGGCGCATCCGTATCCCGGTGAACTCCGCGAGCAGCCGCCCGTCCTGGGCGACCATCCGCACATCGGCGCGCGCGGGCCGGTCCCCGCGCGCGGGGGTGAACCGGCACAGCGTCCAGAAGTCGTCCGGGAGCGGAGCCAGCAGCCGTACGGAGTCGATGGCCACCGGGACATACGGGCGGGCCTCCGCGCCCGGCGCCGCCGGGGGCACGGCGGCCAGCAGTGGCAGCAGGCCCGCTTCCCAGGCCGCCGGTCCCGCCACCTGCGGCTGCCGCATCCGGGCCGCCACCACACCGCCGCCCCGCCACAGCCGCTCCACCGCGTGGAAGGGCTCCCCGACGGCGAACCCGCGCCCGGCGGCGAGTTCGCGGAACTCGCCCGCCGACCGGTGGTCGCGGCACCGGCCCAGCACCGAGTCGAGCGCCCAGGAGGCGTCGTACGGGTCCTCCTCCCCGTCCGCGACCAGCCGCGCCACGGCGGCCCTCCGCCACTGAGTCCCCCCGGCGGTGCGGAATTCCACCACGGCCCGCAGACCCTCCTCGGTGTCCGGGCCCGGACCGGTGAGGACCACCCGGAGGTCGGTGTCATGGAGAGCTTCCAGGAGCAAGGGCTCGTCGCCGAGACGCAATCGACCGAGCGTCAGCTTCTTGTCGCACCCAGCCTCGCGGGCCGCCTCCAGCATCGTGGCGCAGTAGACCGCCGGTGGTACGGGGGCCACGCCCCGCACCCGGATGCCACCGCCCCAGGTGTCGGCCGCCCAGGCGGCGGGGTCGAGCCGCTTGACGTACGGCGCCGCTCCACGGTTTCCGGTCTCCGGTGGCCGTGGCTCGCGGCGGAACCGTACGGCGTCCCACGGGTAGGCGGGCAGTGGCACCGCGCGGTGGTTCCCGCCGTACCAGGCCGTCCGGTCCACGGCGCCACCTGCGGCGAAGATCTGTCCTGCGGCGCGCAGCATGTCGGTCCTGCCGTCGGAGTCCCGGCGCAGCGTACCCACGGCGGCGCCGTCGAGGTCCGCGTCGGTGAGTGTTTCCTCGACCGCCGTGACGAGCAGGGGGTGCGGGCCGACCTCGACGAAGACGGTCCCGGCCTGGCGTGCCGCCTCGCGCACCGCCGGAGCGAACCGCACGACGCGGCGCAGGTTCTCCGCCCAGTAGGCGGCGTCGAGTTCGGGGCCGCGCACAGGGGTGGCGTGCACGGTGGAGAGCATGCCGGTCCGTGTTTCCGCCGGTGCGATGTCCTTCAGGCGCTCGCGGAGTTCGCCGAGGAGCGGGTCCATGGCGGGCGAGTGCGAGGCCACGTCGACCCGGACCATGCGGCTCAGCGCTCCGCGCGCCTCCAGGCCCGCCGCGATGGCGGTCAGCGCCTGGTGGTCACCGGCCAGCACGGAGGCGGACGGCGCGTTCTCGGCTGCCACGCAGACGCGATCGCCGTAGGCGGCGACGATCTCCCGCGCCCGGTGCGCCGGGAGTTCGGCGGCGAGCATGGCACCCCGCCCGGCGGCCCGCTCCATCAGGCCGCTGCGGCGGCAGATCACGGCGGCGGCGTCCCGCAGGGTCAGCGCGCCGGACACATACGCGGCGGCGGCCTCCCCCATGCTGTGGCCGAGGCACAGCTGCGGCGCCACCCCCAGCTCCCGCCACGCGGCGGCCAGCGACACCTGCACGGCCCACAGGGCGGGCTGGACGGTGGCGACTCCGGTGGGGAACGGCGTCGCCGCATCCCCCAACAACTCAAGCACGGACCAACCGAGTTCATCCCGAATCGCCCGGTCGCACGCCTCCATCTCAGCCCGGAAGGCGGGCGACGAGGCGAGCAGGTCCCGCGCCATCCCGGCCCACTGCGAGCCCTGCCCGGCGAAGACGAACGCGATGCGCCTGGCCTCGCCGAACCCGGCCTCCCCGGTGCCACCGTCACGAATGGCCCGCCCCTCGGCGAGCGCGCGGAGCTTGTCCGCGAGGTCATCGTGCGAGTCGCCGACCACCCACAGCCGATACGGATGCGCCGCCCGCCGGGTGGCGGCCGTGGCGCAGATGGCATCCAGCGAGTCGACGCGTCCGTGCCCACCGGGCCCGAGGTGATCGGCGTACCGCCCCGCCATCCGACGCAGCGCGACGACCGAACGGGCACTGAGCACGAGCAGGTGCGGCGCGGGTCGCGTAGGCGCGGGCGCGGCAGAGGTGGCGTCGGACACGGCCGCAGCCGGAGCTGACGCGGACGCGAGCGCGGCCGTGGCCGCAATTGCGGCGGACGCGCCAGCGGCCGGGGCGGTGGCGAGCACACCCGTGGCCGGAGTGTCGGCGGGCGCGGCCGCAGTCGGGGCGGCGCACGCGCCCGTGGCCGAGGTGAACGCGGGCACGCCAGTGGCCGAAGTGGCGGCAGGCACACCCACAGCCGGAGTAGCGGCGGACGCGGCCGGAGTGGGCGCGGGCTGCGCTGCGGCCCGGTTGGCGGCGGGCACGCCCGTGGGCGGGGTAGCGGCGGACGCGGCCGCAGCCGGGGTGGCAGGCACACCCGTGGTCGAGGTGGACGCAGGCACGCCCGGGGTCGGGGTGGGCTCGGGCGCGCCCGTTGACGGGGTGGGATTGGGTTGTGGGGGTGTCGGGGGGACGTGCTCGGCTACCAGCACGTGGGCGTTGGTGCCGGACAGGCCGAACGAGCTGACGCCCGCGAGCGCGGTCGGGCCCGCCTTCGGCAACTCGCGGGCCGCCGTGACGATGTCGACGGCGGACGCCTCGCCGTCCAGCAGCGGGTTCCGCCGCTGCAGGTGGAGGGAGGCCGGTATGACGCCGTGCCGGACCGCCAGCACCGTCTTGATCAGCCCGGCGATACCCGCGGCCGCCTCGGCGTGGCCGATGTTGGTCTTGACCGACCCGGTGAGCAGCGGGCGGTCCCGGGCGCGCCCGGGGCCCGCGGCCTCGGCCAGGGCGCGGAGTTCGACCCCGTCACCGACGGGCGTGCCGGTGCCGTGTGCTTCGACATAGTCGAGCTGGTCGGGGCGGACTCCGGCGCTGCGGCAGGCCTCGCGCACCATCGCGGCCTGCCCGTCCACGGACGGCTGCATCAGCAGCCCGCTGGCCCGGCCGTCGCAGGTGACCGCGGAGCCGGGCAGGACGGCCCACACCGTATCGCCGTCGCGGAGCGCGTCGTCCAGCCGCTTGAGGACGACGGTGCCGACGCCTTCGCTCCGTACGAAGCCGTCGGCCGTGGCGTCGCCGAACCGGCAGCGCCCCGAGGGCGAGAGCATGCCACCCTCGGAGTAGGCGACGGCGTCCTGCGGCGACAGGATGATGTTGGTCCCGGCGGCGATGGCGAGGTCGCTCTCTCCGGTCAGCAGGCTCTGCCGCGCCGTGTGCACGGCGACCAGGGAGGACGAGCACGCGGTGTCGATCACCACGCTGGGGCCGCGCAGGTCCAGCGCGTGGGAGACGCGCCCCGCGGTGACGGCCCTGATCCGCGCCCCCACGGCGTCCCGCAGCACCGGCTCGGCGGGGGCGTCCTCGGCCTCCGCGTACTCCGCGGTGGCCTGGCCGACGAAGACGCCGGTCCGGCTTCCGGCCAGCCGCTCCGGCACCAGGCCCGCGCCTTCCAGGGCCTCCCACACCACATGCAGCAGCAGGCGCGCCTGCGGGTCCATGCTCTCGGCCTCTACGGGCGCGATACCGAAGAACGCCGCGTCGAACCCGAACGCGTCGTCCAGGAAACCGCCGTGGCGGGAGACCGTCCTGCCGGGCGTGCCGGGCGTGGGGTCGTAGGCGCGGCTGATGTCGAAGCGGTCGGCCGGGACACCGGTGACGGCGTCGGCTCCCCCCATGAGCAGGTCCCAGAACGCGTCCGTACCGGCCGCCCCCGGGAACCTGCACCCCATCCCGACAACGGCGATCGCGGTGTCGTCCATCTGTCGTCTGCGCTCCACGGCGCTCCCCCTTCATGACGTGAGAATGACGCCGTCATAGTGCCAATCACTGTGATTCAAAGTTGTATCGGAGAGCAAAAGTTTACCCAACTCGATAACTATGCGTCCCCGGAATTCAGCAGACAGCGACACTACGCACGCCGATTTGACCCACTTTCCCCACAGTTGACGTCCCATCACCGCCGCGAGCACGCTGAGTTTGTACTTGCGCTCATAGATGTACGGCGCTATATGTTTACCCTCAAGGAGGGGGACTGACGGATGATCGCCAACGTACTCGGGCCGCTGCGTGTGACCTTGAACGGCGGCTCGGTCGTGCCGGCCGCGCCGAAGGCCAGAAAGGTGCTCGCCCTACTGGTGCTCAACCGGGGGCGGGTCGTGCAGATCGACGCGATGGAGCGCGAGGTGTGGGGCGCCGCGGCGCCCAAGAGCGCGGCCACCAGCCTGCAGAACTACGTGATGCAGATCCGCAAGCACCTGGGGATGGTCCTGCCCGGCGGGCCCGGGAGCGCCCTCGCGAAACAGGTCCTGGTCACGGAGCAGACCGGATACCGGCTGGCGGTCCGCGACGACGAGTTCGACGTACGCCGCTACCAGGACCGGGTGGCCGAGGCGGGCCGGGCGGAGGAGGCGGGCCAGCTGGCCCAGGCCTCGGCGCTCCTGCGGTGCGCCCTCGACCTGTGGCGCGACGAGCCGCTGGCCGATCTGCCGACCGGGCCCGTGCTGCAGTCACACGTGCTGCGGCTGGAGGAGGACCGCAAGTCCGTACTGCGCCGCCGCATCCTGCTCGACCTGCGGCTCCAGCGGTACGAAGTGGTTGGCGAGCTGCGCGCGTTGACGGCGCTGCACCCGTACGACGAGATGCTGCACGAGTGCCTGATGATCGCCCTGAACCGGTCCGGCAGACGCAACGACGCGCTGTCGGTCTATCAGGGCCTGCGCTCCGCCCTGGCCGACGGGATCGGTCTTGAGCCCTCGATGCGGCTCCAGGAGCTGCAGAAGTCGATTCTCGTGGCGGGCGGCTCGCTCACCCCCGCACTGCCGTCCGTGGGGCTGTGACACCTGCCCCCGCGTCATGACCGGCCGCGCTCAGCGCCGCGGTGAGTTCCTCCAGCAGCACGTCCGCTCCGGTAGGCGAGAACGGAAAGAAGTGGCCGCCCTCCACGAGCCGCCCGCGGTGGGCGGCCCGGGTGAAGGCGGCCCACCCGGGCAGGGTGGCGGCCGGGACCAGCGGGTCGTTCGTCCCGGCGAGGGCCGTGAGCGGCACCGCGAGGCATACGTCCCGTACGGCGCGCAGCGCCTGGCGGCTGAGGGCCAGGTCATGGGCCAGCGTCCGGGCACGCGGGCCGAGCGCGGTGTCGTGGAGCGCGCCCGGCGGCAGGCCGTGCAGCGCGAAGATCTCATCCAGTCCGGCGGCCGTGTGCAGCCGCTCCGGGTGCGGGTACGCCCGCTCCCCCGGCAGCCCGCAACTCACCACCACGGCACCCGTCTCCGCTGCGTCCGCCACCGCGACGGCGAGCAGCGCGCCCAGGCTGTGCCCGTAGAACACGGTCGGTACGGACGGCAGCCCGCGCAGTGCGCCACGTACACCCCGCACCACGTCCGCCACGCGCGCGGCCGGGGGCTCGGCGGCCCGCTCGGCGTGTCCGGGCAGGGTGATGCCGAGGAGTTCCACGTCGCCGGGCAGCCGTGACAGTGGCGTCAGATAGCGCGGCGCGTCGCCGCCCGCGTGCGGGAAGACGACGATCCGGGCGGCCGGGGCGGGACGCGCGGGACGCAGACCGGCCGTCCAGCCGCCGCCGGTGGTCGGTCGCGGGCTCGGGAACATGGTGGTCCGCCTCCTGGGGTGGGTTGAGGAAGGGGCCCGGTACGGGCGGGTGTCCGTACCGGGCCCCGGGGTTCATCGTCAGAGGCCCATGCCGATCCCTCCGCCGACCGGCAGGACCGCTCCGGTGATGTAACTCGCCTGCTCGCTCGCCAGGAAGCGCACGGCGGCCACGACCTCCTCGGGCCTGCCCGGGCGGCCGAGCGGGGTCATCCGCATCAGGTCCGCCATGCGGCGGTCGGACAGCGGCGCCGTCATATCGGTCTCGATGATGCCGGGCGCCACCACGTTCACCGTGATGCCACGGTCGCCCAGCTCCCACGCGAGGGAGCGGGCCATGCCCACCAGACCGGCCTTGGCCGAGGCGTAGTTGGTCTGCCCCGGCGAGCCGAGGAAGCCCAGCGCCGACGAGATGAGCACCACCCGGCCGCGCCGGGCCGGGAGCATGCTGGTGAGCGCGGCCCTGACGGTGGCGAACGCGCCCGTGAGGTTGGTGGAGAGCACCTCCTCGAACTGCTCGTCCGACATCCGCAGCGCGGGCCGGTCCCGGGTGATCCCGGCGTTGGCCACCACGACCTCCACCGGGCCGTGCGCCGCCTCCGCCTCGCGCAGCGCCTTTTCCACCTCCCCGGGCACCGTGACATCCGCGTGGACGCCGAGCACCCCGTCCGGCGGGCTGCCCGAGCGGTGGCTGACGGCGACCCTGTCGCCATCGGCCGCGAAGGCGGCGGCGACGGCCGCGCCGATGCCCCGGTTGCCGCCGGTGACGAAGACCGAACGGTTCATCGTTTCCCCTCCCTTCCCGCGCTCGTCGTCACGCGGGCGTGACGACGAGCGCGGCGTTGTGGCCGCCGAACCCGAGCGAGGTGCTGACGGCCGCCTCGATACGGGTGCGGCGCGGCTCCCCCGTGACAATGTCCAGGTCGATCTCCGGATCCTGGTTCTTGAGGTTGGCGGTCGGCGGTACGGTGCCGTGCTGCACGGCCAGCACGGTGTACGCCGCCTCGATGGCCCCGGCCGCCGCGAGGGCGTGGCCGGTGACACCCTTCGTGGAGGTCACGGCGGGCCCCTCGCCGAGGACCCGGCGCAGCATCCGCCCCTCGATCACATCGTTCATGGCGGTGGCCGTGCCGTGGGCGTTGACGTGGCCGATGTCGCGCGCCGCCACGTCGGCGTCGGCCAGCGCCTCCCGCAGCGACCGTTCGATGCCCCGCCCCTCCGGGTCGGGCGCGGTGGCGTGGTGGGCGTCCGAGGTGGCGCCGTAGCCCCGTACGACCGCACGCACCGTGGCGCCGCGTGCGCGGGCGTCCTCGGCGCGTTCGAGGACGAGGATCCCGGCGGCCTCGGCCGCCACGAAGCCGTCCCGTTCCGCGTCGAAGGGGCGGGCGGCGTGTTCGGGGGCGTCCCGGCTCTTGGACAGCGCGCCCATCTTGGTCAGCCCCGCCAGCACGGTCGGGGTCAGCGCGGACTCGCTGGCCCCGGCCAGCACGATGTCGCACACCCCCGATCGCAGCAGGTCGCGGGCGGTGCCGACGGCGGTGGCGCCGGAGGCGCAGGCGGTGGCCGTCACCAGGCCGGGGCCGGTGGCGCCGCAGTCGATCGCCACGTACCCGGCGAGCATGTTCGGCATGTACTTCGTGATCATCAGCGGGGAGACCCGGCCGGGGCCCCCGTCGCGCAGCTCCTGGTACTGCTCCTCGAAGGTGGCCGCGCCGCCGAGGGAGTTGCCGAGGACGACGCCCACCCGGGTGCCGTCCCAGCTGTCCCGGTCCCATCCGGCGTCCTCGATCGCCCTGCGGGAGGCGACGATGGCCAGCTGGACGAAACGGCTCAGCTGCCAGGAGGCGAAGCCGCCCAGCAGTTCACCGGCGTCGAAGCCGGGGACACGGGCGGTGAAATCGACGGGCATGCCGTCCAGGGACGGATCCCTGGTGGCACGGGAGCGGCCGGTGAGCAGCGCGTCCCAGTTCTCCGCGACACCGGATCCGGCCGGTGTCACCAGCCCGAGTCCGGTGACCGCTATGCCGTCGGCCATCAGGCCACCGCGCCCTTGTCGGTGAGGAGTTCGGCCAGCTGGCGCACGGTGTGCTGGTCGGTGAGGTCGCCCTCGTCGATCACCACCTGGAACTCCTTCTCCAGGACGAGGCTCAGCTCGATGAGCACCAGGGAGTCGAACGACAGGTTCTGGAAGGTCACCTCGGGGGTGATGATCTCCTTCTTGAGCTTGAACTGTCCGGAGAGGATGCCGGTGACGCGCTCTTCGATCGCATGCATGGTGAAACTCCTTCTTTCAGTGGTGAGTTGCCGATGCGAGATCAGACAGGGGTTCAGACAGGGGTGATGTCGGGCCAGCGCAGCCCGAGCGCGCCCCAGGTGAGGCCGCCGCCGAAGCCGCCGAGGACGACGCGCTGCCCGGGGCGCAGCTCGCCCTCGATGACGCCGTCGGCGAGGGCGAGCGGAATGGAGGCGGCGACGGTGTTGCCGACCCGCCCGATGTTGGAGACGAACCGCCGCACGGGCAGTCCCATACGGTCCGCGACGGCCGCCAGGATGCGGGCGTTGGCCTGGTGCAGGACGACGCGGTCGACATCGCCCAGGGCCCAGCCGAGGCGCTGCGCGGCCGTTTCGACCGAGGTGGTCATCCTGCGGACCGCCTCGGAGAACACGGCCCGACCCCGCATGGTGAAGTAGGCCCCGACCTCCTGCGCGGACAGGCCCGACGCCTTCTGCCGCGAACCGCCCGCCGGGACCTCGATGAGTTCGCTGCGGCTGCCGTCGCTGCCGAGGTCGAGTCCGCCGAGGGCACCCGGCTCCCCGGGGTCGCCGGGGCGCAGCAGGACGGCGCCCGCACCGTCGCCGAACACCGCGCGGGTGGTGCGGTCCTCGGGGTCGAGAATGGTGGAGAAGGTATCCGCGCCGATGACCAGCACGCTGCCCGCCGCACCGGAGGCGATGACGGAGGCGGCCATGCCCAGGGCATAGACGAAGCCGGTGCACACGGCCGCGATGTCGAAGGCGGGGACACCGGTGAGCCCGAGCCTGCTCGCCACGTCCGGCGCGGTGGCCGGGCACGGCCGGTCCGGGGT
Organism: Streptomyces sp. NPDC059850; assembly: GCF_042731515.1. Classification (NCBI taxonomy): domain Bacteria; kingdom Bacillati; phylum Actinomycetota; class Actinomycetes; order Kitasatosporales; family Streptomycetaceae; genus Streptomyces; species Streptomyces sp. NPDC059850. The sequence goes on from NZ_JBHWJI010000063.1 coordinate 10,173, forward strand.
ACTGGTGGCCACCATGACCATGTCGGCCTGTTCGGTGCCCGCCGACTTCAGCGCGCGCCGCCCGGCCTCCACGGCGAGGTCTCCGGTGGACTGCCCGGGGCCGATGACATGGCGCTGCCGGATTCCGGTGCGGGTGCGGATCCACTCGTCGGAGGTGTCGAGCCGGCGGGCCAGTTCGTCGTTGGTGACGACGTTCTCCGGCAGCCAGGTCCCGAGCCCCGCGAGAACCGCCGCGCGGTTCACCCGGCGCTCCCAGTACCTATGGCGCGAAACACCTGCGTGAATGCGCCGTCAACAAGGAAAAAGTCCATCGATGCTTTCCCTTCTGGCCCGCCTCGCCGACTGTGCGGCGTTTCCGGGAATTCATGCTGCAGGCCGCCGCTTGAGGCGTTCTCACGTACGGCACAGAAGGCACTCACGGTCGGCTCATTCGCGGCGTGAGAGGGACGTGAGCGGGCCGGTAGCGGGCCCAGCCAGCATGGTTGCCGTGCCGAAACACCCCACGACCTCGAGGGAAAGGGGACAGGCGTGACAGTGGCCACCGAAGCGGCCGACGCACGAGCCATCGTGCCGGACCTCGACTTCTCCCGCACCGTCCCCAAGGACCTGGTGCACCGGGAGGCGTTGTCCGAGCTGTTTCTCACCGACAGCAGGAAAGTGACGGACGGGCATTTCGTGGCTGCCGCCCAAATACCCCCGTCGCACGCCTATTACACCGATCACACGGGTCCGTCCCCGATTGACCCGCTGCTGCTGCTCGAATGCTGCCGACAGGCGGAAACCCATGCGGTGCACGCGCATTTCGGAGCACCGCGCGACACCGTTTTCATTCTGCAGTCGTGGTCGATGCGGCTGCCCGGCGCGGCCACCGCCCGCATCGGCCCCGGGCCCGCGGAACTCATCATGGACGTGACCACGCGCGACAGCCGGTGGCGGGACGGCACGCTCCTCGCGACGACGTACGTGATGCGGCTGTCCGTGGCCGGTCGGTACCTCGGCGATGTGTCGCTGCGCGCGGCCTATATGCCCGGCGGTACGTACGCGGCGATGCGCACCCGGCGGCGTGGCAGCACACCGCCCACCTCGGACGCGTTCCGCCAGCTGCGGGACGGCACACCGGTGGCGCCGGGCCGGGTCGGGCGCGGCCGGGCGGAGAACGTGGTGCTGCTCGACGCGGTGACCGGGGCCGACAGCGCCACCGCCCGGCTGCGCCCGGCAGGTGAGCACCCCAGCCTCTTCGACCACCCGCTGGACCACTTCCCCGGCATGGTCCTGATGGAGGCGGCCCGTCAGCTCGGCGTCCTGTACGCCGCCGAACGCGCCGGTGCTCCGGAAGGCGCGTGGGCGCTGACCGAGCTGGCCTCGTCCTTCCAGACGTACGCGGAGCTGGACAGCCCGCTGCTGCTGACCGCCCGCCCGCCGTCCGGCCACGAGCCGGACACGGGCGCGGAGCTGAGCCTGAACATCGCCTTCGAGCAGGACGAACAGCTCGTCGCCGAGGCGGACATCACGCTCACCCGCGAGGACGCGCCGTGAAGCTCGACGGACCGCTGTATCTGAGCGCCGCCGCGACGTGGCTCCCGGCCACCGTCGAGACACCGGACGAGGCCGTGCGCGCCGGGCGGCTGAAGCCGGAGGACGTGGCGGCGACCGGCTACCGGCGGCTGCCGGTGTCCCGTACCGAGGCGGCGCCGGAGATGGCCGTCCGGGCCGCGCGGCGTGCGCTGGAGCTGGCGGGCGACGACCCACGGGACGTGGGCCTGCTGGCCCACGCCTGGACGTACCACCAGGGCCATGACTTCTGGTCGCCCGCCCACTACATCGCCCACGGCGCGGGCGCCCTCGACGCGGTGCCGGTCGGTGTGCAGCAGATGTGCAACGGCGGTGCCGCCGCGCTCGAACTCGCCGCCGCACGGCTCCGGGCCGACCCGGCGACGGGCGCCGCCGTGGTCACCACGGCCGACCGCTTCTGCGCGCCCGGGTTCGACCGCTGGCGCGGCGACTACGGCCTCTGGTACGGCGACGGCGCCACGGCCGCCGTGCTGCGCGCCACCGCGCCGGAGCAGGACCCGGAGCAGGACCCGGAGCAGACACTTGAGCTGCTGTCCCTGGTCACCGCCGCGGCGCCCGCCATGGAGACGATGCACCGCGGCCGTGACACCTTCAGCCCGGCGCCGCGCGAGCACAGCCCGGTGGTGGACATCCGCCGCACCAAGAAGGCGTTCCTGGAGGACAACGGCAAGGAGCACTTCGCCAAGGTCGTGCAGCAGCGGGTGCCTTCGGTGATCCGGGCGGCCCTGTACGACGCGGGCGTGTCCCCGGACGACCCGGCCCTGCGCGGTGTACTCCTGCCGCGCCTGGGCCATACGGCGCTGAGCGCCGCGTACACCCCGGCCGTCGCGCTGGTCACCTCGGCGCCCGCCTGGGACGTGGGGCACGACACCGGCCATCTGGGCGCGGGGGACATCCTCGCCAACCTCGCGCTGCTGGCCGGGCCCGGCCGGTGGCGGCTCTCCCCTGGCGAGGTGGCCGTGGTGCTCAGCGCCGGGGGCGGATTCACCTGGTCGTGCGCGGTCGTCAGGCGGCCTGTGGGCGCCCCGGCGGACGACGCTCGAAACAGCGACAGCAGCAGTGACAGGAAGGAGGGGGCATGACCCCCGCACAGCACAGCACGAACGGCCCCGACCCGGTCCTGGTGGTGGGCGCGGGACCGGTCGGCATGGTGATCGCCTGCGATCTGCTGCGCCAGGACATCCCGGTACGGATCGTCGACGCGGCGCCCAGCACCACCATTCACTCCCGGGCCGTCATCATGTGGCCGCGCAGTCTGGAGCTGCTGCGCCGCATCGGGGTCGCCGAGGAACTGTCCCGGACCGGCAAGCACATCGACGCGGTGTCGTACTACTCCGGCAGCAGCCGCCTGGGCGCCATCGAGATGAGCCGCCTGCACGACACCCCGTACCCGTTCGGGCTGTGCACCCCGCAGTGGAAGACCGAGGACGTCATCCGCAAGCGGCTGGTGGAGCTGGGCGGCCGGGTCGAGTCGGAAACCGCCCTGGTGGCCTTGGACAACTCCGGCGACCGGCCGGTGGCGACGCTCCGCCACCCGGACGGCACGGAGGAGCGGGTACGCGCCGACTGGCTCATCGGCGCCGACGGCTCGCACAGCACCGTGCGCAAGGAGCTGGGCATCGAGTTCCAGGGGCAGGGCGCCGATGTGCTGTTCGCCATCGGTGACGGTCCGCTCGACGGCCCGCTGCCCCCGGACGAGATGGTGTACTGCTACAACGCGGGCGGCGCCATGGGCCTCGCGCCGTTCGGCGACGGCACGTTCCGCGTGGCGTGCAGCGTCCCGGTGTGGAACGACGAGGACGAGCCGCCGCGCGAGCTGTTCCAGGAGAACCTGGACCGGGTCGTGCCCTTCCCCGCCAAGCTCGGCGAGTTGAAGTGGACGACCGTTTTCCGGGCGCGCCGCAGGACCGCCGCGGCGTTCCGCGCGGGCCGCTGCTTCCTGGTGGGCGACGCGGCGCACATCTTCAGCGCGGCGGGCTCGCAGGGCATGAACACCGGTATCCAGGACGCGGTCAACCTCGCCTGGAAGCTGGGCGGCGTGACGCGGGGAACCGTCGACGCCCGCGTCCTGGACACGTACGACCGCGAGCGCCGCCACTCCGCCGAGCGGGTGTCCCTGGTGACCGCCAAGCAGACCTCGTGGGGGCTGGTGCAGCAGCCCGCGAAGGTGGCCCTGCGCGACGCGCTGGTGCGCGGGGCGAAGGTGACCGGCGCGTTCCAGCGGCTGGTGACACCGCTGATGAGCCAGACCAGTGTCAACTACGCTTCCGACCGGGAGGATGTGAAGGCCGACATACGCTGGCGGCGCAAGCCGCTGGGCGTCGGGGAACGCCTTCCCGTCTTCGTGTCCGACGGGTACTCCGGCGGGTACGAGGACGGCGAGCAGGGGCCGTGGCCCGCCATCGCCGACGACCGTTTCACCGTACTGACCTGGTCGGGCGGCGCCCGTGGCGTGCGGTGGCAGGAGCGGGTCGAGTCCCTGCGCACGGCACTCGCCCCGCACCACCCGGTGCGGGACGTGTCGGCCTGGTCGGCGCTGAAGGAATTCCTCGGCACCCGCCCGCGCGCCGTCGTGGTACGCCCCGACGGCCACATCGCCGCCATCGAGCCGCACCTCGACGTGGCGCGGCTGCGCGCGGTCCTCGCCCGCGTCGGCGCGACCCGGCCCGAAGAAGCGGCCTGAGCACCACAGATCGAAGGAGACAAGGACACACATGGAACAGCGCAAGCTCGGCGCCAGCGGGCCCTCCATCGGCGCCATCGGCCTCGGCTGCATGGGCATGAGCTGGGGGTACGCCGAGGGGCAGCGGAACGACGACACCTCGGTCGGGGTCATCGCCGAGGCCCTCGACCTCGGCGTGACCTTCCTCGACACCTCGGACGTGTACGGGGACGGGCACAACGAGCGGCTGCTCGGCCGGGCCCTCGCCGGGCGCCGCGACGACGTGGTGCTGGCCACCAAGTGCGGTCTTGTGGTGGACGATCTGGCCACCCGCGCCATGCACCGCGACGGCAGCCCCGCGCAGGTGCGGGCGGCGGTCGAGGCGAGCCTCGCCCGCCTGGACACCGATGTGATCGACCTGCTCTATCTGCACCGGGTCGACCCCGAGGTGCCGCTCGCCGACACGTGGGGCGCCATGGCCGACCTCGTCGCCGCGGGCACGGTGCGGCGGCTCGGGCTGTCGGAGGTGAGCATCGCGCAGGCCGCCGAGGCACATCGGCAGCACCCGGTCGCCGCCATCCAGTCGGAGCTGTCGCTGTGGACCCGTGGCCCGCTCGGCCGCCCCGGTGACGAGCTGGAGGGGCTGCCCAGCGCGGAGAACCTGGTCGGCTGGTGCGCCGAGAACGACGTCACCTTCGTCCCGTTCTCCCCGCTCGGCCGGGGCTTCCTCAGCGGCGCGTACGTCAGCCCCGACCAGTTCGAGGACAGCGACTTCCGCAAGACCAACGCCCGTTTCCAGGACGACGCGCTGGCGGCCAACGCCCGCATCGTCGAGGTGGTCCGTACGGTCGCCGCCCGGCACGGCGCCACGCCCGCCCAGGTCGCCATCGCCTGGACCCTCGCCCAGGGAGAACACGTCGTGCCGATCCCCGGCACCAAGAACTCCCGCTATCTGAAGGAGAACACCGGCGCCGCCGCGATCCGCCTGAGCGACGCGGACCTGGCCGAGCTGGACGCCGTACCGGACCCGGTGGGGTCCCGCTACTGATCCGCCACATCCCGGTCGCGGGGGCGGCGGCCTCCGCGACCGGGAAACGCTCCGGCAGAAAAGGAACTTCGCGATGACCCCGGCCCAGGCGACCACGGCGCGCGGCGCCGCGTTCTTCGACGTCGACGAGACGCTGATCACGCGCAAGAGCATGCTCTCGTTCCTCCGCGACTACTACCGCTGGCTCGGCCGCCCCGACTCGGCGGCCGACGACGCGGTGTCCTCCCTGCGGGACATCGCGGCGGGCCCCGGTGGCCGGGCGGCGTCCAACCGCGCCTACTACGGGCTGTTCGCGGGCCACCGGGTGGCCGAGGTGGCCGCCGCCGGGCAGCAGTGGTTCGACGACGGGATGACAGCCGGGGGGCTGTTCCATCCCCCGGCGCTGCTGGCCCTGCGGGTGCACAAGGAGCGGGGCGATCTGGTGGTCCTGGTCTCCGGCTCCTTCTCGGCCGTACTGGACCCGATCGCCCGGTACACGGGCGCGCACATCGCGCTCGGCACGGTGCCGGAGGTCTCCGGCGGCAGCTACACCGGCGAGGTCCACGAGGTACGGATCGGGGCGGGGAAGGCCGAGGCGGTGGCCGGGGTGCTGCGGGAGCGGGAACTGCGCGCCGAGGACTGCCACGCGTACGGGGACCACGCCTCCGACCTGGACCTGCTGCGCCAGGTGGGGCACCCCGTCGTGGTGGGGGACGATCCGGTCCTGCTGGAGCACGCCCACCGGGGCAAGTGGCGGCGGCTGCCACCGGCCGTCGACGCTGCCCCGGTGGGCCTCGGCGGTACGTCGGCGGGCTGAGGGGGCGTCGAAACTTTCGCTCGGGCCGAGGGGGCCACACACCGTTGACGCACCGGGTCCCCACTGGACACACTCCGGTGCAACCACAACAGAATGCACCAGACTCCCACAGGATGTGTCATGGGTCCCCGCTCAACCCGCATGCTCCTTGTGCCACTGCTCGCCCTGCTCACGCTGGTGACGAGCATCTTCACCGCTCCGCCCAGCCCCGCGCTGAGCGGAGCGGAGTCCGAAGCACGGTCAAAGCCCGAGTACGCCGGGTATGTCTTTACCTACTTCACCGGTGAGGGCACCGCCGACGGCGAACAGATACGGATGGCGCTCAGCCGTGGCAACGACCCGCTGCACTGGCGGGAGTTGAACGCCGGGAAGCCCGTCCTCACCTCCAGCCTCGGCGAGAAGGGCCTGCGCGACCCCTTCGTCATCCGCTCCCCCAAGGGCGACAAATTCTTTCTGATCGCCACCGATCTGCGGATGTACAAGAACAGCAGCGGCAGCTGGGACCAGGTGCAGCGCACCGGCAGCAAGTCGATCATGGTGTGGGAGTCGAAGGACCTCGTCAACTGGACCGACCAGCGCCTCGTCAAGGTGTCCCCGGACACCGCGGGCAACACCTGGGCGCCCGAGGCGTACTACGACGAGAAGCTCGGTGAGTACGTCGTCTTCTGGGCGTCGAAGCTCTACGCCGAGGACGACCCGAACCACACGGGCTCGACGTACAACAAGATGCTGTACGCGACCACGAAGGACTTCCGCACCTTCAGCGAGCCCAAGGTGTGGAACGACCCCGGCTACTCGGTCATCGACTCCACCGTCATCAAGGACAAGGGCGCCTACTACCGCTTCACCAAGGACGAGCGCGATCCCTCCTCCGGCACGCCCTGCTCGAAATTCATCACGGCGGAGAAGTCCACCTCACTGACGGACACCTCGTACGACTTCGTCTCCGACTGCATCGGCAAGGAGGCGATCGACCGCGGCGAGGGCCCGACCATCTTCAAGTCGAACACCGAGAACAAGTGGTATCTGTTCATCGACGAGTTCGGCGGCCGTGGCTACATCCCCTTCGAGACCACCGACCTCAGCTCGGGCAAGTGGACTCCGTCCACGAACTACCAGCTGCCCGCCAGCCCCCGGCACGGCACGGTGCTGCCCGTGACCCAGGCCGAGTACGACCGGCTGCTGCGCACCTACCCCGCGTCCGAGGCCGCGCCCGCCGATGTCACGGCGAAGGGCCAGAAGGGGTACGCCATCGTCACCGAGGCGAGCCGCAAGGCCGTCCTGCCGATGGACCCGAAGGCCGATCTGCGGCGGCTGGCGCCCCGTTTCGCGCTCCCGGCCGGGGCCACCCTCAGCCCGCCCTCGGGCACCCGGCGGGACTTCCGCAAGCCCCGGACGTACACGCTGACGTCCGCCGACGGCACGACGCGTGACTGGACCGTCGAGGCCGTGCCGATGCGCAGCCCCATCCTGCCCGGACTGAACGCCGACCCGGACATCCAGTACGCCGACGGCCGCTACTGGATCTATCCCACGACGGACGGCTTCCGTGGCTGGGGCGGCACCAAGTTCAAGGCCTACTCCTCGAAGGACCTGGTCCACTGGAAGGACCACGGGGTGATCCTGGACCTCGGCCCGGATGTGAGCTGGGCGGACAAGTACGCGTGGGCGCCCGCGATGGCCGAGCGCGACGGCAAGTACTACTTCTACTTCTGCGCCGAACAGCAGGTCGGTGTCGCGGTGGCCGACTCCCCCGCCGGGCCCTTCAAGGACGCCCTGGGCAAGCCGCTGGTGCCCAAGGGCCAGCTGGAAGGCCAGATGATCGATCCGTCGGTGTTCACCGACGATGACGGCCAGGCCTATCTGTACTGGGGCAACGGCCAGGCGTATGGGGTGCCGCTGAACGACGACATGACGTCGTACGCCCCCGCGAAGATGCGGAAGTTCACCCCGGACAACTTCCGGGAGGGCTCCTTCGTGGTCAAACGCAAGGGCACCTACTACCTGATGTGGTCCGAGGACGACACCGGCAGCGAGAACTACCACGTCGCGTACGCCACCGGCGCGTCGCCGATGGGGCCGTGGACCAAGCGGGGCACGATCCTCTCCAAGCGCCTCGACTACGGGATCAAGGGCCCGGGCCACCACTCCGTGGTCAACGTCCCCGGCACGGACAAGTGGTACATGGCCTACCACCGGTTCGCCGTGGGCGGCCCCGGCACGGCGGGCGGCGACGGTACGCACCGGGAAACCACCCTCGACCGCATGGAGTTCGCGGCCGACGGGACCATCAAGCCGGTGGTGCCGACGCTGGAGTCGATCGACCCGCTGCGCCGCCGCTGACGCTAATTCCCCCACTCCGCCGGGTACGGTGCGTAAGTCACATTGCGCCCGTTTCAGCAGGAGGAGTGGGGATGGCGGAGGTTCGTGGGGAGTTCATCCGTGCGTTGCCCGGCGTCCTGGCGGAGCACGCGAGGCGGGCGGGGGGCAGCACAGCGTTCGAGGACTCCCGGCGGGCGGTGACGTACGCGGCGCTGGAGGAACGTACCGGACGGCTGGCGGGCCACCTGGCGCGGCTCGGTGTGCGGCACGGCGATCGGGTGGCGCTCCCGTTGGGCAACCGTGTGGAGATGGTGGAGAGTTACCTGGCGGTGCTGCGGGCCGGGGCGGTAGGGGTGCCGCTCGATCCACGGGCCACGGACGCGGAGTTGGCGTACTTCCTCGAGGACAGCGGCGCGACCGCGATCATCACCGAGGAGGCGCTGCTGCCGCGCATCGCCCGGCCCGTGGACGGCCCGCCGCGCGTGACGGTCGTAGTGGCGGCCACGGACCGCTTACCCGGCGATGCCCCCACAGGAGCGGCCCTGTTCGAGGCGCTGGCCGGTACGGATCCGGGCGTCCCGCCCCGGGACGACCTCAGTCTGGACGAACCGGCGTGGATCCTCTACACCTCGGGCACCACCGGCGAGCGCAAGGGCGTGGTCTCCAGCCAGCGCGGCGCCCTGTGGTCGGTGGCGGCGGGCTACGTGCCACGGTTCGGCCTCCAGCGGCAGGACCGGTTGCTGTGGCCGCTGCCGCTGCACCACGCCATGGCCCACTCGCTGTGCCTGCTGGGGGTGGTCTCGGTGGGAGCGAGCGCGTACCTCCTCGACCGGGGCGCGAACGTCGCGCGGGCCCTCGCCGAGCGGCCGTTCACCATTCTGGCTGGCGTGCCCGCCACCTTCCACCTGCTGCTGGACACCGTACGCAAGGGGGTACGGCCGCTGCCCGGCCTGCGCCTGTGCGCCACCGGGGGCGCTCCGTGTCCCCCGGCGCTGCGGGCGGAGGCCGAGGAACTGCTGGGCGCGCCGCTGTTCGACGGCTACGGCTCCACCGAGGCCTGCGGGAAGATCACCGTCAATGGGTTCGGCAGGTTCCGCACCGACGACTCCAACGGTCTGCCGCTGCCGGGCGTCGACGTACGGGTGGCCGATCCCACGACCGGGGACGAGGTGGCCGACGGCGGCGAGGGCGAGCTGTGGGTGCGTGGCCCCAATCTGATGCTCGGTTACCACAACCGCCCCGAGGCCACCGCCCGGGCCTTCCACGACGGCTGGTACCGCACCGGGGACCTCGGCCGCCGCCTGCCGCACTCCGGTATCCGGGTCACCGGCCGTCTCAAGGAACTGATCATCCGCGGTGGCCAGAACATCAACCCGCCCGAGGTGGAGGAGGTCCTGCTCGGCTGCCCCGACATCGCCGACGCGGCCGTCGTCGGCAGGCCGCACGATGTACTCGGCGAGGTGCCCATCGCCTTCGTCGTCCCCGTCCCCGGGTCCGGCGGTGTCGACACCGGGCGGGCGCTGGCCGCCTGCCGGGAGCGGCTGTCGGACTTCAAGGTGCCCGACGAGGTGTACGAGACCGGCTCGGTACCCCGCACCTCCTCAGGCAAGATCCTCCGGGCGGGCCTCGTACGACAGCTCTCCGAGCGCCTGGCCACGGCGCGCGAGTCCGCCTCGGCCGCACTGCGGACACGGCTGCTGCCGCTGCCTCCGGGCGGCAGGTACGACGCCGTGCTGCGCCTCGTCCTCGACGCCACGGCCCGCGTGTCCGGCGTCCCCGAACCCGGTCCGGAGCCGGACCGTCCCTTCACCGCGCTCGGGCTCGCCTCCCTCGGCGGCGTACTGCTGCGGGACCAGCTCGGCGCGGCGACCGGTCTCGACCTGCCCGCGACCCTGGTGTTCGAGCGGCCGACACCGGCCGATGTGGCGGACCAGCTGCTCACCGCGCTGTTCGGCGAAGGTACGGCGCACACGGCACACGCGGCGCACACGGCCGGGGCGGCGACGGTCGTAACGCCTCGTACCTCCGCCGAGGAGCGCGAGGACCCGGTGGTCATCGTCTCCATGGCCTGCCGTTACCCCGGGGACGTGAACGCGCCGGAGGACCTGTGGCGGCTGCTCACCAAGGGGACGGACGCGACCTCGGACTTCCCCACCGACCGTGGCTGGGCGACGACGGGGCTCTTCGACCCCGATCCGGACCGGCTGGGCACCTCCGTCACCCGGCGGGGTGGCTTCCTGCGCCGGGCAGCCGAGTTCGACGCCGCCTTCTTCGGGATGTCCCCGCGCGAGGCCCTGGCCACGGACCCGCAACAGCGGTTGCTGCTGGAGACCGGCTGGGAGCTTCTGGAGCGGGCCGGTATCGACCCGGCAGATCTGCGCGGCAGCGACACCGGGGTCTTCGCCGGGGTCATGCACGGTGACTACGGCGGCCGGTTCATCCACCACGGCCCGCACGAACTGGAGGGCCACCTCGCGCTGGGCTCGGCGGGCAGCGTGGCATCCGGCCGCGTCGCCTACACCCTGGGCCTGCGCGGGCCCGCCGTGACCGTGGACACCGCCTGCTCCTCGTCGCTGGTGGCGATGCACTGGGCGGCGCGGGCGCTGCGGTCCGGAGAGTGCTCACTGGCCATGGCCGGAGGCGTCACCGTCATGGCGACTCCCAGCCCGTTCATCGCGTTCAGCAGGCTGCGGGGCCTGGCGCCGGATGGCCGGTGCAAGCCGTTCTCGGCGGCGGCCGATGGCACGGGGTGGGGTGAAGGAGTGGGTCTCGTACTGCTGGAACGGCTCTCCGACGCCCGCCGCAACGGCCATCCCGTACTGGCCGTCCTCCGTGGCTCCGCCGTCAACTCCGACGGTCCGTCCAACGGGCTGACGGCGCCCAGCGGCCCGGCCCAGGAGCGGGTGATCCGGGAGGCCGTGGCGAACGCGGGACTGTCCCCGGCCGACATCGACGGCGTCGAGGCCCACGGCACGGGTACCGCGCTCGGCGATCCCATCGAGGCCCGGGCGCTGATGGCCGCCTACGGCCCCGGCCGGACCGGCGGCCGGGCGCTGTGGCTGGGCGCGCTGAAGTCGAACATCGGGCACAGCCAGGCCGCCGCCGGGGTCGCGGGGGTCATCAAGACCGTCCTGGCCATGCGCCACGGGCGGCTGCCCCGCACCCTGCACACCGGCGAGCCGTCGCCCCAGGTGGACTGGTCGTCGGGCGCCGTACGGCTGCTGACCCGGGAGGAGGAGTGGCATCCGGCGCCCGGCAGCCCACGCCGGGCCGGGGTCTCGGCGTTCGGCATCAGCGGGACCAACGCGCACGTCATCGTGGAGGAGGCCGCCCCGGAAGACGCGGCCCGGGCCACGGGCACACCCGGGCCGCTCCCCGGCGCCCCTGCCCGCGTGCCGTCGTCGCCTCCGCTGCTGCTCTCCGCCGCGAGCCCGCGGGCGCTGCGCGCGCAGGCCGGGCAGATCGCGACGCGATTGCGCTCACACCCCGAAACAGACCTGACCGACGTGGCGTTCTCCCTGGCCACCACGCGCGCCGCGCTCGCGCACCGGGCGGCCCTGCCCACCACGGACCGTGCGGTGCTGCTGACCGCGCTGGACACGCTGGCCACGGACGGGCCCGTCCCGACGCCCGTGTCCGCCGGGCGGCTGGCCCTGATGTTCAGCGGGCAGGGCGCTCAACGACACGGCATGGGAAGGGAGTTGCACGCCGCCTTCCCCGTCTTCGCCCGGGCTTTCGACGCCCTGTGCGAGCGGTTCGACGAAGGCGGCGGTCTGGAGCGTCCCCTGCGCACCGTGCTGTGGGCCGAGCCGGGCACCGGGGACGCCGACCTGCTGGAGCGGACGGATTTCTCGCAGGCGGGCCTGTTCGCCTTCGAGGTGGGGTTGTTCCGGCTGCTGGAGTCCTGGGGTGTGCGGCCCGATTTCCTGGCGGGGCACTCCATCGGTGAACTGACGGCTGCCCACGTCGGCGGCATCCTGTCGGAAGCGGACGCCGTCGAGCTGGTCGCCGCCCGGGGACTGCTGATGCGCCAACTACCCACGGGCGGCACCATGGTGGCCCTGGACGCCTCCGAGGAGGAGGTGGCGGAAGCGCTGGCTGATATCCCGGACAGCGTCGCCATCGCGGCCGTGAACGCTCCTCGATCGGTCGTCATCTCCGGTACGGAGGCGCCCGTTCTCACCGTCGCGGCGCGGTTCGCCGCGCGCGGTCGCCGCACCACGCGGCTGCGGGTCTCCCACGCCTTCCACTCGCCGCTGGTGGAGCCGATGCTCGCCGCGTTCGGCCGGGTCGCCGCCCGGTTGACGTACCAGCCTCCGCGCGTCCCCGTCGTGTCGGCACTCACCGGGCGTCCGGCCGTCGGGGACGACATGCGCTCCGCCACCTACTGGGTACGGCACGCCCGTGAGGCGGTGCGCTTCGGTGACGTCGTGCACCGGCTGGCCCACGACGAGCGGGTGACCGCCTTCGTGGAGATCGGGCCCGGCGCGCAGCTCACCGCGGCGGCCATGGCGGCCCTGGCCGGAACGGGAGAAGACCCGCTGTGCACGGCCACCGTACGGGCCGACGCGCCGGAACCGGCCACGGCTCTGGACGCCGTGGCCCAACTGCATGTGCGCGGGCTGCCGGTGGACTGGCGGCGGGTGTTCGCGGGCAGCGGTGCCCGGCGGGTGGAGCTGCCGGCGTACCCCTTCCAGCGGAAGCGCTACTGGCTGGCCGACACCGCCGGTCCGGCGCCGGGCGCCACCGGTCCGGTGCCCGCGCCGGACGACGGCCATCCGCTGCTGGACCGGATGACCACCGTGCCCGGCACCGAGCGTCTGCTGTGCACCGGCCGACTGTCCGTGGTGGACCAGCCGTGGCTGCTCGATCACGTCGTCGCCGGTCATGTACTGCTGCCCGGTACCGCGTTCGCCGAGCTGGTGCTCCACGCGGGCGACGTGTGCGGAACGGAGGTGCTGCAGGATCTCGCGCTGCTCGCCCCGCTGGTCCTGCCCGTCGCGGGCGATCCGGTGGAGACGCAGGTGATCCTCGGAGAGCCGGACGCGTCCGGCCGCCGCCCGGCCGACGTGCACTCCCGCCCCGTGGACTCCGGTGCGCTCGGCGCCTGGACCCACCACGCGACCGGGCGGCTCGGCCCGGCCACCGGGTCCCGTGAGTTCGCACCCGACGCCACGACGTGGCCGCCCCCGGACGCCGTACCCGTCGACCTCACCGGCGCCTACCGTCGGCTGGCGGACGCCGGTTACGCGTACGGCCCCGCCTTCCAGGGGGTGACGGCCGTGTGGCGGCGGGACGAGGAGCTGTTCGCCGAGGTGGTGTTGGAGGAGCCGGTGGGCGCGGACGCCCGGCGGTACGGTATCCATCCCGCACTGCTGGACGCCGCCCTGCACGCCCGGCTGCTCGCCGCGCCGCCCGAGGGTGGCGGCGCCCGGCTGCCCTTCGCCTGGCGCGGCATGACCCTGTTCGCCGACGGGGCCACGGCCGTACGGGGGCGGATCCGCGCCACCGGCGAGGACACGGTCACCGTCGACCTCGCCGACCGTACGGGCCGACCGGTGCTCCGGATCGACTCGCTCACCACCCGGCCGCTCCGGGAAGCCGGGAACGTGGCGTCCGGAACCCTGTACCGCACCCGGTGGACGGATATCCCGGCCGCAGCCGGACCGGACGTACCCGGACCGGACGTACCCGCGCCGGTCATCGCGGCGCCCGACGACCTGGGCGTGGGCCAGGTCCTTCCCGTCGGCGGCGGGGGCCCGGTCGTCGTCTCCCTCGCCGCCCCCTCCGGGGAGCCTGTCGCGGAGGCACACGCCCTGACCGCCCGCGCCCTGGACCTGCTGCGGACCAGGCTGTCCGCCCCCGGACCCGATCTGGTCGTGGTGACGCGTGACGCCGCCTCACCGTCGCCGGACCTGGCCGCCGCCTCGGTGTGGGGTCTGCTGCGCACCGCCCAGTCGGAGTTTCCTGGCCGCCTCACCGTCGTGGACGTGGACGGGCGGCCGGAGTCGCTGCGCCTGCTGCCCGCCGCCATCGCCACGGGCGAACCCCAGCTCGCCGTCCGGGAAGGCACCGTACGCGTCCCCCGGTTGACCGCCGCCTCATCCCCCACCAGCGTGGCCCCGCTCCACGGCACCGTTCTGATCACCGGCGGCACCGGGGCTCTCGGCGGGCTGCTGGCGCGGCACCTGGCCACCCGTCACCAGGTCGGCCATCTGGTGCTCATCAGCCGCCGTGGCCCGGCGGCACCGGGCGCGCGGCGGCTACGGGCCGCGCTGGAAGAGACGGGAGCGCGGGCGGACGTGATCGCGTGTGACGCCGCCGACCGCGACCGGCTCGCCACCGTGGTGGGGAGGTACGCGCCGGACCTGACCGCGGTCGTCCACGCCGCCGGAGTGCTGGACGACGGCGTACTGGAGGCGCAGACGCCCGAGCGGATCGCGGCCGTGTTCCGTCCCAAGGCGGACGCGGCCTGGCATCTCCACGAGCTGACGCGGGATCTGCCGCTGTCGCACTTCGTGCTGTTCTCCTCGGCGGCCGGACTGCTGGGCAACGCCGGACAGGGCAACTACGCCGCCGCGAACGCCTTCCTGGACGGGCTCGCACTCCACCGCGCGGCTCTCGGCCTGCCCGCGCTCTCCCTCGTCTGGGGCCCCTGGGCGGACACGGAAGGCGACGCGGACAGGGACAGGGACAGGGACAGGGACGGCGGGATGGCGGCCCGCACGGACCGGGCCGGACACGGCCCGGTCCGCCCGGTCTCCGCCGAACAGGGCCTCGCGATGTTCGACACCGCGCTCGGCATGGGCGAAGCGGTGCTGGCTCCACTGCCGCTGTCCCCCGCTCAGGCCACCGGCACCGCCGGGTCGCCCCTCCCGCCGCCACTTCGCGGGCTGATCCGCAGCCCCCGCCCGGCCGCCCGGTCCGTGGCCGACGGCGCGAACACGGCTGGCTGGCGGGACCAGTTGGCCTCGCTGTCCGGGGCCGACCGGGCGTCCGCCCTGCTGGCGCTGGTCCGCGAGGAGGCCGCCCAGGTTCTCGGCCACCCGGACGCGACCGACGTGGACCCCGGCGCCCACTTCGGCGAGCTGGGCTTCGACTCCCTCACCGGTGTCCTGCTGCGCAACCGGCTCAGTACGCTCACCGGTCTGCCGTTGCCCGCGACGGTCACCTTCGACCGGCCCAGCGTCGCGGAGCTGGCCGACCACCTGCTCACGGAGCTGGGCCACGCGCTGCCCGCGCTGCCCGCGCTGCCCGAAGAACCGATGGCCGCCGCACCGGCACCGCACGCGCCACCGGCCCGCCCGCCACAGGCTCTCGCCTCGCTCTACCGGCGGGTGTGCCGGACCGGGGAGGTGGTCCAGGCGATGCACCTGCTGACGACCGCCTCGCTCGCCCTGCCCGTCTTCGACCGTGCCGACCGTGCCCGGCACGCGCTCGCGCCACTGAGGCTGGCCAGCCGTGACGAACGTACCGAACAGGCCGTCCTCGTCTGCTTCCCGGGCTTCTCCCCCAGTCCCGGCGGGCCCTGGTACCGGACGCTGGCCGGTTTCTTCGGCGGCGAGCGGGACGTCCTGGAGATCCAGCACCCCGGCGTCGCCCACGGGGACGCCGTCCCGCGTGACTGGGAGACCCTGGTGGACCTGCACGCCGCCACCGTACGAGAGCAGGTCGGGGACCGCCCGTACGTCGTGCTGGGCTACTCGATGGGCGGTTACCCCGCGCACTCGGTGGCGGCCCGGCTCGCGCCGACCGGCACACCGCCGTCAGGTCTCGTCATCGTGGACACCTACCACGTGACCCCCGACCGCGAGGACGAGCCCTGGCTGCTGGCCATGCCCGCCCGCGTCCCCCTGGAGATGGGAGAGCGGTTCGACATGGCCGTGGACGACATGGCCATGGCCGCGCTCGGGGCCTACACCCGCATGACCCGTGGCTGGCGCCCCGGGCCGACCGGTGTTCCCACCCTGCTGGTCCGCGCCACGGAGCGGTTGCCCGAGACGCGGACCCACGGCGGGCGGGAGGCACACGGCGACGCGTGGCGTACGTCCTGGCTGGAGCCGTACGACACGGTGGACGTGCCCGGTGACCACTGGAGCATGACCGAGACGCATGCGCGGACGACAGCCGAGGCCATCCGCGCATGGCTCACCGCGCTCGGCACCACCCCCCGAAGGGGGCGGCGGAATCAGACCACCGGGGCGGGGTAGGTCGGGTACTCCACGCCGGACACATGCTGGACGACGCGGATGACCTGGCAGGAGTAGCCGAACTCGTTGTCGTACCAGAGGTAGAGGATCGCGTTGTCACCCTCGACCTTGGTGGCACCGGCGTCGATGATCGAGGCGTGGCGCGAGCCGATGAAGTCGCTCGACACCGCGTCCGGGGCGCTGATGAAGTCGATCTGACGCTTGAGCGGCGAGGTCAGCGACACATCACGGAGGTGGTCGAGGACCTCCTCGCGGGTGGTCTCGCGCGCGAGCTGGAGGTTGAGGATCGCGATCGAGACGTTCGGCACCGGGACCCGGATGGAGCTGCCGGTGATCTTCGCCTTGAGGTCGGGCAGCGCCTTGGCGACGGCGGAGGCGGCACCGGTCTCGGTGATGACCATGTTGAGCGGCGCCGACCGGCCACGGCGGTCCGAGTTGTGGTAGTTGTCCAGCAGGTTCTGGTCGTTGGTGAACGAGTGGACGGTCTCCACGTGGCCGCGCTCGACGCCGTACTCGTCCGCCATCGCCTTCAGCGGCGGGACGATGGCGTTGGTGGTGCAGGACGCGCAGGACAGGATCTGCTCGTCCGGCTTGATGGTGCTGTGGTTGACGCCATGGACGATGTTGGGGACGTCGCCCTTGCCCGGCGCGGTCAGGACGACCTTGGCGATGCCGGGGCGCAGGTGCTTCGACAGGCCCGCGCGGTCGCGCCACTTGCCGGTGTTGTCGATGAGGATGGCGTCCTTGATGCCATGCTCCGTGTAGTCCACCGACGTCGGGTCGTCGGAGTAGATCACCTTGATCTCGTTGCCATTGGCGACGATCCGGCTGTTCTCCTCGTCGACCGTGATGGTGCCCTGGAACTGGCCGTGGATGGAGTCACGGCGCAGCAGCGAGGCGCGCTTGACGAGGTCGTCGGCGGACTGGCCGCCGCCTCCTCGGACGACGATGGCGCGCAGCCGCAGACCGTTGCCGGACCCGGCCTTCTCGATGAGCAGACGGGCCACGAGCCGCCCGATGCGGCCGAAGCCGTAGAGGACGACATCGCGTCCCTCGCGGCGCTCGATCTTGTTGGCACCGGTGGCACCGGCCACCGCCTCGGCGGTGAACTCCTCCACCGACAGACCCCGGTCGTCGGTCTTGTACGTGGCGGCGAGCATGCCGATGTCGATCTGGGACGGGCCGAGATCGAGGGTGGTGAGGGCCTGCAGGAACGGCAGCGTCTCGGTGACCGAGAGTTCGTCACCGGCGATCTGCCGGGCGAACCGGTGGGTCTTGAGGATGCTGACCACCGACTTGTTCACCAGGGAGCGGCTGTGAAGCAGGACGTTGACGTCTCGCTCCCGGTGCAGCTTCCCGATGATCGGGATCATCGACTCCGCGATCTCCTCGCGGGTGTTCCAGTTGGTGAACGAGTCCTCGTTGACAGTCACAAGTTCATCTTTCGAGCTAGGCGGTGCTCATATGGTAACCCGCCTGCACCTTTGATCAGCCACGAGGTTCGGCCTCGAGGTGTCGCCGGGCCACCGGGCTCGCGGCGACACCTCCTGGCGGGTCCGGCTTCAGGGGATGTCTAGCCGTGCTCGGCGGGCATGCCCGCACACGTCCGACAGGGACAGTGCGGACAGCCCACGGAGTGCAGGAAGCGCGGCGGACCGGCCGTGGACCCGCAGATCAGGCAGGTCAGCTCGCCGTCGTCGGCCACCACCTCCTCGTACGCCACCGGGATCATCCGGTCGTCCGCGCCGATCCGCTTGTGCGGCGCGCCGACGGCGAGGATCACATGGTCGGTGATCGCGCCGACCGCGTGCGGGATGCCGCCTTCGATCAGGAGGGTCTGTCCGGCGTGGGTCTCGTAGATGCGGCCGCCGTAGGTCATGGTGCCGATTCCGGCCACGATGGTGAGGATGTGGTGGCCGGGGTGGGTGTGCGGGACGAATCCGGCGCCCGCGGGCAGCCGGATCAGATCGGCGCCGATGTCGTCGTTGGTCACCAGTTCGCGCCCGCTGGCCGACGATGTGCCGTGCACCTCGACCGGCAGCGCGGCGTGTTCCACGTGCAGCCCGGTGTGCTCGGGGCTCAGCGTCTTCTTCGCCCACGTGGCGATCTTCAGCGCGGGCTCGGTGTCCTGGTTGCGCATGTCACTCCCTCGGTTGTGAATCCCATACGACGCCGCCCAGGTCATGGCGGCCGGATCGCAGCACGGAGAAGCCCACCGCGGCCGGGTGGCCGGTGCGCGGCTGCCGCACCCAGGTCCAGCGGTCGGCACGGGCGGCCCCGTGGTCGTCCGCGAGACAGCGCCACAGGTAGTCGAGCGCCCATGGCATGCCGTCGGTGGTTGAGGCCGTCGGGGCGTGTGCCAGCAGCCGCAGGCCGCCGCCACCGGACTCCCACCACACCCCGAACTGGGGTGGATCGGGATTATCGGTCGTATCGCCCTCGGTGGCGCGGATCTCGGCGGCGCGGATCTCGGCGGCGAGTTCGGCGTGTTCCGAAAGAGGCCACTGGGACCGCAGATAAGCGCGCCACCGGACCTTCTCCGCTTCCGGCAGGGGTGTCCCGGCCCCGTGCGCGCGCACGTGTTCGCGCAGGAAGTCGAAGGCGGCGAAGACGGGCTCCTCGCCGGTGGGGACCGGCTCGTCGGCGGCGTACGGCGCGATCGCGCGCAGCGCCCGGCGCAGCTCCGGTGCGGATTCGGGGCCGGTGTCGGTGCCGGTGCCGGTGCCGAGCAGGGTACGGGCCGTGACGGCGGCGTAGCGCAGCAGCCGTTCGTAGCGGACGGCGGAGATCCGCCGTACGGCCAGGGTGCGGCCCATCGCGGTGCGCTGCGGTTTGCCGGTGGCGGTGGCGAGGAAGCCGCCCCACCGCACGGCTGCGGGGCGTACGGCGGACCGCTCGCACACGGCGCGCACCGCGTCGAGGGTGTCGGCGGGAGGGCCGTCGGCGACGAGGCCGACCTCATGGCCGAGAGCGGCCTCGGCGACGGGGACGGCGGCGAACCGGCCGGGCAGGCCCGCCTCGTGCCACATCCGCTCCACGTCCAGCGGATAGTGCTTCTCGCCACCGCGGTCGATGCGCTCCTTGGTGCGGCCCCGCAGGACGAGCAGTCCGTCGCGCAGCTCGCCGAGGTCGCCGGTGCGCAGCCAGCCGTCGGGGGTGAGGGCCTGGGCGGTGGCGGCCGGGTCGCGCCAGTAGCCGTCCATCATGTCCGGTGTTCTGATCCACACTTCGCCGGATTCGAGCCGCACGTCCGTGTCGGGCAGCGGCAGTCCGACCGGCGGGAAGCGGTCCAGGTACTGCGCCGTGAAGTCCTGGCCGCCCAGCTCGGGCATGGTGAAGCTGAAGTTGACCGCTTCGGTGAGCCCGTACCCCTGGCGGAGCCTGGGCCCGTAGCGCTGGTGGAAACGGCGGGCGAGGTCGCCGGTGAGCGGGGCGGCCGCGGTGATCAGGTAGTCCAGGCCGTCCGGCCAGCCGGGACCGGCCTCCACCAGCTCCGTGAGCAGGGCGGGGACGATCGAGGCGGTGCGGGCGCCGCCCGCCGCCAGGTCGCGCAGATAGCGTTCGGGGTCAAAGGCGGTGTGCAGGACCAGCGGGGTGTGGGTGATGTGGGCGCCGATGAGCGACATCACGAGCGCGTTGCAGTGGTATAGCGGCAGGCAGGTGCCGTGCGGACGGTCGGGGGCGAAGCGGTGCAGCCGCGCCGTCTTGGCGGCGTTGCCGAGGACGGCGCGGCGGCTGAGCATCACGCCCTTGGGAGTGCCGGTGGAGCCGGAGGTGAACATGATGAACGCCAGCTCCGCCGCCCCCGGATCGGGCTCGGCGGGCGCCCCGGGAAGCATCCGCAGCCCGATCGGGTGCGCTCGGTCGGCGCAGGTGTCGATGACGGCCGAGGCCTCCACGCGCCGCACGGTGGCGGCCAGGTCCGCGTCGGAGGTGCGCGGATGTTGCGGTACGGCGACCAGCCGCCGGTCGAAGCAGGTGAGCAGGGCCCCGGCCAGCGGTTCGCCGTGCGGCAGCCGGATGACGACGCGGGCGCCCGCCGGAAGCGCGTCCAGCCCGAGCAGCTCCGCTCGGAAGCGGCGCGCCAGTTCCGTCGTGTCCAGCGGGGCTCCGTGCGCCACGGATGTCATGCGTTCTCCGTCCCTCGGGCGGTGCGGTCGTGGCGGCGCAGCTCTTCGGCGAGGAGGTGGCCGAAGCCGCCGATGTGCTGGTGCTGCATGATCCGCTCGTGGTCGCTGTCGACTTCGTGCAGCGTGAGCGCGCCGGTGACCAGCGGGCGCCACGCCTTCTCCAGCGCCGGGCGGTTTCCGGCCGCGGCCACGTGGACGGCGTCGCCGTCCAGGGCGGGAGGCCGGTAGGCGCGCAGGAGCCGGGCGTTGTTCTTCGCCACCGCGACGATGCGGCCGATGTCCTCCTCGGTGAGGGTGGCGAGCGCGCTGCCCTCGGTGCGGAGCAGGGCGGTGACGGTGGCGAAGTCCAGCCCGCCGGGCGGGAATCGCCGCTCGTCGTGGCCCGCGGCGGTGACCAGGATGCGGTGGATGCGCTCCTCGTCGATGGGTGCGCCGGGCGCCTCGCCGCCGTCGTCGCCGTCTCCGGTGGGTGGCAGGGCGTCCACGACGCACACCAGCCCCGGTGCGACGCCCAGCTCCCGCAGCCGTACGGCCATGGCGTGGGCGACGACTCCGCCGAACGACCAGCCGACCAGGTGATACGGGCCGTGCGGGCGTACCGAGCGCAGCTCGTCCACGTACCGCTCGGCCATCTCCTCGATGCTGGACGGCAGTTCGCCGATGCCACCGGGGTCCTCACCCCGCAGGGCGTAGAGCGGATGGGCGCCGTCGATGTGGTGCAGCAGCCCGGCGTACAGCCAGCCGATACCGCTCAGGGGGTGCACACAGAACACCGGCGCCGCCTCGCCGGTGGCGCGGTACGCGATGAGGTGGCCCCGGGTGGTGGGGGTGCCGTCGTCGAGGCGCGCGGCGAGCGTGGCCGGGGTGGCCGCCTCGAACAGGTCGCGGATGGAGGGCCGCAGGCCGAGGATGTCGCGGATGCGGGTGGCGAGCCGGGTGGCGCTCAGCGAGTGGCCGCCCAGGGCGAAGAAGCTGTCCGTGGCGCCGACCCGGTCCACGCCGAGCACCTCGGCGAACAACCGGCACAGCGTCTCCTCCCGGAGCGTGCCCGGCGCCCGGCTGCCGGTGTCGCTCCCCCAGTCCGGCTCGGGCAGTGCGCGCCGGTCCACCTTGCCGTTGCGGGTCAGCGGGAGGTGGTCGAGCGTATGGAGGCGGGCCGGGAGCATATAGCCGGGCAGCCGCGCGGCCAGGTGTGCGCGCACGGAGTCGAGGTCGAGGTCGGCGTCGTCGGGCTGCGGGACGACGTAGCCGACCAGCCGCCGGTCCTCCGGGCCCATGTCCCACACCGCCACCGTGGCGGCCCCGACCTCGGGGTGTGCGGCCAACGCCGCCTCGATCTCGCCGAGTTCGACGCGATGGCCGCGCAGCTTGATCTGGTCGTCGTCACGGCCGTGGAAGCGCAGCGTGCCATCGGCCCGCCACGAGGCCAGGTCGCCGGTGCGGTACATGAGGGTGCCGGGCGGGCCGAACGGGTCGGGGACGAAGCGCTGCGCGGTGAGCGACGGGCGGTGCAGATAGCCGTGGGCGACGCCCGTGCCCGCCAGGTACAGATCGCCGATGGCGCCGGGCGGCACGGGCCGCATCCGGGGACCCAGCACGTACGCACGCGTGTTGGCGACCGGCCGCCCCAGGGGTACGCCGGGCTCCTGGGGGCCGGTGACGGGGTGGCAGGCCGACCAGACGGTGGTCTCGGTGGGGCCGTAATAGGCGAACAGGCGGCAGCCGAGGTCGGTGAGGGTTTCCGCGAGCGGGCCGGGAACGGCCTCGCCGCCGATCACCGCGCGCATGCCGCGCAGCACCTCCGGCCGCCGCTCGGCCAGGGTCTGCCACCGCGAGGGGGTGGCCTGCATGACCGTGACGCGGTGCCTGGCCAGCAGGGCGAGCAGCGCGTCCGGATCGCGGAGCGTCGCGGAGTCGGCGACCACGGTGGCGGCGCCGGTGACGGGGCCGAGGAACAACTCGGGCACCGACATGTCGAAGTTGGCGGGGGCGGCGGCCAGGACGCGGTCGCCTTCGTGGACACCGAGGCGGTGGCGCATGGTGGCCAGCAGGTTGGCCAGCGCCCGCTGCGGCACGACGACGGCCTTCGGGTGGCCGGTGGAGCCGGAGGTGTGGATCGCGTACGCGGCGTCGTCGGGGAGCAGGGCCGGGTCGGGTGAGGTGGCGAGTGTCCACGGATCGCCACCGGTGTCCGGATCGCCACCGCTGTCCGGGGCGCCACCGGTGTCCGGGGCGCGCAGGATCAGGGCGGGGCGGGCGTCGGCGAGCAGGGCGGCGATCCGGTCCGGCGGCAGCTCGGGGTCGTACGGCAGATAGGCGGCGCCGGTGGACATCACGGCCAGGCATCCCGTGATCAGGCCGGTGTCACGCGGCAGGCCTACGGCGACCAGTCGGCCGGGGCCCGCGCCACGGTCCCGTAGCGTCCGGGCCAGGTCGGCCACGCGTTCGGCGAGCTGCCGGAAGTCCAGCGTCTCGGTGGCCCCGATCAGGGCGGGCGCGTGCGGGGTGCGGCGGGCCTGGGCCGTGAACAGCTCGACCACGCCCGGCCCGGCTACCTCGTGTGCGGTGTCGTTCCAGGTGGTGACGGTCCGCCGCTCCTCGTCCTCCGTGAGCAGGGGAAGGTCCGCGACGGCCCGGCCGGGGTCGGCCACGGCGGCGCGGAGCAGCCGGGCCAGCCGGTCGTTGAGCGCGTCCGCCGTCCCCCGGGTGAACAGGTCGGCGTTGTACTCCAGCACCCCGGTGATGCCCCCGGGCGCGCCGGTCGCGTCGTACTCCTGCCGCAGGCTCCACAGCAGGTCCAGCCGGGCCCGGTCGCCGTGCACGGCCACCTGCCGCGCGGTGATTCCCGGCAGGTCGATGTCGGCGTTCCCGGTGTCCTGGAAGGCCAGCATCACCTGGAAGACGGGGTGGTGCGCGGTGGAGCGCGGCGGATTGAGCAGCTTCACCAGCTGCTCGAACGGCAGCTCCTGGTGGTCGAAGGCGTCCAGATCGAACGTGCGCACCCGGCGCAGCAGCTCGGCGAAGGAGGGCGTTCCCGACAGGTCGGTGCGCAGGGCGAGTGTGTTGACGAAGCAGCCGATGGTGTCGTGCAGTGCCGCATCATGGCGGCCGCCGACCGCCGTGCCGATCGGAATGTCCTCGCCCGCGCCGAGCCCGGACAGCAGGGCGCCGAGCGCGGCGTGCAGCACCATGAACACGCTTGCCTCGTGTTCGCGGGCGAGGGCGGTGATCCCCCGGTGGAGTTCGGCGTCCAGGGCCAGCTCGACGGTGCCGCCACGGTGCGAGGTGGTCGGCGGGCGCGGGTGGTCGGCGGGCAGAGGAAGCACCTGCGGGATGCCGCTCAGGGCGCGCGTCCAGTACGCGGCGTCGGCGTCGGTGGACAGCTCCCGCTGCCAGAGGGCGTAGTCCGCGTACTGCGCGGGCAGCGGCTCCCAGCCGGGGGCGGCACCGGAGGCCCTGGCCCGGTAGGCGGCCGACAGATCGCGGGTGAGCGGGGTCAGCGACCAGCCGTCGGCCGCGATGTGGTGCGGCAGCAGCATCAGGACGTGGCGGTCGGGGCCCAGCACGTACAGCGTCGCCCGCAGCGGCACTTCCGTGGCCAGGTCGAAGGGGCGGGCGGCGTCGGCGGCGAGCCGGTCGACGAGGCGCGCTTCGTCGGCGCCGTACCCGTCCGCCTCGTCCAGTACCACCGTCTCGAAGGGCGGTTCGGCGGGGGTGGTGGGGCGCTGCCAGGGCTCGCCGTCGTGGACCTCCACCACGGTGCGCAGGATCTCGTGGCGCGTCAGGACGTCCATGAGCGCGGCGCGCAGCGCCTCGGTGTCCAGCGGGCCGCGGAGCGTGAAGGCGAAGGGCATGTGGTACGTCGGCCCGGCCTCCTCGAAGTGGTGGAGGAACCACAGGCGGCGCTGGGCGAACGACAGCGGGACCCGGGCGGGCCGCAGTCCGGGGCGCAGTGGCGGGCGCTGCGCCGGACGTCCGGCCCGCGCCCGGCGGGGCTCGCGCTGCGCGGTGACGCGCGGGGCGAGCGCGGCCACGGTGGGCGCGTCGAACAGCGTGCGGATGGCGAGGTCGATGCCGAGGCCCGCCCGGATCTTGTTGATGAGCTGGGTGGCGAGCAGCGAGTGGCCGCCGAGGTCGAAGAAGCCGTCCTCCACGCCGACTTCGGGTACGCCGAGTGTTTCGGCGAAGGCGCGGCACAGGAACCGTTCCAGCTCGGTGGCGGGCGCCCGTCCGGCGCCGGTCCGCAGCCCTTCGGTGGGTGCGGGCAGGGCGCGCCGGTCGAGCTTGCCGTTGCGGGTCAGCGGCAGCCGGGCGATCGGCACCACGAAGCCGGGCACCATGTATCCGGGCAGGTGGTCGGCGGTGTGCTGGCGCAGCGCGGCGGGGTCGAGGCGGGTGTCGGCGGTGGCGGGGACGGTGTACGCCACGAGCCGTACGCTGCCGTCCGCGTTGCCGTCGGTCTCGGTGGCCTGGGCGATGACGGCGGCCTGGACGACATCGGGGTGGCGCTCCAGGACGGCCTCGATCTCGCCCGGTTCGATCCGGAAGCCGCGCACCTTCACCTGCTGGTCGGTGCGGCCCAGGTACTCCAGCGTGCCGTCCTGCCACCGGCGCGCCAGGTCTCCCGAGCGGTACATCCGGGCGCCGGGCGGGCCGAAGGGGTCGGCCACGAAACGGGTCGCGGTCAGGGCCGACCGTCCCAGGTAGCCACGGGTCACACCGGGGCCGGAGAGGTAGATCTCGCCGGGACACCCGGGCGGGACGGGCCGTAGCGCGTGGTCGAGCAGGTGCAGCCGCAGGTCGTCGAGCGGTTCGCCGATGGCGCTGCGGGTGTCGGCCGGGTCGGTGAGTTCGGCGTAGGTGGAGTGCACGGTGGTCTCGGTGATGCCGTACATGTTCACCAGCCGGGGGCGGCCGTGGATGCCGGGGCCCTCGGGATACCAGTGGCGGATCCGGCGCGGGTCCAGCGCCTCCCCGGCGAAGACCACGACGCGCAGCGCGTGCCGGGGCGGTCCGTCGGCCGCCCGCGCCATGTCGGCTTCCGCCTGGGCGAGTTGGTAGAACGCGGACGGCGTCTGGCACAGCGCGGTGACCCGCTCGCGCACCAGCAGCCGCCACATCTCGCGCGGCGAGCGGCTGACGGTGTGCGGTACGACGACGAGCCGCCCGCCACGGCCGAGCGCGGCCCACAGCTCCCATACGGACACGTCGAAGGCGTACGAGTGGAACAGGGCGTGCACATCGTCCGGGCCGAAGCCGAACCGCTCATCGGTGGTGTCCAGCAGCCGTACGACATTGTCGTGCGTGACCACGACGCCCTTGGGGGTGCCGGTCGAGCCGGAGGTGTGGATGACGTAGGCGGTGGTGTGCGGGTCGGTACATCGGCCGAGGTCACCGGCCGGGCCGGTGGCCAGGGCGGCGACCGTCCCGGGGTCGTCCAGCAGGATGCGGTCCCGGTCGGGCGGCAGCATGGCGGCGGTGTCGGACGTGGCCACGGCCAGCGGCGGGTTCGCCTCGCCGAGCACATGGCGCACGCGCTCGGGCGGGGTGGCCGGGTCCAGCGGCACATAGCCCGCGCCGGACTTGAGCACGGCGAGGATGGCGGTCACCAGGTCGGCGCCGCGTGGCAGGGCGAGGGCGACAAGACGGCCGGGGCCCGCGCCGCGCGCCACGAGCGCCCGCGCGAGGCGGTTGGCCCGTTCGTTCAACTCTCCATATCGGAGGGTGCGTTCGCCATCGGTCAGCGCGGGGGCGTCGGGTCGCATCGCGGCCTGCGCCTCGAACAGCGCGGGCAGGGTGACCCGGTCCGGTGTCCGCTCGGCGTCGGCCAGCGGCCGAGGTGTCCGCTCGTCGGGCAGCAGCAGGCCGATGTCGGCGAGCCGGGCGCCGGGTGTGGCGGCGATACGGCCGAGCAGTGCGCCGAGCCGGTCGAGCAGGCGCCGGGCGGCGTCCGCGTCGAGGACCCCGGTGTGGTGGTCGAGCCGCAGGCCCAGCCGCGTTCCGTCGCCGGGGAGGACGATGAGCGACAGCGGGTAGTGGGTGCCGTCCATCACCCGCAGCCCGGTGATCTCGATGCCGGGCGCGACGTCCCGCAGCACATCGGCGTCGAGGGGATAGTTCTCGAACACGACGAGAGTGTCGAAGAGTTCGCCATGTCCGGCCAGGCGTTGCAGCCGGGTGAGGTCGGCGTACTGGTGCTCGACGACGGCGAGTTGCTGGTCGCGCAGCGCGCGCAGCGTCTCCTCGACGGTGCGGGAGGGGTCGAGGCGGACCCGGACCGGGATGGTGTTGATGAGCAGGCCGACGATGTTCTCCACGCCGGGCAGCTCGGGCGGGCGGCCGGAGACCGTGGCGCCGAAGACGACGTCGTCACGGCCGGTGTGGGCGCCCAGCAGCATGGCCCAGCCGAGCCGTACGAGCGTGTTGACGGTCAGCCCGTGGGTACGGGCCGCTTGCCGCAGCGCGTCCGTCACTCCGGCGTCCAGCTCGGCGTCGGCCTGGCCGTGCTGTGCGGCGCTGTCCCGGCCGCGCTCGCCACCGACCAGGGTGGGGCCGTCCAGCCCGGTCAGGACTCCGCGCCACGCGGCCTCGTCGGCCTCGGCGTCGCGGGTGGCGAGCCAGTCCAGATAGGCGCGGTAGGGCGTGGCGGCCGGGGGCGTTTCGCCCGCGTAGAGGGTGAACAGCTCCCGGACCGCGATCGGCCAGGACCAGCCGTCCAGGAGGATGTGATGGGCCGTCAGCACAAAGACGTGCCGCCCACCGGCGGCGCGCAGCAGAGTGGCGCGCAGCGCGGGCGGCCGGGCGAGGTCGAACCGCACCCGCCGGTCCCGGTCGAGGAAGGCGTCCTCCTCCGCGCGGGAGGCCACCCGCTCCTCCCGCCACGGCACGTCGATGTGGTCCGGCACCATCTGCACGGGCCTGCCGAGGTCGTCCGGCCGGAATCCGGCGGCCAGGTTCGGGTGCCTGCGCAGCAGGGCGCGCAGTGCCTCGCGCAGCGCGGTGGCGTCGAGTTCGCCGGTCAGCTCGAAGACGAACTGCACGAGATACGGGTCGGCGCCGCCGTCTTCGCCATGGTCGTACTGGGAGTGGAACAGCAGCCCTTGGGCGAGCGGCGCCAGCGGCAACGCCTCGCCCTCGCGGTCTGCCACGGAACCCTCGCGGTCCGCTGCGGGCGCCACCGGTCGCTCGTCCGCACCGTCGGCCAGGGCCGTGAGGTGCTCGAACCAGCGCCCGGCAAGGTCCGCCATGTGCGCGTCGTCCAGCAGGCGACCGGCCCAGGACCACATGGCGGTGAGCCGGGGGCCTTCGGGGTGGTCGACGATGACGGAGTCGAGTTCGACGGCGTGCGCCAACGGCAGCTCCGGCGACGCGCCGGACGCGAGGACGCTCCCGTCCGGGCTCCAGTCCCGTTCGCCGTCCGCCTCGAAGCGGCCGAGGTAGTTGAAGGCGATCCGGGGCGGTGCCGGTGCGGCCAGCCGGGTGGCGGTGTCCGGGTTGAGGTGGCGCAGCAGGCCGTAGCCGAGGCCATGGGCCGGTACGTCGCGCAGTGCGGCGCGGACCCGTGCCACGGCCACGTCCCAGGGCGTTTCCCCGTCCCCCGCGTCGAGCAGCACCGGGTGGATGACGGTGAACCAGCCGACCGTACGCGACAGTTCGAGTCCGGCGGCGAACTCCTCCCGGCCGTGTCCCTCCAGGTCCAGCCCGACGGCCGTGTCCCCCGGCTGCTGCCCCGTCTCCCCCGCGCCCCGCCAGTCCGCGACGGCCCGGACGAACGCGGTCAGCAGCAGGTCGTTGAGCGAGGCGCCGAACGCGGCGGTGGCCCGCTCCGCCAGGGCCGAGGTCAGCGCGGCCGGGAGGGTGCGGGTGTGGTGACGGCGGGTGGCCTCGGTGTCCCGCGCCGGGTCCGGCCGCTCCGGCCGCGACTCCGCCTGGAGGTGGCCGACCGCGTTGGCGACCTGGGTCCAGTACGGGAGTTCGGCCAGCACCGAGGCATCCCGGGCGTGTGTCGCCAGCGCCCTGCTCCACCGCCCGAACCCCGTGCCGACCGGCGGCGGTGCCGGGGTCCGGCCCTCGGCCAGCGCGCGCCAGCCGTCGCGCAGGTCGTCGAGCAGGATCCGCCACGACACCCCGTCGACGGCGAGGTGGTGCACGGTGAGGACGAGGGTGCCGGGGCGGTCGGCTCCGGCGTCGAACCACTCCGCGTGGACGACGCGCCCCTCGGCGGGGTCCAGCCGCTCCCCGGCCCGCGCGGCGTGTTCCCGTACGGCGGCCTCCAGCGCCTGCGGGTCCAGGCCGGACGCGTCGTGGCGTACCAGTGCGATCCGGCCGCCGGGTTCGGTCCGCAGCTCCCAGGAGGAGTCCCGCGCGGAGAGGCGGAGGCGCAGCATGTCGTGGCGGTCGAGCAGCCCGTCGAGGAGGGTGCGCAGCCTCGGCAGGTCCAGTGCGGCGGGGGTACGCAGCGCCATGGACTGCGCGAACCCGGTGACGGGCCCGCCGCGTTCGCGCAGCCAGTGCATCACGGGTGTCGGCTCCACCGCCGGATCGGTGTCGGTGTCGACGCCGGTGTCCGTGTCGCCCGGGGCGGCGGCGTCCGGGCCCGTGGGCAGCGGGGAGCGGTCGGCCACGGTCGCGGCCAGCGCCGTGACCGTGGGGTGGCGGAAGATGTCCTGCGAGGTGAGCGGGAGCCCTGCCCGCCGGGCCCGGCTGACCAGGTGGATCGCCAGGATGCTGTCGCCGCCCAGGGTGAAGAAGCCGGTGTCCGGCGGAATGTGCTGCTCGCCCAGGACGTCGCGGAAGAGCGCGGTGAGCGTCTCCTCGGCGGGCGTGCGGGGCGGCCGGTCCGTGGCGGTGTCGCCCTCCGTCGCGTCCGGCCGGGAGTTGAGTGGCGCGGGCAGGGCGGCGCGGTCGAGCTTGCCGTTGCGGGTGAGGGGGAGCCGTTCGACGGGGACGATCGCCGAGGGCACCATGAACGCCGGAAGGTGCTCGGCGGCGTGGCGCTCCAGCTCGTCCGCACCACTCTCCCCCTCCTCCAGCGGCGCGGTGACGACGTACGACACGAGCCTGCGCTCACCCGGCCGGTCCTCGCGGAGCACGGTGGCGGCCTGCGTCACGGCGGGGTGGCGGCACAGGGCGGCGTCGACCTCGCCGGGTTCGACCCGGAAGCCGCGCAGTTTGACCTGGCTGTCGGCGCGGCCCGCGAAGTCCAGGGTCCCGTCCGGGTTCCAGCGCGCCAGGTCTCCGGTGCGGTACATGCGGGCGCCGGGCGGGCCGAACGGGCAGGCCACGAACCGCTCCGCCGTGCGGCGCGGCGCGCCGAGGTAGCCCCGCGCGAGCCCGGTGCCGGAGAGATAGACCTCCCCGGTGACACCGGGCGGGACGGGGCGCAGCGCGTCGTCGAGGAGGTGCGCATGGGTGCCGTCGAGCGCGCTGCCGATGGGGATCGAGGCGGTGTCCGTGGGCAGGTCGTGCACCGGGTAGCGGGTGGCGAAGACGGTGGTCTCGGTGGGTCCGTAGCCGTTGACGACGGCGGGCGCGCGGGGTACGGAGCGGACGCGCCGTACGGCCTCGGGCGCGACCACGTCGCCGCCGGTCCACACCTGGCGGACCCCGGCGAGGCAGTCGGGGTCCTCCTCGGCGATCGCCGCGAACAGGCCCGCCGTCAGCCACAGTCCGGTGACCCGGTGGGTGGCGATGGTTTCGCGCAGGACGCTGAGGTCGGTGCGGCCCGGCGGGGCGATGACGATCTCGCCGCCGGTGAGCAGCGGCACCCACAGTTCCAGGGTGAGCGCGTCGAAGGCGTGCGGGGAGTGCAGCAGCACCCGCTCCGCGCCGCGTTCGTCCCACCAGCGGTCGGCGGCGAGCCGTACGAGATTGCCGTGGGTGATCGCGACGCCCTTCGGGGTGCCGGTCGAGCCCGAGGTGTACATCACGCAGGCGAGGTGATCCGGGCGCACGGTCACCGGAGGGGAGGGCGGCGGGGCGGACGGCTGGTCGCCGAGGACGAGGGTGTGGTGTCCCCGGTCGCGGAACGACGCGGCGATGTCGTCGTCCCGGGTGGTGGCGTCGGTGATCAGGAACCGCGCCCCGGCTCCGGCGGCGATCGCGGTCAGGCGGCTCGTGCCGTCCGCGCGGTGCAGCGGCAGATACGCGGCTCCCGCCTTGACCACGCCCAGCACGGCGACGACGAGGTCGGGCGAGCGCTCCACGAGCAGGGCCACGGGTGTCTCGGCGGTGACGCCCGCCGAGGTCAGCCGGGCGGCGAGGGCGGTGGCGCGGTCGTCCAGCTGCCGGTAGGTGAGCCGTTCGCCGGTGGCGGCCGCGCGCACGGCGAACGCCTCGGGCGTGGCGGTGACATGGTCCTCGAACCAGGTGAGCGCGGTGCGCTCCGGGTCGGTGTGCCGCTGCGGCTGCCCGCTGCCCGCCGTACGGACGCGGTCGCGCTCGGCGGCCGAGGTGACGGCGTACCGCGCCACGGGGGTCGGGCCGGGGCGGGTGGCGGCCTGGCGCAGCACCCGCAGGAAGCGGTCGCTGGCGTCGCGCAGCAACTCCGGCGTGTGGTTGGCCGGGTTGGCGTCGGCGTCGATGGTGAGCGGGCCGTCGCCACGGTCGTACGCCACCAGGGACAGGTCCTCCGAGGGCGGCGCCTGGACGTTGTGCACGGTGGCGGTGGCGGGGCCGAAGCGCAGACCGTAGGCGAAGCGCTGGATGTTGAGCACGGGCCCGAAGAAGCGCCGCCCGTCCTGCGGGTATCCGAGGTCGCGGCGCAGCTGTTCGCCCCGGTAGCGCTGGTGCCGCTGGACGAGGGCGATCGCCTCGTCAGCCCGGGCGGCCAGGTCGGTGAAGGGGGCGGCGGGGTCGACGTACAGCCGCAGCGGCAGCACATTGGCCGACATGCCGGGCACCTGGCGACTCTGCTCGCTGACCCGCCCGGTGACCGGCAGGCTGAGGACGACGTCCCGGCTGCCGGTCATCGCGTGGGCGAAGACGGCGGTCGCCGCGATGACCAGCCGCGACCAGCGCTGCCCCATGTCCTGGGCGGCCGAACGCAGTTGGGCGAACTCCGCCGTGGACAGGGTGCTGGTCAGCCGCAGCGAGGCGGCGGGCACCGGGGCCGGGCGGGCGGCCAGGCTCAGGAACTCCGGATGCCCTTCCATATGGCCGAGCCACCATCGCCGGTCGGCCTCCCACTCCGGTGAGGCGCGGTAGGCCCGGTCCTCGTCGAGGACGGCCCGCAGCGGGGTCCAGTCGCCTCCGGGTATCGGGTCGCCGTCGAGCAGGCTGCCGTAGAGGTCCGCGACGCGGCGCGAGAAGAGCGTCATGCCGAAGCCGTCGAGGGCGATGTGATGCACCCGCGTGAACAGCAGATGCCGGTCGTCGCCGATCCGCAGGACGGCGCCGTCGAACAGCTCGCCCTCGGCCAGGTCGACGGGCCGGGACAGCTCCTTGCGCATCCAGTCGAGGGCGCTTCCGTACGGATCGGGCTCGTGGCGCAGGTCGCGTACGGGGAAGGGGACGGAGCGCGGGCGCGTCACGCGCTGGACCGGCCGTCCGTCCGGCGCCTCGGTGAAGCGGACATGGAGGGCTTCGGTCTCGCGCACGGCCTGCTGGACGGCCGCCACGAGGACACCGGTGTCGAGCGGGCCGGTGATGTCGGTGTACTCGCCCCAGAGGTAGGGCGAGGACAGGTCGGGCCGGGACCGCTCGGCCAGCCATACGCCTGACTGCGCCTCGGAAAGGGGGAGTTCGGTGCCGGTGTCGTCCAGGGCCATGAGGTTCCCGCCCGGTCGCCGTGTGACGACCTCAACGTAGAAGTGGCTTCACAGGGCGATTTGCATCAGTCGTCGGGCTGTTCGGGCACGGGGCCGGTTGGGCGGTGTTCCGATCTTGTCCGGTCGCCGGAAGACTAACAGGCGAGTAAAGCCATCGCAAAGGTATGGCAATGGAGACGATCATCACTCGGATCGCCTAAACGTGACCGCACACGGTAGATCGCAGCAGCTCACAACCCTGGAGCAGCAACTCGGCCACGGATACGGCCGATTCGGCCCTGCCGTGATCCAGCACGCCCGGGCCCTCGGCCGTCACTCCCTACCCTGTCTGCCCATACGCCGATCCCTGAACACCTGCTCGCGCTGCCCCTTGG
Organism: Streptomyces sp. NPDC059850; assembly: GCF_042731515.1. Lineage (NCBI taxonomy): Bacteria > Bacillati > Actinomycetota > Actinomycetes > Kitasatosporales > Streptomycetaceae > Streptomyces > Streptomyces sp. NPDC059850. Next base: position 43,055 of record NZ_JBHWJI010000063.1, read on the forward strand.
TGAGCAACCGTCCCACCCGCAAACGCGATACGTGACGCGCACGCACGAAACCGCCCGCCGAAGGCCGCAACGGGGCGGTCTTCGGCGGGCGGTGGGTCGATCTGTTGAACTGTCGAGCGGTTGCGCGGTCGGGCCGGTCAGATACGGCCGCCCGTCATCCGCGTGACGGGACCGTGGCCGCTGCGCTCCGCGTGGCGGCCCACGGCGTAGGAGGCCGCGCTGAGGGCGGTGACACCGGCCGCGGCACCGGCAGCGATGAGCTTGCGGTTCTTCAGGACGGTCCAGGCGGTCGTGGCGGCGGAGGTCACCTGCCCCGCCGCCGAGGTCACGCCCTTCAGCGTGCTCGTCACGGCGGTACCGGCCGTCCCGGCCGCCTTGCCCGCCGTGGCGCCCATCGAGGTCACGGCGTGTCCGACGGCGTGGCCCGCGCTGGTCGCGGCGCGTCCCGCGCCGTTCCCCGCGGACTTGGCGGCATCGGCGGTCGACTGGCCCGCGGACTCCGCCTTCGCCGCCGTCTTCTCCGCCGCCTTCTCGGAGGCATCCTTGGCCTTCGCGGCTGTCGCCTTCGTGGCCTTGGTCGCGCGGTCGGTCGATTCGTTGTTCGCTCGTGCGTTAGCCATGCTGTGCGAATTGCCCGATCCGGCCGATGCAAACAACGCATGAAGATTCCGGCGAGGACCTGTGGCACGCCGAACGCACCCCGGCGCACCCCCGCAGGGCCGCGCGCCCCGCGCGTCACGCTCCCGTGGTGGAGCCGGGGCGGATGATCATCAGGATGGTGACCGTCGCCCATAGCAGGTTGAAGATGCCGGTGAGCATGGCGAGGCGGCCCGGCGCACCGGTCGCGGCGCCGGGAGTCCCGGCCGCCGTGAGAACCCCCTCCTGCGCGGGCAGGATCAGCAGGGCCAGGACGGCGGCGGCCGCGGCCGTCAGGACGATCGAGACGATCAGCCAAGCGCTGCCGAGGACACCGAGGCTGCTGGCGGTGGCGAACCCGGAGAGGGGCACGGCGAGGCCGACGGCGGCGTAGACGCGGCAGATGCGGTGCAGCACCCGCAGGGTGCTGATCGCCTCACGGTCGTCCGGGTCGCCATGGGCGCGGCGCAGCGTCGGCGGGAACATGCTCGCGGCGACGGTCACGGGACCGATGGCCACCACGGCGGCCAGGACATGCAGGATGAGGAAGAGTTTCGTCATGGTCAGAGATCCCGGGAGCCGGTGGTCAGAAGCCGACGGGCGCCGGGCCCTGGTCGCGCCATACGGTGCCGCGGCGCTCATGGGCGATCAGCTCTTCCACGGCGTGCGCGATCCGGGGGCCCATCTCGCGCTCCAGCAGATACAGCCCCAGGTCGAGGCCGGAGGTGACACCGGCCCCGGTGACGAGGTCGCCGTCGTCGACGACGCGGGCGCTCACCGCGTGGGCGCCACCGGCGCCGAGCGCGTCCAGGCCCCCGTGGTGGGTGGTGGCGTGGCGTCCTGCCAACAGGCCCGCCATGGCCAGGAGCATCGACCCGCCGCACACCGTGCCGACCGTCACCTCCGGGTTCTCCATCGCCGCCTTCAGCAGCGCGGGCAGTTCGGTGGCCATGGCGCGGCCCAGCAGTACGGAGATGAACTCATCCGGCTGCCCCTCCCTCACCCCCTGCCCGGGCGCCTCGCCGGGCTCGCCCAGGCGACCGGCGACGCCGGGCACCAGGATCACACCGGCCCGCGCGGGATCCAGGGCGGCGGTGGCCCGCAGGGTCAGGCTCCCGATGCCGCTGGCCACCTCGCGGGGCCCTTCGGCGGAGACCAGTTCCACACTCACCGCCCCCGCCGAGGCGGCGCGACCGGCGTACAGCACCTCGTAGGGGGCGATGACATCGAGCGGGTCGAAGCCGTCGAGCAGGACAACCTGGACATGCATGAAGGGCTCTCTTTCCGAGGCGGGAAGCCCGGCCAGTGCCGGGAACGCCACCGAAGGTAATCGGCTGCCGCCCCGCCTCCCAGTGGCATGAGTGCCACCTTTCAACGGGATAGTGCCACCTGCGGCGTGGCCGCTCCGACGTGCGACGACGTCGAGAACTCCGCACCCCGCGCCGCTCGTCGAAGGGGTATCTTCCGGCCATGCACACCATCGCCGTTCTCGCGCTGGACCAGGTGATCCCGTTCGACCTGGCCACGCCGATCGAGGTCTTCGCCCGCACCCGGCTGCCGGACGGGCGCCCCGGCTACCAGCTCCGGGTGTGCGCCGAGCGCCAGGAAATCGACACCGGGACCTTCGCGCTGCGCGCACCCTGGGGCCTCGACGGGCTCCAGGGCGCGGACACCATCATCGTGCCCGGCACCGCGAACCCCACGGCACCGCTCGCGCCCGAGGTCCGCGACGCCCTGCGGGCGGCGGCCGCGGACGGCACCCGCATCGCCTCCATCTGCGCGGGCACCTTCATCCTGGCCGCCACCGGCCTCCTCGACGGGCTGCGGGCCACCACCCACTGGATCGCGGCCGGTACGCTCGCCGCCGCCTACCCGGACATCGAGGTGGACCCGGACGTGCTGTACGTCGACAACGGCCAGTTCCTCACCTCCGCGGGCGCCGCCGCGGGCCTGGACCTGTGCCTCCACCTGATCCGCCGCGACTACGGCTCGGCCGTCGCCGCCCACGCGGCCCGGCTGTCCGTCATGCCGCTCGAACGCGAGGGCGGGCAGGCGCAGTTCATCGTGCACGACTACGCGCCCACCCCGCAGGGCTCCGTCCTCGAACCCCTGCTCACCTGGCTGCAGGACAACTTGGGCCGCGACCTCACCCTCGCCGACATCGCCGCCCACGCCGGAACCAGCACCCGCACCCTGATACGCCGCTTCCGCGAGCAGACCGGCACCACCCCGCTCCAGTGGCTGCACCGCGCCCGCATCCGCCAGGCCCAGCACCTCCTGGAGACCACGCCGCACTCCGTCGAACGCATCGGCGCCCAGGTCGGCTTCGGCTCCCCCACCGCCTTCCGCGACCGCTTCAAACGCACCACCGGAGTCAGCCCGCACACCTACCGCCGCACCTTCAGCTGATTTGCCACTACGGCAAGCTTTCTCGACGAAGTACGTTCCTACGGCGGCCAGTTCAGGCCGGGACACGCCACCGCCGTCGAACGGGACGCGACCGGGTTCACCGTACGCCTCGCCGATGGCGGCACCGCCCGTGGCATCGCAGTGGTCGACGGCGAGTGGCCGCCCTGGAACAGGAGGGCGGGCGACTGACCGGCGTACGGCTGGCGAGCGGCATCCTCGTGGCCTGCCAGGCCCTGGCCGTCGCGCCCCGGTTCACCGCCCGCGCGGGCTTCCTGGCCGGGCTCGGCCTGAGCGTCATGGAGCAGGTCGTCGGCGCCGCCGCCGCGGGCGCCCGTGCCGCAGGAGCCATCAACGCCGAGCTGGTCGCCGGGGACACCCGGCTCGAATGGCCGACCGGTCGGCTTCCTTCCTCTTCAAGGAGGAAATGAATCCGGACCGGGGTTCTTCGTCATCGGCTGTACGCTGCTTTCGCCAGGCGTTTCTGATCTGTTTTCGCACCGGGACCGACCATGAAATGGGAATCATGCAGAGAACGATGATGAAATCCAAGATCCACCGGGCCACGGTGACCCAGGCGGATCTGCACTACGTCGGATCGCTCACCATCAGCGCCGATCTGATGGAGTCGGCCGATCTGCTCCCCGGGGAGCGGGTGGACATCGTCGACATAGACAACGGCGCGCGTCTTTCCACCTATGTCATCGAGGGCCCGCGGAATTCAGGAATCATCGGAATCAACGGCGCCGCGGCCAGACTGATCAGCCCCGGCGACCTGGTCATCATCATTGCCTACGCGATGGTCGCCGATGAAGAGGCGGCCAAGCTGGAGCCGCGCGTCGTCTTCGTGGACGGCGAGAACAAGGTGGTCAGCCTCGGCTCGGACCCGGCCGATGTACCGGCCGGGTCCGAGCTGCGGCGCGGGGACGCGATCAGCGCCTAGCGGGTGCGGGGCGGCGGCCGGGGGTTCTTCGGCCGCCGGCCATGCCGTCATACCGCGTGGTGCGCCTCCGGTTCGCGGGGGACCGTACCCCCGGAGCCCAGGGCCTCCAGCAGCGCGCGGTTCACGATCTCCGGTACTTCGAGGTACCCGATATGCCCCGCCCCCTCGATGAGCTGGAACGTCGCGCCCGGTATGGCGGTGGCGAGTTCCCTGCCCGCGAGGGGCGGGGTCAGGACGTCGTCGGCGAAGGCGATGACGTGACTGGGCGCCTGAATCGCCCGGTAGGCGGGGAGCCGGTCCGGCATGGGGTACAGGCCGCGCTGGACCCGTGCCGTCGCGTCGGTGGAGGTCGACAGCTCGAACAGCTCCAGCCAGTCCTTGGTGCGCAGATCGTCGGTGAGGGTACGCCGCGAGAGCTGCTGGAGCGCGTGGATCACCGCACGGTAGCGCGCGGGCAGCGCGATTCCGAGATCGTCCAACTCCCGTTCGGCGAGGCTCAGCTCCGTGCTCAGCGCGTCGCCGCGGCCACGTGCGGCCAGCATGACGAGCCTGTTCACCAGCTCGGGGCGGGCGAGCGCCAGCTCCGCGGCGATCCGCGCGCCCAGCGAGGTGCCGACGACGGCGCAGGGCCCAAGTCCCAGATGCTCGATGAGTGCGGCCACGTCCGCCGCCATGTCGTCGACGGTGAAATCCGCCCGGCTGTTGTCATCCGGCGAAACTCCGCGGTTGTCGAAGGTGATGACCCGGTATCCCGCCGCCACCAGCGCGGGCACCTGATACAGGTGCCACGAACGCCCGCTGCCACCGGACCCCATGATGAGAACGACGGGAACACCGCTTCCGGCGTCCTGGAAGTTCAGTCTGAATCCGTCGCGGTCGATTACCGGCATGGGAACTCCTCGAGTAACACACGGGCAGGACCGGAGGCGTTACTCCCCGGCATGTCTCCGTACAGCGACAATCGGGCCTGAGTAAAAGGCTTCCACTGTCCACGGTCAATGTTGTGTGATGGCGGCGTTCGACCCCTCAGCAGAGAAAAACGGAAGGACGAACGCATGATGTCTCGCGATACCCATCGCTTCGCGCGGGAAATGGCGGGCTGCGCGGAGGACGACATCCTCGTCATCGAAACGGCCGCCGACGGCGGTCCGGGCTGGCTCGCCGAGAACGCCGAAGCGCTCCGGTCGGCCGCCCTGGAACGCGGCACGGTCCTGGTCCGGGGACTGGGCGTCAGCAGCCACGCCGAAGCCGCGGCGGCGAGCCGCGCCCTGGCCTCGGAGCTGATGGCCGAGGTGGAGGGGTTCGCTCCGCGCACGGCACTGCCCGGCGGGGTGTACACGTCCTCGGAGTGGCCACCGGACCAGCCCATGTGCATGCACCACGAACTGACCAGCGCCCCGCGCTCCCCGCAATGGATGATCTTCTCGTGTCTGACGGCGGGCTCCTCCGGTGGGGCGCTGTCGGTGGCCGACGCGGGGAAGGTCCTCGGCTCCCTGCCGACCGGGGTCGTGGAGCCCTTCGAGCGGGAGGGCTGGCAGCTCGTACGCACCTACGACCAGCTGGTCGGCATCTCCTCGGCCGACGCCTTCGGCACCGCGGACCCCGACGCGGTGGACGAGTACTGCCGCACCCACGGCATCGACTTCCAGCGGACCCCGGGCGGCGGGCTGCGGACCCGCCAGACGCTGCCGGCCGTCGTCGAGCACCCCGTGACCGGCCGGCGGTGCTGGTTCAACCAGATCGCCTTCCTGAACGAGTGGACGATGGACCCGACGGTCCGGGAGTTCCTGGTCGGCGAATTCGGCGTCGAAGGCCTGCCGTTCACGACGCTTCGCGGCGACGGCACGCCGCTGGATCCCGCCACCGTCGACGTCATCAACGAGACGTACGACAAGCACGCGGTGCAGGTCCCTCTGCGCGACGGCGACCTGCTGCTGGTGGACAACTTCGGCACCGCGCACAGCCGGGCGCCCTACACCGGTGAGCGCGAGATCGTCGTGGCGCTGGGGGATCCGCTGCCGAGGCCCCGGGCCTGAGACCGGCCCGCGCGCGGCGGGGCGTGGGTCCCCCAGCGTCCGTCCCCCGCGCCGCGACGGCATGTTCACCGGGCCTGGCCGAAGCTGAGGGTGCGGTAGGCGGTCACGTTGCCCGCCAGTTCGGAGCACACCCGGACGGCCCGGGTGAGCTTTGCCGCACGCTCGGGGTCGGCGTTGTCGATCAGGATGCCGAGCGACGTTCCGCTGTGCGCCGCGACGACGCCGAGACCGCCGATGTCCGTACACGCCGCGATCATCTCCTCCAGCGTCCGCTTGGGGCGGAGTGCCTGGTTCATCAGCGCGCTACGGGTGGCGACGGCTCCCACCTCCCGGAGGTCGTCGCGCCGTACGGCGGTGGTGAGGTGGGCGAGAAGCCGCTCGTACGCGCGTCGTTCCGCGGCGGAGAACGGTTTGGGGATCCGGTTGAACGCGACCGTGTCGACCGTGCCCCCCTCGTCGATGCCGACGACGGTCATCGGGCTGAGCGAGCCGAGCATCCGGCGCAGCCGCACCTGGCGATGGTGATAGGCGACGATGCCGTCGTACAGGACGCCGTCGGTGGGTTCGATCCGGCGGAGGTACGACTCGATGCGCCGGGGAGGCATGGGCATGCCGAGCGCGTTGCCCGCTGCCCGCGCGGTGGCCACCAGGTCGGCGGAGGAACTGGCGAGGCCCTTGCCCTCCGGGAGCGCGCTGTCCAGGGTGAGCACGCCCCCCATGGGTACGGGCGCCTCCTCGATGATCATCGACAGCAGCCGGGCCGCTTTGCGCTTGTGTTCCGGCACCACCCGTACCGTGGTCGACCCGGAGTCGACCCGGAAGGTCGCCACGGTCCAGCGCGCGATGGGCAGCGTCACCAGGAAGTCGCCCTCCGGGCCCGGCAGGACACCTTGCAGCAGCTCACCGAAGGTGCCGAACGCGGTACTGATGCCGGTCATGCCCCCGTGCGGCGAACCGGTGTCCGGCACCACCGGCAGCACGGTGGACTCGTGTTCGAGAGCATTCCCGGAGACTGCCACTCTGATCCCCTGTCGCGTGAATAGGAACGTTCCCAGCAATCCGCGCGCACGGATCTGATGTCGGCGATGCGGCGGGCACACTGTCGTCGGGCAACGGTGCCAACGGACCGCAAGGGGTGTCAACGAGCTGTATTCCTGTCGCAAAGTGCCTGGTCACTGGCGGAATTCTGCGGTTCGGACGACGAGGCGGGGAGGTCGCCGGGGTTCGCTAGGCTCACCTGGGTGACGCAACAGATCGGGATCGAAGAAGCAGGTACGGGGAACCAAGCGCCCACGCGCTTACCCGCGTTGAGGACCACCGTGCGTGATGTGGCCCTGTGGCTGGTGCTCTCCGGCGCCGGGGCCGTGGGTTTCGCGAACGCGACGGACCCCTCGATGGCGCTGGAGCTGGTGCTGCCCGTCCTGGTACTGGCCGTGGCCGTTCCGGGGAGCCGCCGGTGGCCCGAGGTCGCGGTGTTCCTCGTCAACGGGCTGTGTGCCATCGGGTTCGCCGACGAGTCCACCCCAGCCAACGCCTACGTGCTGGCACTGGCCGTGATGACCTATCTGATGGGGGTCCGCGCACCGGCCAGGTTCGCACCGCTGCTGGTGCTCGCCGCGTCTCTCGCCACCGATCTCGCTCTGTGCGCGGTGCTCGGTGTCGCGCTGGTGTGGTGGTTCTACGCGGTCACCGTGCTGCCGCTGGCGCTCCTGGTCCCCTGGCTCGTCGGCCGGTACCAGCGGGCCCGCCAGGCGCTGGTACGGGGCGGCTGGCGGCTGGCGCAGAGCCTCGAGGAGCAGCAGCGGTTCGTCGCGGAGCAGGCCAGGCTGCGCGAACGGACGCGGATAGCGGCCGACATGCACGATTCCCTCGGCCACGTGCTGAGCCTCATCGCCCTGCGCGCGGGTGCCCTGGAGCTTTCGCCCACCCTCAGCGACCAGGACCGTGACGATGTGGCCGAGCTGCGCAAGGCCGTGTCCGACGCCGTCGACCATCTGCGCGAGACCGTGACGGTGCTGCGCGACGGGACGGAGAGGGGTCCCGAGGAGCGCTCGGTCGAGTCGGTGGAGGATCTCCTCAGCCGGGCCACCGCGTCCGGAATCGCGGTCGATCTGGAGCGGGTGGGCGGGAGCCCCGCGTTGTCGCCGCTGGTCGGCCACGCCGTGTACCGGGTGGTGCAAGAATCCCTGACCAACGCCACGAAACACGCACCCGGCAGCGCGGTCAGGGTGCGCATCGCCCATGAGGACGGCCGGGTCGGGATCAGCGTGGTCAACTCGGCGCCGCCCGCGGGGCCGCTGCCGGGCGTGGTGTCCGGGAATCGCGGTCTGGCCGGGCTGCGGGAGCGGGTGACCGCTCTGGGCGGCGTACTGCGGGCGGGGCGGTTCGAGGGTGGCTTCCGGGTGACGGCCGAGCTGCCCGAGCGCGTGACCGCGTCGCCGCCGGAACCCGCCCGGCAGACGCCGCCGTCCACGGAAACGGAGTCGACGCGCCGCATGGGGGACGCACGGCGCAAGGCCCGGCTGCGCTTCGCGGCGGCGTTCGTCGCCCCCGCCGCGGTCGGCCTCACCGTGCTGCCCGCCGCCGCGTACCTCGCCTACCAGCTGGCGACGTGCGTCCTGCACCCGGCGGCCTACTCGACCGTCCACGTCGGGCAGCAGCGCTCCGAGTTCGCCCATCTCCTCCCTCTGCAGAGCTACCCCTACCCGCCCGACAGCGCTCTGGCGGCCCCCTCACCCCGGGGCACCAGGTGTGATTTCTACCGGTCCAACGGCAACCTCCTGGACCAGGTCGACATGTACCGGCTCTGCTACTCCGGCGACCGCCTGGTCTCCAAAGAGGTGCTGCCGGGCGTGGAGGGGCGTACCTGACTCAGCTTCTGCGCCAGCGCCCCTCCGATGGTGGCGATATGCGCGGGCACGGTGAGCAGCTGTTCGTGTTCTGCGTGGACGGGGTGCTCGTCGACGGCGCCGCTGACATGGGGTGTCCACGATCCGGCGCCGCCCCGGCCGCGCACCCCGTCCGGTACCTCGGTGGCGGTGAACAGCACCACATCGCCGCGGAAGCGGCCCGGGCGGTGTGCCGTCAGCAGTCGGCTGTTGTTGATCCAGACGTCCTTCATGGCCAGCAGGGTGCTCTCGCCCACCGCGGCGAGCGGATGCTGGTTCTCCTTCAGGAACAGCAGGTAGCGGGCGATCAGCGCGTCGCGGCCGGAGGCCAGTTCAGCGGTGTCGAAGGAGAACCGGGACGCGGTGAAGTTGTCGACCAGCAGCCGGTCCTCCAGCTCGCGCAGCGCCCGGTCCAGGGCCCCTTCCTCGGATGTCTCGTCGGCGGGGTGCGGATAGGAGTCCACGAGCGCGAGCAGCTCCACCTCCTGCCCGCGGGCCTGGAGTTCCACGGCCAGCGCATGGCACAGGACGCCGCCGAAGGACCAGCCGAGCAGCCGGTACGGGCCTTCCGGCTGGATGTCCCGTATCTGGCGGAGGTAGTCCTCGGCCATCTCCTCGACGCTCCCCGGCATCGCACCGGGCCTGCTGAACGCCCTGGCCTGCAGGCCGTAGACGGGCATGCCGGGATCCAGGTGGGTGAGCAGACCGGCGTAGCACCAGGACATGCCGCCACCGGGGTGCACACAGAACAGGGGCCGGTCCTCGCCCCCCGTGCGCAGCGGCAGCATCGGGGCGAAGGAGTCCCGGAGTCCGCCGCGCTCGGCCTCCAGGGCGAGCCCGGCCGGGGTCGGGGCCTCGAACAGGTCGCGCACGCCGAGGTCCGCCCCCAGCTGCTCGCGCAGGACGGCGACGGCCTTGGCGGCGAGGAACGAGTGGCCGCCCAGACGGAAGAAGTCGTCGTCAGGCCCTACCTCCTCGACGCCCAGTACCTCGGCGAAGACGGCGCAGATCCGCTTCTCCGCCTCGGTCGCGGCGGCGCGGGAGGCGGGCTTCTCCACTTCCATGGCCAGCAGGGCGCGCCGGTCGAGCTTCCCGTTGCGGGTCGTGGGGAACTCGTCCACCACGACGTACTCCGCCGGGACCATGTAATCGGGCACGGTCCGGGTCAGGCGGCCGCGCAGCTCGGCCGCCCGGGGCGGGTGGTCCCCGGCAGGTGTCACGAACGCGACGAGGGAGGCACCGTCGTGGACGAGGACGGCCGCCGAGGCCACCGCGGGGTCCTCGCGCAGCGCGGCGGCGATCTCGCCGGGCTCGATGCGGAAGCCGCGTAGCTTGACCTGATCGTCCAGTCTGCCGAGGTGGTGCAGTTGCCCGTCGGCGGTACGGCGTACGAGGTCGCCCGTCCGGTACATCCGCTCTCCCTTCGTTCCGAAGGGGCAGGCCACGAACCGTTCGGCGGTCATACCGGGACGGCCCCGGTAGCCACGCGCCAGTGCGGCACCCGAGATGTACAGCTCCCCGGGCATGCCCGGGGGCACCGGCTGGAGCCATGTGTCCAGCACATGGGCCCGGACGTGGGGCAGGGGGACACCGATGGGAGGCGCGTCCGCCCACTCCGCCGGGTCGGCGGGCAGGGACACGGCCGTCACCACGTGCGTTTCGGTGGGCCCGTAGTGGTTGTGCAGGACGGGGCGGGCGGCGGCCTGGGTGAAGAAGCGGCGTACGGCTCCCCGGGTCACCAGCGCCTCACCGGCCTGGGCCACGTGCCGCAGGGCGGGCAGGTCCTCACCGGCTTCGAGTGCGGCCGCGCACACCGCGTCCAGGACGAGTGTCGGCGCGTACAGCTCCCCCACACCGGTGTCCCGGAGCCAGGAGACCAGCCGGGCCGGGTCGCGGCGTATGTCCTCCGGGCAGATCGCGAGCGTCTTGCCGGACAGCAGAGCGGAGAGGATTTCCTGGGCGGAGACATCGAAGCCGGTCGCGGTGAACTGGGCGGTGACGGTGGCCTCCGCCGGGATCGCCCGGTGGTGCCAGTCCAGCAGGTCGCGGAGGGCGCCCGTGGTCATCTCCACCGCCTTCGGCTCACCCGTCGAGCCCGAGGTGTGCAGCACATAGACCGGGTGATCCGGCAGCAGCGGCCCTCCCCGGTCCTCCTGGGTCACGGGAGCCGCGGAGCAGCCCGCGAGCGCCGTCTCGTCGGGCACCAGGACGGTCCCGGGGAACCGGCCGGCCAGCTCGGGGCTGGTCAGCACGGCTGTGGGACGAACGTCTTCGATAATGAACTCGACGCGCTCGGAGGGGAGTTGGGGGTCGATCGGCAGATAGGCCGCGCCCGCCTTGAGGGTGGCCAGGAGACCGACGACGAAGTCCACGCCACGTGGCAGTGCCAGCGCGACGATGGTGTCCGGGCGGACCCCGTGTCGCAGCAGGATTCTCGCCAGCCGGTTCGATCTGCCGTCGAGTTCCGTGTAGCTGAGCGCCGTGTCCTCGTCCACCACAGCGGGGAAGTCCCCGCGCCCGAGTGCCTGCTCGGCGAACACCTCGAGCAGCCCCGCTTCCGGTGTCTCCCGGGTGGTGGAGGTGTTGTTCCATGCGGCGATCGTGGCCGACTCATCCGGCAGCGTGAGGCCCACCGCCCCGACGGTGAGCTTCGGATCGCGGGTGACCTGCTCCAGCACGCCGACCAGCCGCTGCCCCAGCCGACGTACGGTCGCCGTGTCGAAGCGGTCCGCGTCGTACTCCAGAGCCGCGCTCATCCCGTCCAATTCGCCCTGCTCGGTGTGGAGTTCCGCCACCGACAGCAGCAGATCGAACTTGGCGGTGGCCGTCCCGGTCTTCTGCGCCCCGATGACCAGGTCGCTTCCGGCTGTGTGCGCTGCGGAACCGCCCAGGCCTGCCGTGTTGTTGAGGGTGAGCATGACTTGGAAGAGGGGGTGGCGGGAGAGGGAGCGTTCGGGGTTGATGAGGTCGACGAGGCGTTCGAAGGGCAGGTCCTGGTGGGCGTACGCGCCCAAGGCGGTTTCCCGGACCCGGCCGAGCAGTTCCCGGAAGCTGGGATTGCCCGACAGATCGGTGCGCAGGACGAGGGTGTTGATGAACAGGCCGACGAGATCGTCCACGGCATCGTCGCTGCGCCCGGCGATGGGAGTGCCGACCGGCACGTCCTCACCAGCGCCGGAACGCGACAGCAGCAGCGCCAGCGCCGACTGCAGCACCATGAACACCGTCGCACCACTCTGCCGCGCCAGCGATGCGACCTGCTGATGGACGGCCGACGGCACGGCGAACTCGACCCGCTCACCACGATGAGAGGACACCGCGGGACGGGGCCGGTCGGCGGGGAGGGTGATCTCGGCGGGGATACCGGCCAGCTGGGTCGTCCAGTAGTCGATCTGCCGGGAGATCAGGCTGTCGGGATCGTCCTCGGAACCGAG
>NZ_JBHWJI010000064.1:0-55241 GCF_042731515.1 Streptomyces sp. NPDC059850
GGGTTTGGGGGCGAAGCCCCCACGGGGGCCCGGGGGCGGAGCCTCCGGTTTCGGGAAGGGGCGGGGTGGGGGAAGGCCCCCTCAGCCCACCAGCGCCACCACCGGGGGACGAAGCCCCCGCCGGATGGCCCCTAGCCGGGTTCGGCGCACGCCGGGTCGGGGCCCATGGGCCGGGGTTCGGGGGCGAAGCCTCCACGGGGGCCCGGGGGCGGAGCCTCCGGTTTCGGGGAGGGGCGGGGTGGGGAAGTGCCCCTCTCAGCCCACCAGCGCGCCGCCTAGCCCCGCACGCCCCGCCCGGGTTCGGGGCGCCGGGGCCGGGGATCAGTGTGCGGTCAGGGAGCGTAGGGGGATCGCTTCTGCCATGGCCTGCAGGCCCGCGTCTCCCGGGTGCAGGTGATCGCCGCTGTCGTAGGCCGGGAGGATCCGGGAGGGGCGCGCCGGGTCGCGGACGACCGCGTCGAAGTCCAGGACCGCGTCGAACGCCCCACCGCTGTCGCGGATGAAGGCGTTCACCACGGAACGCCGCGCATCCGCGTCGGCGGTGCACAACGCCTCGCCCTCGCAGGGCGTGATCGTCCCGCCGACGACCCGCAACCCCCGTGCGTGCGCCCGCGCCGCGAGACCCTTCAACCCCGCGATGACGGACTCGGCAGACGTGCCCCACCGCAGATCGTTGATGCCCTGGAAGACGACGACCGTACGGGCCGAGGTCTGGGCCAGGGCGTCCCGCTCCAGGCGGCTGCCCGCGCTCACCCCGCTGGTGACCGTACTGACCCCGTCGCCCGGGTAGACGTCCGTGACCACGCGGTTGGCGGAGATGCCGCTGTTGACGACGCCGTACGCGGGCACGCCCGCCCCCGGCGCGCGCAGCCGACGGGCGAGGACGTCGGGCCAGCGCCGGTTGGCGTCCATCGTGGACTTGGTGCCGTCGGTGATGGAGTCGCCGAGCGCCACCACCGACCCCGGCCCGCCCCGCACGTCGACCCCGGTGAGGAACGGCCACGTCGTGAGGGTGCCGGTGTACGCCTCGCCGCCCGCCTCGCCCGTGCGGTCACCACTGCCCGGCGCGCTCAGAAACGAACGCTGCGTGGCCTGCGTGTGCACCGGCACCGCGGCGACCGGCCCGGGAAGGTGAATGCTGACCAAAAGGTTCGTGTCCGCCGGTACGTCGAAGTTCACGGGGTCGCTGAAGACCTGCGCGCCCGCCGGGATCGACGTACCGGCCCGCCCCCGGAAGGTCAGCGGCACCGGAGTGCCGTGCGCCGCCGCGCCCTTCGACTGGAGGGCGACCGTGGCGTGGCCGATGTCGACGGGCGCGGCGGCGAAGGTGTTCTCCAGCCGCACCCGCGCCCCCGGCCCGCCCGCGCTGGTGTGCACGACGAGCCGCAGTGTCTGGTCGGTCCACGGCCCGACCTTGGTGTAACCGGCGGTGCTCGCCGCCCAGCTGCCGGTCCAGCCCCGCGCGGGCTGCCGCAGCGAGGCGGCGAAGACGTGCAGATCGGCCCCCGGACCGGGGTCCTTCGGCAGGGTCACCGACGCGACCTCCCGGTCGCCGCGCAGGGGAACCGTCACCGCGTACAGCCGGGCCGCCTCCTGCCGCTGCCCGTCGGCGGTGTTGAGGTGGGGGAGGCCGACCGCCTTGGTGGCGGCGGGGCCCGCGCGCCAGTCGGGCGCGCTCAGGGTGTACGTACCGGACGAACCGTCCCGGTAGCGGACCCGGCCGGTGCCGCTCGCCCCGGCGCCGGGGCCGCCCGGCGAACTGCTCGCCACCAGGAAGGTGAGCGCGTCGCCGCGCCCCCGCAGCCGGACCTTCTGCCCATCCGCGATCACGTTGTCCGGCTGGCGCCCCGCGCTCCGCGGCCACGTGAGCCGCGCCGCGTCGAGGGCGATGGCGCGCCCGGGCGTCCAGCCCGCGGCGCGCAGGTCCTGCGCGGAGAGGGAGTTGCCCGCTCCGTCGAAGTCCGCCGTGCCCGGCGCCGCGTCGTCGCCGACCGCCCGGTTGTCGAAAAGCCGCTCCAGAGGGAGCGGCTTCGTGGTGGTGGGGCCTTGGGCCACCGAGGGTGCGGCCGGTGCGAGGAGTACGAGGGCGGCACCTCCCGCGACGATCCCGGCCACCGACCATGGTCTGCCGACGCGCATATGTGTCCCCTCTCGTAACCGACCCGACCGGCGATTCGACAGGTGCATGGCGAACGTAGGAAGTCGGCCGGGTGTCGTCAAGACAAGCAACGGGTCACGGAGCCCACCGCGCGCCCTGTGGTGCGCCCGTGCGCTTGGTGCGACGCTGAGCTGTATGAACATCCCCTTCCTGGACAACTGGCGCAAGCGGCATGGTGCGGCCTCCGGTACGGCGCTGGTGAGCGCCCAGGAGGCGGACCCCCAGGGCGTGGCGCAACTCCTCTCCGAATGCGAACTGCTGCGCGCCCGGGCCGAACAGGCGGGCATCGGGCTCGACGACTCGGCCGGATCGCTGGAGGCGCTGGACCAACTGGTCCCGCGCTGGCGCGACGACCCGGAGGAGTTGCCCTGGCTCGGTAACGACGCCGGGCTCTATCTGGGCACGGTCATCATCCGCACCGTCCCGGGCGCCGTCTGGCAGGTGTGGCCCAACGGCCGCCCCGTGGTCCGGCTCGGCTCCGGCCGGGAGGTCGACGTGGTCGAGGCGGGCCACCAATGGGCCGCCGACGGCGCCCCCGAGCTGTCCCAGCTGTACGCGGAGGTCTCGGAGGCGTAGAACGCCATCACCTAACGGGCGTCATCCGCCCCTCGGTGCGTGTCCTGGCCGAAATGCCGCTTTCGTGCGGATAGTTTGCGCGGTATGCCCGTTGGTGAACCGTTGATCGAGCTGCGCAACGTCAACAAATACTTCGGCGCGCTGCACGTCCTCCAGGACATCGACCTCACCGTCGGCCGCGGGGAAGTGGTCGTGGTCATCGGACCGTCCGGGTCCGGGAAGTCCACGCTGTGCCGGACGATCAACCGGCTGGAGACCATCCAGTCCGGCTCGATCGTCGTGGACGGACGGCCGCTTCCGGAGGAGGGGAAGGAACTCGCGCGGCTGCGGGCCGAAGTGGGGATGGTCTTCCAGTCGTTCAATCTGTTCGCCCACCGGACCGTGCTGGACAACGTGATGCTCGGCCAGGTGAAGGTCCGTAAGCGCGGCAAGGCGGAGGCCGCCCGGCGCGCCCGGGAGCTGCTGGACCGGGTGGGGCTCGCGGACCAGGCGGACAAGTACCCTGCCCAGCTCTCCGGCGGCCAGCAGCAGCGCGTGGCGATCGCCCGGGCGCTGGCGATGGACCCGAAGGTGATGCTCTTCGACGAGCCGACCTCGGCGCTCGACCCGGAGATGATCAACGAGGTGCTGGAGGTCATGCGGCAGCTCGCCAGCGACGGGATGACGATGACCGTGGTCACCCATGAGATGGGCTTCGCCCGCTACGCCGCGAACCGCGTGGTCTTCATGGCCGACGGCCGCATCGTGGAGGACCGCAGCCCGGAGGCGTTCTTCAAGGCGCCGGAGTCCGACCGGGCCAAGGATTTCCTCTCCAAGATCCTCAAGCACTGAGCCGGGCGATGACGCACATGACGCACATGACGCACATGAGGCGCACCCTGACCGCCGTCCTCGCGCTGCTCCTCGCGCTCACCGGAACCGGCTGCGGCAAGGAGGGCAGTCCGCCCGCCAAGGGCCCGAAGGCCGAGCAGCTGCCGCGCTACACGGTGGCCACCGACTTCCGGCTCCCGTCCTCGCCCACCTGGCGCAAGGCCAAGCGGCGCGGCTATCTGAACGTCGGGGTCAAGGAGGACCAGCCGTACCTGGGCGAGAAGGATCCGGCCACCGGCCGCTACTCCGGCTTCGACATCGAGATCGCCAAGATGATGGCGGCCTCCCTCGGCTTCCCGCCCCGGAGCATCCGGTTCCGGGCCGTCGCCTCCGCCAACCGGGAAACCGCGCTCCAGAACGGCCAGATCGACTACTACGTCGGCACCTACACCATGAATCCGCTGCGCAAGCGGCTCGTCGGCTTCGCCGGTCCGTACTACATGGCCGGTCAGGCGCTGCTGGTCCGCACCGATACGGACGACATCCACGGCCCCGCCGACCTGGCGGGCAAGACGGTCTGCTCGGCGGCCGGTTCCACCCCGCTGCAGCGCATCCAGCACGACTACCCCAAGGCCCACGCGGTCGCGTACGACAACTACTCGGTGTGCGTCGACAACCTGCTCAGCTACCAGGTCGACGCGGTCACCACGGACAACGTGATCCTGCTCGGCTACGCGGCCAAGGCCCCCGAGGAGCTGAAGGTCGTGGGCAAGCCCTTCTCCAAGGAGCCCTACGGCATCGGCGTCCCCAGGCGGGACAACGCGCTGCGCTTCGCGCTGGACGACGCCATCGAGGCCCACGAGCGCAACGGCGACTGGAGACGCGCGTACAACGCGACCCTCGGCCTCTCCGGTGTGCCCGCCCCGAAACCCCCCGCCGTCGACCGCTACCACTGAGGTCCGAGCCATGGACGTCCTCACCGACAACTTCTCGCTCTACGGCCGGGGCCTGCTCGGCACCGTCGAGCTGACCGTCTACGCCTCGCTGCTCGCCCTCGCGCTCGGCGTCCTGATGGCCGCCTTCCGGGTCGCGCCGGTCGCGAGCCTGCGCGCCTTCGGCACCGCCTGGGTGGCGGTGCTGCGCAACACCCCGCTGACGCTGCTGTTCTTCGCGGTGATGCTGGGGCTGCCGCGCTTCGGGCTGATCCTGCCGTTCACGGCCTTCGCGGTGCTCGCGCTCGGCTGCTACACCTCGGCGTTCATCTGCGAGGCGGTGCGCTCGGGCATCAACACGGTGCCGGTCGGGCAGGGCGAGGCCGCCCGCAGCCTGGGCATGACGTTCGAGCAGACGCTCGGGGCGGTGGTGCTGCCGCAGGCGTTCCGCGCCGTCATCCCGCCGGTCGGCTCGACACTGATCGCGCTCGCCAAGAACTCCGCCATCGCCGGGTCGTTCAGCGTCACCGAACTGCTCGGCACGTACAAGCCGCTCAATGAGATGGGCTACAGCATCATCTGGTCCTTCGTCTGGATCGCCGTCGGCTATCTGCTCGTGACCCTGACCATCAGCGCGATCTTCACCGTGCTGGAGAAGCGCTGGGGAGTGCCGCGTTGACCGCCACCGCCGTTCTCTACGACGCCCCCGGGCCCCGTACCGTCCGCCGTCACCGCCTCTACGGGGTGATCGCCACGCTGGTGCTGCTGGCCCTGATCGCCTGGGTGATCTATCTCCTTGTCGACACGGGTCAGTTCGCGTACCGGAAGTGGATGCCCTTCGAGTACGTGGGCATCCAGGAGCTGCTGCTGCGCGGGCTGGCCAACACGCTCAAGGCGTTCGGGCTCGCCGCCGTCCTCTCGCTGGCGCTGGGCGGGGTGCTGGCCGCCGGGCGGCTGTCGGATCACCGCCCGGTGCGCTGGCTGGCCACGCTGGTCGTGGAGTTCTTCCGCGCGATGCCCGTGCTGGTGATGATCTTCTTCGTCTTCGTGGCGCTCAAGGTGCAGCCGCTGCCCGCCCTGGTCACCGGGCTGACCCTCTACAACGGCTCGGTGCTCGCCGAGGTGTTCCGCGCGGGCGTGGCGGCGGTGGACCGGGGGCAGCGGGAGGCGGCGTACTCGCTGGGGCTGCGCAAGACGCAGGTCATGGCGTACGTCCTGGTGCCGCAGGGGGTACGGGCGATGCTGCCCGCGATCATCAGCCAGCTGGTGGTGGCCCTGAAGGACACCTCGCTCGGCTTCCTCATCACCTACGAGGAGTTCCTGCACGCGGGCAAGCTCATCGCGTCCAACCTGGACTACGACCTGCCGTTCATCCCCGTCGTGATGGTCATCTCGCCGGTCTACATCGGGATGTGCATGCTGCTGTCGTGGTGCGCGAACTGGGTGGCCAAGCGGCAGCGGCGCAGTGTGAAGACGGAGAAGGTGCACGTGGCGCTGCCCGGCCCGGCCGCGCCGCTGCCGGGCGACACCCGCGGTACTTAGTCCCTGGTTCCTAGTCGCGCACCGGGACCGACAGATACGAGGGGTCGGCCGCCGGGGAGGAGAACGTGAGGTGGGCGCCGTCCGGGTTGTGCTCGATGTAGAGCGGGTCGACGGTGTCGACCACCAGCGCGAGCCGGTGCCCGGCCGGGACGTCGTACGCCGTCGAGAACAGGTCCAGGTCGACCGGGAACGGCCTGCCGGGGGTGCGGTCGTGGAAGGTGACGGGCGCGTTGGTGATGAGCTTGCCGACGCCGAGCGGGCCCACGTCGTAGAGGTAGGCGACCGCGGTGCCGTCGGGCTTGTCGCTGGTGAGGGTGGTGTGGAGCTTCACCGTGCCGCGCACGCGCTGCTGGGTCGCGTACGTACCGGTCTGCCAGACGGCGGCGTACGAGCGCGGCAGCAGCGGGATCGAGGCGAGCGGCGGGAGCTTCAGGAACTGGTCGAGCGCGCCGCTGAGCATGACGGTTCCGGCGTTGGCGCCCGAGTCGTGGTTCGCGGTGACGGTCTCGGCCTTGTCGAGCGCGACCCGGCGCCGCTCCGAGGGCACGGCGGACCAGCTGGCGTAGCCCTCGTAGCCGCCGCCGGTACGGGACATGAGCTGCACCGGCCGCTCGCTGTCGATGCCGTTGCGCTCGCCCTTGAGGTAGCGGTCGAGCCAGCGCTTGCTGTGCTCCCAGGTGTCGTTCGGCAGCCCGAAGAGCCCGCCGAACTCGGCGGTCGCGTGGTCGCCCGGCCGGAACTCCAGCCGCTTGGGGCCGGTGAGCTTGTCGTAGAAGTCGGCGTAGCTGTTGGGCGGGAAGATGGAGTCGCCCCAGGCGTTGCCCAGCATGATGGCCGCGCCATTGGCGTTGATCTTGTCGAGGTAGGTGGCCGCCGAGCGCTTGGCGCCCCACTCGATCATCTCCGGTTCCTTGGCCAGGTTGGAGCCGAGGAAGTCCTTCATGATCTGCTGGAATTCATCGCTGGGGCGGCCGGTGAGCGCCCCGGCGCCGCCGAGCAGCCCGGCGGCCTGGGCGTGCTGGGTGCGGCCGCTGTAGATGGACGCGATCAGATCCGCCCAGCCGCTCATCGAGACAACCGCCTTGACGCGCTTGTCGAAACCGGCGGCGAGCAGGCTGATCCCAGCGCCGTACGACACGCCCGCCATGCCGATGTGGTCGGGGTCGGCGGCGGTGTTGGCCAGCGCCCAGTCGATGACTTTCGACGCGTCGGCGACATCGGGTGGCCCGGCCGTCTCGATCCGGCCGCCGGACTGCCAGAAGCCGCGGGTGTTGTAACTGACCACGACATAGCCGGAGTCGGCGAGCTTCTTGGCCTGCGCGAGGTATTCGATCTGCGGCATGGACCAGCTGGTGGGCAGCACGACGAGGGGGTGGCGGCGCGAGGTGTCCGCCGGGGCGACGACGTTGGCGGCCAGCGTGACGCCGCCGTCGCCCGGGATGTCGACGAACCGTACGGAGGTGTCGGCGGCCGTAGCCGTGGGTGGCGCGGTGGGGGCGGCCGTGGCGGCGGGGGCGAGGACGAAGGTCGCACCGGCCAGGACGGTTGCCGAAAGGGAGGCAGCGGCGGTCGTACGCAGCGCTCGGCGGGCAGGGGTCACTGTGGCTCCAGACGTGGGGATGCCGTGGGGGGCGGGGGAGCACCGGTGCGGGGCTAAGTGACCTGACGGTAACTCCGCGCCTTACCGCTGGTAATAGGGCGGTAAGTTACGCCTGGGTAACGATGCGGGCGTAGCGGGCCCGTGCATCGTCCGCGATGCGATATCCCCCCGGCTCAGCCCTCCTTGAGGAGCGACTTCGTGGACGCCCGGCCGCCTCCCGTGGTGGCCGCCTTGGTGACGTCCGCGACCAGCTCGACCACATCCGGGCCGTACGCCTGCGAGTTGACCACCTTCAGCAGCAGACAGAACGAGCCCTGCGAGCCGTATTTGCGGGCCAGCTTGGCGCGGTTGCGCACCAGGTGGCGTACGGCGGCGCGGTGGGTGACCGGGCGCTGCCCGGAGGCCAGGAAGACGGGACGGCCGCCGTCGCCCGCCGTCAGCCGCGCCACGAGTACGTGTTCCAGCTCGCCGGGCTCCGGGCGGTATTCGGTGCCGCCGATGGTGAAGGCGCCCCGGTTCACGCCGGACTCGTCGCCCGGGTCCACGCTCACGCCCGGCAGCAGGTTCGCCATGTGCGCGGCCAGGCGGCGGTGCGCGATCGGATCGCCGACGCAGAACTCGGTGCGCGCGCCGAAGCCCTGCAGCCCGGTGTCGTGCGGGGCCACCTCGGCGTGCGCCCCGCAGTTCTCCACGACGGAGGCGAGCCCGAGCAGCGCGAGGGCGTCATGGCGGGGGATGGACCAGTGCGCCGAGGTGCTGTCCCGGTGGGTGACCAGAACGCATTCCGAGCCGTCCGGCAGGCCGAAGAAGCGCTGCTCGCGGGCGCGCCCCCGGCGCCGGGCCGCCGCGTGCACGGCCCAGCCGAGCGCCAGCCCCACGATCAGGGCCGCTCCGGAAGCGATCAGGTCCTGCACGGTGTCAGTCATGGCCGCGCATCGTAGCTGCCATACGGGTGGGTGTTCGAGCGAATCCCAAAGGGGCACTCAAGGGGGCGCGCGAGCTGCTACTCAAGGTGCCGTTACAGAGCCACTCCGGGGGTACTCCAGCGGCGCTCCGGGATCACTCGCCCTCTGTCGTGAGCATGAGCGTCGCCGGTAGGCTCCCGCTCTCTGCCGTTCGCCAGGAGGTCCGGATGGGGCACGCCGCACGACCAGCCGCAGCAACCAGCAGCGCCACGGCCCGGGGAGCCGTCCGGCACCGGCTGCCCGCGCTCGCCGCCGCGGCCGGGATGGTCGCCGTGCTCGGCGTCGCCCCGGCCGGTGCGCACGCGGCCCCCTCGGGTGCTGGCACCCCCGCCAAGACGCCGGTGGCCACCGGCTACGGCGGCGCGGTCTCCAGTGTCGACCCGGACGCCTCGGCGGCCGGGATCGACGTGCTGCGGCGCGGCGGCAACGCGGTCGACGCGGCGGTGGCGACGGCGGCCGCGCTCGGGGTCACCGAGCCGTACTCGGCGGGCGTCGGCGGCGGCGGATACTTCGTCTACTACAACGCCAAGCGGCACACCGTCTCCACGCTCGACGGCCGCGAGACCGCCCCGCTCAGCGCGGACAAGGACCTCTTCCTGGACGACCAGGGCAAGCCGCTGCCGTTCGCCGACGCCGTCACCAGCGGGCTCAGCGTCGGCACCCCCGGCACCCCGGCCACCTGGCGGGACGCGCTCCGCGCCTGGGGCACCGAATCGCTCGCCCAGGTGCTGAGGCCCGCCGAGCGGCTGGCCCGCGACGGCTTCACCGTCGACAAGACCTTCCGCCAGCAGACCGCCGACAACGAGGACCGCTTCAAGGACTTCCCGGCCTCCGCCAAGCTGTTCCTGCCCGGCGGAAAGCTCCCGGTTGTCGGCTCGACGCTCCGTAACCCCGACCTCGCCCGCACCTACGCCCTGCTCGCCAAGAAGGGCGTCGGCGCGATCTACAAGGGCGAGGTGGGCCGCGACATCGTCTCCACGGTGCGCAAGCCCCCCGTCGATCCGGAGGCGCGGCGCACCGTGCACCCCGGCGATCTGCGCGCCGAGGACCTGCGGGAGTACGAGGCGAAGCGGCAGGCCCCGACCCGTACGTCCTACCGGGGCCTGGACGTGTACGGCATGGCACCCTCGTCCTCCGGCGGCACCAGCGTCGCCGAGGCGCTGAACATCCTGGAGCGCACCGATCTCTCCAAGCTCGGCGAGCGCGAGTATCTGCACCGCTTCATCGAGGCCTCCCGCATAGCGTTCGCCGACCGGGGCCGCTGGGTCGGCGACCCGTCCGCCGAGAACGTGCCGACCAAGGCGCTCACCTCGCAGCGGTACGCCGACTCCAGGGCCTGCCTCATCAAGCCCGACGCGGTGCTCAAGAGCCCGCTCGCCCCCGGCGACCCGACCGACCCGGGCGCCCCCGGCTCCTGCGACACGCGCGGCCGCGCCGCCCCGACCACGTACGAGGGCGAGAGCACCACGCACCTGACGACCGCCGACAAGTGGGGCAACGTCGTCGCGTACACCCTCACCATCGAGCAGACCGGCGGCAGCGGCATCACCGTCCCCGGCCGGGGCTTCCTGCTCAACAACGAGCTGACCGACTTCTCCTTCGCGCCCGCCGACCCCGCCGTCCACGACCCGAACCTGCCGGGTCCGGGCAAGCGGCCGCGCTCGTCCATGTCGCCGACCATCGTCCTCGACGGCCACAAGCCGGTGCTGGCGCTCGGCTCGCCCGGCGGCGCCACGATCATCACCACCGTGCTGCAGACCCTGCTGAACCATGTCGACCGGGGCATGCCGCTGGTCGACGCGATCGCCGCACCGCGCGCCAGCCAGCGCAACGCCGCCCAGACCGAGCTGGAGCCCGGGCTCTGGAACAGCCCGGAGCGGGCCCGTCTTGAGGCGCTGGGCCACGCCTTCAAGCAGAACCCCGAGATCGGGGCCGCGACCGGCGTCCAGCGGCTCGGCGACGGCCGGTGGCTGGCCGCCGCCGAGACGGAGCGGCGGGGCGGCGGCGCGGCGATGGTGGTGAGGCCGACGCGCTGATCGCCGGGCCCGCTTCACACTTCCCGCTTCCCACAGGAACCTCACAAGGTTGCCTGTCGTGTACGAATCCGGAAATCTACTCGTAGCGCATCAGTATCCAGGTCCGTAGCATGCGGGTGTCGAACGCGGGGGTGGCGATGGCGGGCAGGCAACTCCCGGCGGCGATCGAGGAGTTCGCGAGCTATCTGCGTGCGTTGACACGGCGGATCGACCCGGACACGGGCTGGTACGCCGTCTTCGCGCAACGCGACCCGGAGGGGCTGCGGGCCTGTCTGGACGGCGAGGAGATCCCGCCGTGGGACGTCGTCCAGGCGCTCCTCCAGGACCTCTCCGCTCAGCGTGGCGCCCAGACGGCGAACGTGGCGGCGGCCCGCGCGGCCACCCTGTACCGCGCCTCGATCACCGTCCACGACGCGGCCCCCGGCACCCGCGAGGCGCTCCGCGCCCGCCTGGCCGCGATGCACCGCGAACGGACCGCCGCCGCCGACCGCGAACGCGAGCTGCAGGCGGCCCAGCGCGCCGGTGCCGACGCCACGACGGATGGCGAGCCCCTGGACGCGGCCCTGGCCTGGGCCCAGGACGACCACCACCGCGCCACGGCCCGCTGCGAAGAACTGACCGCCCGCCTGGAAGCCCTCCCCGGGGCCGCGACCCCACCGCCCCCGGGCACGCCACCAGGCCCCGGCCCGGGGCGCCCGGCGGCGGACGCTGCCCCTGCCAGGGAGCCCGCCGGTGCCCCGCCCGGGCCCTGGCCCGGCCCGGAGCCGGGGCGACGGCCGATGGCAGGCGCGGATCCCGCCGCACGACCTGCGGGCGCCGCGCCCGGCGAGGCGCCCGGGTCGGGGCGGCGCCCGGCGGGGGGTGCAGATCCCGCCGCAAGGCCCGCTGGCACCCGGCCCGGTCCTGGCCCGGCACCGTGGCCGGTAGCGGGTGCAGAACCCGCCACAGGGTCTGCGGGCGCCGGGTCGGGGCCCTGGTCCGGCCCGGCGCGACAGCCGGGGGACCGTTCGGATCCCGCCGTGGGGCCTGCGGGGGGCGCGCCTGGGTCGTGGCCCGGGGTGGTGTCCGGTGCGGGGCGGGGGCCGGTGGCGGGTGCTGATCCGGCCGGGACTGCGGGTGCCCCGCCCGGTGCGGAGTCTGGGGCGGCGCCCGGTCCGGCGCGGCGACCCGTGGCGGGCACAGGGTCTGCGGGCGCCCCGCCCGGGCCGTGGTCCGGCCCGGGGCCCGGGTCGGCGCCTGGCCCGGATCAGTGGTCGGGGGCGGGCGCCGCCCCTGCCGGAGGGTCCGGGGACGCCTCGCCCGGCTCGGTGCCCGGCCCGGCACCGTGGCCGGTGGTGGGCCCGGACCTCGCCGCGCGGTCTGCGACCACCCCGTCTGCATCGGGGCCCGGCCCGGCACGGGGACCCGTGGCGGGGACAGGCCCCGCTGGCCCGGCGTCCGGATCGGCGTCTGGCCAAGATCGGTGGCCGGGGGCGGATGCGGACTCCGCCACAGGTCCCGCGGGTGGCGCGCCCCGGGCGGATCCTGGCGGTGGGCCCGCAGGCGCGCCATCCAGACCGGCGCCCGGGCCCGCGTCCGGAGCCGGGCGGGCGTCCTGGATGGCGGGTGGGTTGCAGGATCCCTCGATCGCGGGGCTTGCTGGGCGGTCCCAGACGGATCGGTCGCCGTCGCAGGCGGATGGGGCGCCGCCCCCTCGGCCTCGAGGGGCTCGGTTCGCCGCGGCGTACGACGACGCCCCGGGCCCGGCCGCCGAGGCGGCGCCACCCTCGCGGCCGCGCGGGGCGCGGTTCGCGGGGGCGGAGGCCGCGCCCGCGAAGAGTCGGTGGGGCGGGGGGCGGAAGCGGGGGCGGGAGGCGGAGCTGCGGGCTCGGGCCAGTGAGCAGCAGGAGCTGGCCGAGGCCCGGCGGGCGGCCGCCGGGGCCGTGACGCGGCTGGGGCGGCTGCGGGCGGAGGGCCGCAGCGGGGAGGCGCACGCCGTGCTGTGCGAGACGGCCGTCTGGCCCGCCGGACGGCTGCCGGTGCTGGCGGGGGAGCTGGAGCGGGCGGGGCTCGGGGCCGACGTGGCCACGCTGCTGTGGGAGATGGCCTGCCTGCCGCCCGAGCCGCTCGCCGCCGCCGCGCAAGCGCTGATCGCGGCGGGCCGCGAGCCCGACGGGGAGCGGCTGCTGCGGCAGAGCGTCGCGCGGCCCCTGCCCGAGGTGGCACAGACGGCGCTCGCGCTGCTGGGGAGCGCCGCGCACAGCGAGGTGGCGTTGCTGCTGACGGCGCTCATACGGGCCCGTACGCCCGCCGAGGTGGCCGAGGCGGCGGCCGAGGACCCGGGGGCGCTGGTGCCCCTGCTCCTGGACGCGGCGGGCTCGGTGTCCGCGGGCAGTCAGCACGATCTCGCCCATGCCTTCCGTGTGGCAGGGATACAGCACACCAGCTGAAGGCCCACCGGCTCAAGGTCCCGATTAAGCGCGACATCACACGAAATGTGATCGTCTTCGTTGAGTAACGGCGGCGGTATTGCCAGAGTGGTGAGTGCGCTTCTACGTTCTTCACCACAGCGAGACTCTACGTGCGTAGACACAGGCTGACGACGGGGGCGAGCCCCCGGAGCACTGCTGTGAAGGAGCTGATCATGGCCAATCTCGTCCGTGCCGCGCTCGTCCAGTGCACCTGGACCGGCGACACCGAATCGATGATCGCGAAGCATGAGGAGTACGCCCGCCAGGCGGCCGCCCAGGGCGCCAAGGTGATCGGCTTCCAGGAGGTGTTCAACGCCCCGTACTTCTGCCAGGTGCAGGAGCCGGAGCACTACCGGTGGGCGGAGCCGGTCCCGGACGGGCCCACGGTGCGGCGGATGCGGGAGCTGGCCCGGGAGACCGGGATGGTGATGGTGGTCCCGGTGTACGAGGTCGAGGGGTCCGGCTTCTACTACAACACCGCCGCCGTGATCGACGCCGACGGCAGCTACCTCGGCAAGTACCGCAAGCACCACATCCCCCAGCTCAAGGGGTTCTGGGAGAAGTACTACTTCAAGCCGGGCAACCTCGGCTGGCCGGTGTTCGACACCGCCGTCGGCAAGGTCGGCGTCTACATCTGCTACGACCGCCACTTCCCGGAGGGCTGGCGCGCCCTGGGGCTGGCCGGTGCGCAGCTCGTCTACAACCCGTCCGCCACCTCCCGAGGACTCTCCTCGCACCTGTGGCAGCTGGAGCAGCCCGCCTCGGCGGTCGCGAACGCGTACTACATCGCGGCGATCAACCGCGTCGGCACCGAGGAGTACGGCGACAACGACTTCTACGGCACCAGCTACTTCGTCGACCCGCGCGGCCAGTTCGTCGGGGACGTGGCCAGCGACAAGGCGGAGGAGCTGATCGTCCGCGACCTCGACTTCGACGTCATCGACGAGGTGCGGCGGCAGTGGGCCTTCTACCGGGACCGCCGCCCCGACGCCTACGACGAACTGGTGCAGCCATGACCACCGGCGACCAGCTGTACGCACGCCACCGGGCCGTCCTCCCGGACTGGCTGGCGCTCTACTACCAACGCCCCATCGAGATCACCCACGGCGAGGGACGCCACGTCTGGGACGCGGACGGCAACCGCTACCTCGACTTCTTCGGCGGCATCCTCACCACCATGACCGCCCACGCGCTGCCCGAGGTCACCAAGGCGATCACCGAGCAGGCGGGCCGCATCCTGCACAGCTCCACGCTCTACCTCGACCGCCCGATGGTCGACCTCGCCGAGCGCGTCGCCCGGCTGTCCGGCATCCCCGACGCGCGGGTCTTCTTCACCACCTCCGGCACCGAGGCCAACGACACGGCGCTGCTGCTCGCCACCACGTACCGCCGCTCCAACCAGATCCTGGCGATGCGCAACAGCTACCACGGCCGGTCGTTCTCGGCGGTCGGCATCACCGGCAACCGCGCCTGGTCGCCGACCAGCATCTCCCCGCTGCAGACGCTGTACGTACACGGCGGGGTGCGGAGCCGGGGGCCGTTCGCTGAGCTGTCGGACGGCGCGTTCATCGCGGCGTGCGTGGCCGACCTCGAAGACCTCCTCGGCCAGGCGCACGGCAACGTGGCCGCGCTGATCGCCGAACCGATCCAGGGCGTGGGCGGCTTCACCTCCCCGCCGGACGGGCTGTTCGCCGCCTTCCGCGAGGTGCTGGACCGGCACGGCATCCTGTGGATCACCGACGAGGTGCAGACCGGCTGGGGCCGCACCGGCGACCACTTCTGGGGCTGGCAGGCCCACGACGCCGCCGGTCCGCCGGACCTCCTCACCTTCGCCAAGGGCATCGGCAACGGCATGTCGATCGGCGGCGTCGTGGCCCGCGCGGAGGTCATGAACTGCCTCGGCGCCAACTCCATCTCCACCTTCGGCGGCAGCCCGGTCACCATGGCCGCCGGGCTCGCCAACCTCAACCACCTCGTCGAGCACGACCTCCAGGGCAACGCCCGCCGCGTCGGCGGACTGCTCATCGAGCGGCTGCGCGCGGCCTGTGCCGGGCTCGACGCCGTACGCGAAGTACGCGGCCGGGGGCTGATGATCGGCGTCGAACTGGTCGAGCCGGGCACCGGCGAGCCGTCCCCCGAGGCCGCCTCGGCCGTCCTGGAGGCCGCCCGCGAACGCGGGCTGCTCCTCGGCAAGGGCGGCGCCCACAACAGCAGCGTCCTGCGCATCGCCCCGCCGCTCAGCCTCACCGTGGCGGAGGCGGATGAGGGCGCGGACATCCTCGAAGCCGCCCTGAACACTACCCAGTCGGGAAGGAGTGCGGGCTGATGCCTCGTACCGTGATCCGCGGCGGGCTCGTCATCACCGCCGCCGATGAGACCCACGCCGACGTCCTGATCGAGGACGAGCGGGTGGTGGCGCTGGCCGCGTCCGACAGCGACATCGCACGCGGCTGGACCGCCGACCGTACGATCGACGCGACCGGCAAGTACGTCATCCCGGGCGGCGTCGATCCGCACACCCACATGGAGATGCCGTTCGGCGGCACCTTCGCCGCCGACACCTTCGAGACCGGCACCCGGGCCGCCGCCTGGGGCGGCACCACCACCATCGTGGACTTCGCCATCCAGACCAAGGGGCACGCCCTGCGGGAAGGGCTGGACGCCTGGCACCTGAAGGCGGGCGGCAACTGCGCCATCGACTACGGCTTCCACATGATCCTCTCCGACGTCGACGAGGGCTCGCTCAAGGAGATGGACCTTCTCGTGGACGAGGGGGTGACCTCGTTCAAGCTCTTCATGGCCTACCCCGGCGTCTTCTACAGCGACGACGGGCAGATCCTGCGCGCCATGCAGCGCGGCGCCGCCAACGGCGGGCTCATCATGATGCACGCCGAGAACGGCATCGCCATCGACGTCCTGGTCGAACAGGCCCTCGCCGAGGGCAAGACCGACCCCCGCTACCACGGCGAGGTCCGCAAGGCGCTGCTGGAGTCCGAGGCCACCCACCGCGCCATCCAGCTGGCGCGGGTGGCCGGGGCGCCGCTGTACGTCGTCCATGTGTCGGCCGAGGAGGCCGTCGCGGAGCTGACGCAGGCGCGCGACAAGGGGCTGCCGGTCTTCGGCGAGACCTGCCCGCAGTATCTGTTCCTGTCCACCGACAACCTCGCCGAGCCGGACTTCGAGGGCGCCAAGTACGTCTGCTCGACACCGCTGCGGCCGCGCGAGCACCAGGCCGCGCTGTGGCGGGGGCTGCGCACCAACGACCTCCAGGTCGTCTCCACCGACCACTGCCCGTTCTGCTTCACCGGGCAGAAGGAGATGGGCCGCGGCGACTTCTCCAAGATCCCCAACGGGATGCCGGGCGTCGAGAACCGCATGGACCTGCTCCACCAGGCCGTCGTGGACGGCCATCTGACCCGCCGCCGCTGGATCGAGATCGCCTGCGCCACCCCGGCCCGGATGTTCGGCCTCTACCCCAAGAAGGGCACCATCGCGCCCGGTTCGGACGCCGACATCGTCATCTACGACCCGGCCGCCGAGCAGACCATCTCCGCCGAGACCCACCACATGAACGTCGACTACTCGGCCTACGAGGGCAAGCAGATCACCGGGCAGGTCGAGACCGTGCTCTCGCGCGGCCTCCCGGTCATCGACGGCCGCGCCTACGCCGGGCGCGCCGGGCACGGCCAGTTCGTCCGCCGCTCCACCTGTCAGTACCTCTAGGGGGCTCGTCCATGGACTTCGGACTCGTACTGCAGACCGATCCGCCCGCCTCGGACGTCGTCGAGCTGATGCGCCGCGCCGAGCGCAACGGCTTCGGCTACGGCTGGACGTTCGACTCCGCCGTGCTCTGGCAGGAGCCGTTCGTCATCTACAGCCGCATCCTGGAACACACCGAGCGGATGACCGTCGGCCCCATGGTCACCAACCCCGGCACCCGCACCTGGGAGGTGACCGCCTCCACCTTCGCCACCCTCAACGACATGTACGGCAACCGCACCGTGTGCGGCATCGGCCGCGGCGACTCCGCGCTGCGGGTCGCGGGCCGCAGACCGAACACCCTGGCCCGGGTCGGTGAGGCCATCGACGCCATCCGCGACCTGGCGGAGGGCCGGGAGGCCGAGGTGGACGGCACCCGGATGCGCATCCCCTGGATCAAGGACGGCCGGTTGCCGGTGTGGATGGCGGCGTACGGGCCCAAGGCGCTCGCCCTCGCCGGGCAGAAGGCCGACGGCTTCATCCTCCAGCTCGCCGACCCTTATCTGACGGAGTGGATGGTCCACGCGGTCCGCACCGCCGCGTCCGACGCGGGCCGCGACCCGGACGCGATCACCATCTGCGTCGCCGCGCCCGCGTACGTCGGGGACGACCTGGCCCACGCCCGGGAGCAGTGCCGTTGGTTCGGCGGCATGGTCGGCAACCACGTCGCCGACCTGGTCTCCCGCTACGGCGACCACTCCGGCGCCATCCCCGAGTCCCTGACCGCGTACATCGCCCAGCGCCAGGGCTACGACTACAGCCACCACGGCCGCGCCGGAAACCCGGACACGGCCTTCGTCCCGGACGACATCGTGGACCGCTTCTGCCTGCTGGGCCCGGCGGAGGCCCATGTGGAGAAGCTGCGCACGCTGCGGGGGCTCGGCGTGGACCAGTTCGCGGTGTACGCGATGCACGACGCGAAGGAGGCGACGATCGACGCGTACGGGAGGGACGTCATTCCCGCGCTGAACGGGTGACCGAGCGGGTGACCGGTCGGCGATAGGCTTGATCCATGCTGAACAGGGTCGTGCGCGCACTCGCCTGCCCCCACTGCGGTGCCGCACTCACCCAGCGGGAACGGGCCCTCCTCTGCTCCGCCGGTCACACCTTCGACCTCGCGAAGCAGGGCTATGTGAACCTGCTGCCGGGCGCGACGAAGCACAGCGCGGACACCCGGGAGATGGTCGACGCGCGCGCCGATTTCCTGGCGGCCGGGCACTACGCGCCCATCGCCGACGCGCTGGTCGCGCTGGCGCGCCGTACGGCCGGGCCCGAGGTGTCCGGCTGCGTCGTCGACATCGGTGGTGGCACCGGCTACTACCACGCGCGGGTCATGGACGCGTTTCCGGACGCCGGGGGAGTGCTGCTCGACATCTCGAAGTTCGCCGCCCGGCGCGCGGCCAAGGCGCATCCGAGGATCGGCGCGGCGGTGGCCGACGCCTGGCAGGAGCTGCCCCTCCAGGACGGCGCCGCCTCGCTGGTGCTGAACACGTTCGCCCCGCGCAACGGCCCGGAGCTGCGGCGGATTCTGGCGCCGGGCGGCGCCCTGCTGGTCGTCACCGCCCGCCCCGGCCACCTCCAGGAGCTGATCGACGCGCTCGGCCTGCTGAGCGTGGACGACCGCAAGGAGTCGCGGCTGACCGACCAGCTCGCCCCGTACTTCACGGTCGCCGGGACCGAGCGGCTGACCCGCACGATGACGCTCGATCACCAGGCGCTGGCCCAGTTGGTCGCCATGGGCCCCAACGCCTGGCACCACGACCCCGAGGACGTCCGGGCCCGGATCCGCGAACTCCCGGACCCGTGCCCGGTCACCCTGTCCGTCACCCTGACCGCGTACCGCCCGCTGGCTTCCGCCAGATGACGCTGTAACGGAACAGCGCGTGGCGGCGGTACCGGGCGCCGGGCAGCGTCCCGGCGGCCAGCGCCCGCATCTGCGGATACGTCACCGGCGGCGGCCACACCGTGGGGGAGGGGTGCTGCCAGTAGCCCTTCACGGCGCGGAGGGCGGTGCCTGCGACGACCCCGCCCAGCACGTACGGCAGATCGCGCGGGGTGTCGCGGGCGAGGCCGACGACGGCGAGGACACCGCCCGGGCGCAGCAGGTCGCGCATGCGGGCCAGCCCGGCGGCGGCGTCCATGTGGTGCAGGGTGGCGACGGACGCGATGACGTCGAACGAGGCCGGTTCGAAGGGGTGGGTGAGGAAGTCCCCGAGGACGTAGTCGATGCCATCGCCCGGGTGCGCGCGGGCCTGGTCAAGGCTGGGGGCGTCGAGGTCGATGCCGGTGACCTGCGGTACGGACCGCCGGAGTTCACGGGCGAGCATGCCCTCGCCGCAGCCGACGTCGAGGGCGTGCCGGGCGCCCTCGGGGACCGCGCGGAGGATGCGGGGGTGGTAATGGATGTTGTGGTTCCATCGCCTGCCGTTCTTCGCCGTCATGCGGCCATTCTGCGGGGCACCGGCTCCCCGGCGGGGGCAAGGGGGCCGGTCAGGATGAACTCGTCGCGGCGGAACGCGCCAGCACGTCGCCGATTCCCTCGGGCGAGAGGACGTGTTCCACGCCGACCACCGTTCCGCCGACGACACCGGCGGACATCCCCAGCACGCTCTGGGTCAGCGACAGTTGACGGGTGGCCAGCGGGAGCGCCCGCCGGTAGACGACACCCCGGATCCTGGCCAGCAGGTCGTCGCTGGCGGCGGCGATGGCGCCGCCGATGACGATCCGCGCCGGGTTGTAGACGTGCACGAGCAGTGCCACCACCTCGCCGATCGTCACCGCGGCCTCGCGGACGACGCGTACGGCCCCGGGGTGGCCGTCGCGGACGAGCCGTGCCAGGTCGGCGGCGCCGCGCGGCCGGTCCTGCTCGGCGAGGCCCGAGTCCTCCCGGCGGAGCCGGGCCGCCATCGCGGTGGCCGAGGCCACGGCCTCGACGCAGCCGATGTTCCCGCAACTGCACACGGTGTCGTCGGCGCCCGGCACCCGTACATGTCCGATGTCGCCCGCCGCCCCCTCCGCGCCCCGGTGCAGTTCGCCGGAGGCCGAGACGAGGCCGCCGCCGATGCCGGTGCCGATCTTGATGAAGAGCAGCGGCGCCTCGCTCTCCGGCAGGGCGCGGGCCTCGCCGAGGGCCATCATGTTCACATCGTTGTCGACGAACGTCCGGCAGCCGAGCCGCTCGGTCAGGGTCCGGCCGACCGGGAAGCCGTCCCAGCCGGGCATGATGGGCGGCCGTACGGGCGTACCGGCGCGCGCGTCGACGGGCCCGGGGAGGCCGACGACGAGGGCGGAGGGCCCGTCGCCCGCCGCCGATTCGGCCAGCATGCCGCGCAGCCGTTCGGTCAGCAGGTCGAGCGTGGCTTCGGGGCCCCGCGCCACGTCCAGCGCGATCTCCTCCTGCGCGACGGGGTTCTGCGCCAGGTCGGCGAGGGCCAGCCGGGCGCTGTGGGCGCCGACGTCGGCCACCGCGACCACCCCGGCGCGGGGGTTGAGCGCCAGCCGCAGCGGCGGGCGGCCCCGGCCGGGCCGGGTGACGGTTCCGCTCTCGGTGACGACCCCGGCGTCGATCATCGTGTCCAGGTGCCGGGTCACCGTGGACCGGGCCAGACCGGTGGCCTTGACCAGGTCGGCACGGCTGTCGGCGAGGCCCGACGCGATGAGCCGGGCCAGCGAGCTGTGGACGGGGCCGCCGGTGTTCTGCGCCCGCAGCCCGGCGACCGACAGCCGGGGTATCGGGCGGGGGTCCGACGTCTGCGCTCCCATGACCGTTCCCATGGCCGGTCACCGTACAGCAATTCCGGCCGCTTTTATGACTCACAAGATGCCGAATTCCATGCCTTGTGAGGCGCTAATCGCCGTCTTAGGCTCACCGCCGTACGACGTCACGGGAGGCTGTCATCACATCTCCACCGCACGGCACAGCAACCGGCACAGCAATCGGCACCGCCATCGTCGGCGCCGGGATGATCGGCGCGATCCACCGCAGGGCCGCAGTGCTCGCCGGTGCCCGGATCACCGGCGTCCTGGCCTCCACACCCCCACGGTCCGAGCGGGTGGCCGCGGAGTGGCAGGTCCCCGCCTACCCGTCCTTGGACGCGCTCCTCGAAGATGACTCCGTGGACGTGGTCCACATCTGCTCGCCCAACGCCACCCACGCGCCCTACGCGCTGCGCGCGCTCGCCGCCGGGAAGCATGTGGTGTGCGAGAAACCCCTCGCGGTCTCCGTCGCGGAGGCGGAGCGCATGGCGGAGACGGCCCGCAGCGGCGGGCTGGTGGCCGCCGTCCCGTTCGTCTACCGCTACCACCCCCTGGTCCGGGAGATCCGGGCGCGCCGGATCGACGGCGAGTTCGGCGGCTGGCATCTGATCCACGGCAGCTACCTGCAGGACTGGATGCTCTCGCCGCAGGCGTCCGGCTGGCGCGTGGACCCGGTGGCCGGAGGCCCGTCCCGTGCCTTCGCGGACATCGGCTCCCACTGGTGCGACCTGGTCGAGTGGGTGTCGGGCGAACGGTTCGCCGAGGTCGTCGCCTCGACGTCGATCGCCGTGGACAAGCGGCCCGCCGCCGGTGCGCGCACCTTCTCGGCCGACTCCCCGGACCCGTCGTCGGCGGAGTACATGGACGTCCGTACCGAGGACTGCGCCGCACTGCTGCTGCGCACCGCCTCCGGCGTCCTGGCGTCCACCACCGTCTCCCAGGTCTCCGCCGGGCGGAAGAACCGGCTGTGGTTCGAGCTGGACGGCGCGCGGGCCAGCGCGGTCTTCGACCAGGAGAACCCGGAGACCATCTGGCTGGGCGGCGAGGACGGCGCCCGGCTCATCAGCCGCGATCCCGGCCACGGCTCGGCCGAACAGCGGCGTCTGTCGGTGCTGCCCCCGGGCCACGCCCAGGGGTACGCGGAATGCTTCGCGGCGTTCGTCGCCGACACGTACGCCGCGATCGGCGGCGACCGGCCGGAGGGCCTGCCGACGTTCGACGACGGACTGCGCGCCGCCCGCATCACCGAGGCGGTTCTCCGATCCTCCCGTAACAGCTCGTGGACAGAGGTGTGAACGCATGAAACTCGGGTTCCTGACGGCCTGTCTCCCCGGCTGGTCCCTCCCGCGCATCGCGGAGTGGGCCAGCGGCAACGGCTACGAGGCGCTGGAGGTCGCCGTCTGGCCGAGGACCGGCGGTCGCGACTTCGAGGCGAGCCATCTGCCGGTCGCCGACTTCTCGGCGGAGCACGCGGAGGAGACGCTCGCGCTGTTCGCCAAGCACGGTCTCGACCTGTCCGCGCTCGCCTACTACGAGAACCAGCTGCACCCCGACCCGGAGCGCCGGGCGGAGATCCGTACCCACTTCAAGCACGCGGTGGACGCGGCCTCGGCGCTCGGGGTTCGTTACGTCGGCACGTTCATCGGCCGGGACTGGACCAAGCCCGTCGCGGACAACCTCAGGGAAGCCGAGCGGATCTTCCCCGAGCTGGTCGACTACGCGGGCGAGCGCGGTGTGAAGGTCATCATCGAGAACTGCGTCATGGAGGGCTGGCACCCCGACGGCTACCCGGGCAACCTGGCCTACTCCCCGGAGCTGTGGGAGTGGATGTTCTCGCTGGACCTCTACCTCAACTGGGACCCCTCGCACCTCACCTGGATCGGCATCGACCCGGTGAAGACCATCGCGCCCTACATCGACCGCATCGTGCACGCCCAGGCCAAGGACGTCGAGCTGGGCAGCGGCGACCTCGACCGGTACGGCTTCTTCGGCAAGGCCGTGGACCGCCCCGACCCCTGGGACAACGGCTGGTGGCGCTACCGGGTGCCGGGGCTCGGCCAGGTCGACTGGGCGCGCGTCGTGGACCGCCTCTACGAGCACGGCTTCACCGGGACGCTCTCCGTGGAGCACGAGGACCCGGTCTGGGGCGGCACCGACGAGAAGGTCGTCCAAGGACTGCGCATTGCCCACCGCACCCTGCGCCCCCTGATCATCGACTGAGCACGCGCCCCCTCCGAGAGGAGCACCATGGTCCGCCTCGCGGAGATCGGCTTCCGCTACGTCGAGCCCTACGGCCTCGGGGCCGCGGCCAAGAGCGCCGCGGACCGGCTGGCGGCGTTCACGGACGCCATGAACGCCGCCGGGCAGGCCTTAGCCGGTGCCGGGCTGCGGCTGGGCTACCACAACCATGACTTCGAATGGGCGACGCTGCCCGACGGACGCAGCGCCGTGTCCGTCCACCTCAAGGACGGCCCCGCGCGCCGCGGCGAGCCGCAGACCCCGCTCGGCACCGGCGACATCGCTGGGTCTGAATCCCCGAGGCGGCCTGCGGGCCATTACACCGGGGTTTCCGGCCGCGCGCCATTGAAGGCCTCTTCGGGCATTCGGAATGGGGAGGTCGAGTTCAGGGAGCGGTATCCCTTGCTTCGAAGGTCCCCGATCTCGCCGGAGAGACTGGGGCCTTCGGATTCAGCTCGCGCTCGGCGGGGTCTGGGCCGCCTTCTTCGCGGGGCGGCCGCGCTTCTTGGCGGTGGGCGCCTCCGCCGGCCTCGACACCGCCGCGAAGGGCTGGAGCGCCTCCTGAAGAGCCTTCAGGGAATCCGGCCCCAGGTCCACGGCCCGGCGCTCCGCCGTCAGGGACGGCCGTACGGCGATGGTGTTGCTGCCGTCCTCGTTCTTCTCCCCGGTTTCGTACTCCTCGTCGATCCAGGTGGGAACGAGAATCTCCACCGAATGCACATCCGAGATGACATCCGAGATGACATCAGGGTCGAGATCGCACTGAATAACCGTACGTCCGTAGATTCGTGTTTCGACCGTCTGTCCGTTGACGACAACCGACGTGACGGTTTCCTGAACCCCTTCCTCATCCTTCTGGGTTTCCGGAACCTGAACAAAGCGAACTGCCACTGCTTCCCCTTTTCTTGGAACCGCTCAAATTCTAGCGGGGCAGCCGCTGTTGGCGCCAATCCGGAAATGCGGAAAGCCCCTTCCGGACGGAGGGGGCTTTTCCGGCGCACACGGCTGGAAATGCGTGAACGCGGTCTCAGGCGCAGTCGTTGCGGGAGCCCCCCGCCTACCAGCAGGTGACCCCGCCGTCCACCAGCAGATCCGCACCGGTGACGAAGCTCGCCGCGTCGCTCAGCAGGAACACGGTCGGGCCCACCATCTCGTCCACCGTCGCCATGCGGCCCAGCGGGGTGTCCGCCTCGAACTGGGCGACACGTTCGGCCACTTCGGGGCGCAGGTTCATCGGCGTGGCCGTATAGCCGGGGCTCACGCTGTTGACCCGGACGCCGCGGGTGCACCACTCCGTGGCCAGGCTCTTCGTCAGGTGCATCACGGCCGCCTTGGAGGCGTTGTAGTGGGCCTGGGTCAGCCCCCGGTTGGCGATGGTGCCCGACATGGAGGCGATGTTCACGATGGCGCCGCCACCGTTGCGCAGCAGCGCCCGGCCCTCGGCCTGGCACGAGAGGAACACACCGGTGAGGTTCACGTCCACCACCCGGCTCCACTGCTCCGGCGGCATGTCCTCGGCCGGGGCGGCGTTGGCGATACCCGCGGCGTTGACCGCGAGCCGGAGGGGCCCCAGGTCGCGTTCGGTCACGGCCACCGCTTCCGCCAGGTCCTCCGCCCGGGTCACATCGGCGGGGAGGGCTACCGCGCGCCGCCCCGCGGCCTCGATCGCCGTGACCGTACCGGCCAGATCGCTGCCCGGCAGGTCCAGGCATCCGACATCGGCTCCCGTCTCGGCGAGCCCGATCGCCAGCCGCCGGCCGATGCCGCTGCCGGCTCCGGTCACCAGGGCCACGCTGTCGTCGAGGCGGAAGGAGGGGACGGGCATGAGGACTCCTTGAGTGAGGCCGCCGCGGCGCTCGTCGCCGCTACGGCGCTTGTCGTTCCGTTCGGTCGGGGCGGCCCGCCAGCCGGCGGGCCACACCCAGGTCGGTGATCAGGACATCGACCCAGCCGCCCAGCACCGCGGCCCGTATCGCCGCGAACTTGCGGTCGCCGCCGGCGACCGCGACGCGGCGCGGCACGGCGCGGTAGACGTCGGGGGTGATACCGATGACGCGGTCGTTCAGCTCGGTGTCGAGCAGGGTGCCGTCCTCGTCGAAGAAGTGCAGGCAGATGTCGCCCACCGCGCCGAGCCCGCGCAGCTGTTGCTGGTCGTCGTCGGAGAAGATGTTGCCGCTGCGGCGCAGCAGCGGTGACGGTTCGAGGCTGCCGATGCCCACGATGGCGATGGTGAGGTTCTTCCACGCCGCGGCCACGGTGCTCACCTTCGGGTCGGCGAGTATGGCGTCCCGGACGGTGGCGTCGGCCACCAGCCCCGGGGCCGACATGAAGACCGGGTCCGCGCCGGTCAACTCGGCGAGCCGCCCCATCAGCCGGGTCGCCTGGACCTGGACCTGCGGATCGCCCACCCCGCCCATCAGCTGGACGACCTCCTCCAGGAACCGCCCGCCCGGCCGGGAGCGCATGGCCTCGACCGCCGCGAGCAGGGTGGCGCTCCACGACGAGATGCCCAGCCGGTCACCCTCCATGAGCGTGGTCTCCAGATAGACCGCGGTCGCCGCGCCGAGCGCCGGGATGACGGAGTCGGCCTCGCCCTCGACGTCGACGACCACCACGTCGCGCAGCCCGTACCGCGCCGCGAGCTCCTCCTCCAGCTCGGCGAAGACCCCCTCGGGCGGCACCACGATGGTGCGCACGATCCCGAGTTTGGCGGCCTGGGTGAGCAGTCTGGAGACGCGCGCCTGGGAGATGTGCAGCTCCTCGGCGATACGCGGCTGCCGCATCCCCTGCTCGTGGTAGAGCCGGGCGATCCGGGTCATCAGCCGCAACTGCTCGTCGCTGGTCGCCATGCGCGTGGTGCGGGTCATGGGGATGCCGGTCCTGTCGCGGTGATTCATAACGGCATCATGCCGTGGCCAGGCGCATGACCGCGGCGTCGGTCGCCTCGGCCGCCGGAAGGATGCCCCGCTGCCGCCCCCGGCTGAGGACGAGCACCCGGTGGGACAGGCCCAGGACCTCGTCGAGGTCGGAGCTGACCACGACGACGGCCATGCCGGACCGGGCCAGGTCCGCGATCACCTCGTAGATCGCGGCGCGCGCACCGACGTCGATGCCGCGGGTCGGCTCGTCCAGGATGACGACCTTGGGCTTGCGCTCCAGCCACTTGGCGATGACGACCTTCTGCTGGTTGCCGCCGGAGAGCGTCCGTACCGGCTGCCCGGCCCGTCCCTTGACGGTCATCAGGCTGATCGCCTCACCGGCGACCGCCGCCACCCGGCGCGGGCTCAGCCAGCCTCGGTGGGAGATGCGGTCGAGGTTGGGCAGAGCCACGTTGTCGCCGATCGACAGGTCCAGGACGGCGCCCTGGCCCTTGCGGTCCTCGGGCACCAGCACCACACCCGCCTCGATGGCGTCCTTGGGCCCGCGCAGCCGCAGGGCCCGGCCCTCGACGGCCACCGTGCCCCCGGTCACCGGATCGACGCCCGCGACGGCCCGCACCAGTTCGGTGCGGCCCGCTCCCACGATGCCCGCGATGCCGAGGATCTCGCCTTCATGGACGCTGAACGACACGTCCTGGAACGAGGGGCCGGCCAGGTTCCGCACCGTGAGCACTTCCCGGGGGCGGGCGGTTCCGGTATCGGGGAAGATGCGCTCGATGCTGCGCCCGACCATCTCCTCCACCAGCTGGACCACCGGCACCTGCGCGGTGTCGTGGGCGGCGACGAGCTGTCCGTCGCGCATCACCACGACGCGGTCGCAGATCCGGGCGATCTCCTCCAGCCGGTGGCTCACATAGACGAACGACATGCCCTCGTCGCGGAGGGCGTCGATCCGCTCGAAGAGGTGATCGGTCTCCTCGCCGCCGAGGGCGGCCGTCGGCTCGTCGAGGATCAGGAGGCGCGCATTGAGGGTCAGCGCCTTGGCGATCTCGACCTGCTGTTGCTCGGCCACCCGCAGGGTGCGCACCAGGCGGGTCGGAGAGATGTCGAGGCCCAGCCGCCGCAGCTGTTCCCGGGCCCGCCGATTCATCTCGCCGCGGTCGATCCGCCCGCCCCGGCGCAGCAGTCGCCCCAGGAACACGTTCTCGGCCACGGACAGGTCCGGCAGCAGGCGCATCTCCTGGTGGATGAGGCCGATGCCGTGGTTGATGGCGTCCCCGGGGGACTTCGGCTCGTACGGCCGTCCCTGCCAGGTCATCTCGCCGGTGTCGGAGGGGAAGGTGCCCGCGATGACGTTGGATACGGTGGACTTGCCCGCGCCGTTCTCGCCGAGCAGCGCCACCACTTCCCCGGGGCGCACCTCCAGGTCGAACCGGTCGAGTGCCTGGGTGACCCCGAACCGCTTGGATATCCCCCGTACGACCAGGCCCGGGGAGGGCTCCGCCGCCGGGTGCCGACTGACGTCTCTCATCGTCGCGTCTCCGCCCTGCCGCCGTTTACGGGTGGGTGTTGATGAACTGGGTGGCCTTCTTCTTGTCCTTGCTGGTCAGAAGGAAAGCGGGCTGCAGCTGTTCGGCCGGGACCTTCTTGCCCTTGATGATGTCCACGGCGGTGTTCACCGACATCCGGCCCATCTTGCGCGTCTGCTGCACCATGGTGGCGTCGATGGTGCCCCGGCGGACGGCCTTGAGCCCGGCGATGTCGCCGTCGAAGCCGACGATGAGGTGCTTCTTCTTCGAGCCGGACGCCTTGACGGCCTGGGCGGCGCCGAGCGCCATCGCGTCGGCCTGACCCCACAGGATGTCGATGCCGGGGTGGGCCTGCAGCATGTCCTGGGCGACGGAGTACGCCTTGTCCTGCGCCCAGTCGGCGGGCTGCTGGGACACCACCTTGATGCCGGGCGCCTTCTTGAGCGCCTGGCCGAACCCCTTCTGCCGGTCCACCTGCGGGGTGGTGCCGATCTGGCCCTGGAGGACGGCGAGCTGCCCCTTGCCGCCGGACTCCTTGGCCACGTAGTCGCCCAGCGTCCGCGCGGCCGCGACGCTGTCGCTGGCGATGAACGACTTGCCGGGCTCGCCGGGTGGGTTGCGGTCCACGGTGACCACGGGGATCTTGGCGCGGTTGGCCGCCTTCACGGGGACGCCCGCCGCCGTGGCACCGGCGGGGATGTAGATGATGGCGCTGACCTGACGGCTGATGAAGTCCTGGATCTGGTTGACCTGGGTGGCCGCGTCGCCGCGGGCGTCCGAGACGACGACCTTGATGCCCTTCTTCTTAGCCTCGGCGGTCACGGACTGCTTGATCTGGTTGAAGAAGTCGGCCTGGAGGTTGGCCACGGCCAGCCCGATGGTGATCTGTTTGCCGTCGGCGGTCTTCGCGCCGTTGCCACCGCGTCCGCAGGCGGTGGCGCTGACGACCATGGTGGCCGCGACTCCGGTGGCTATCACGATGCGTGTCGTCGCTCGTGCCTTCATGGGAACCAACTCCTTGGCTTGTGCCCGGGGGAGATAAAGAGAAGGGGAGAGGGGAGGAGGGTCAGCGCGCTTCGCGGCGGCGGAGCACGTCGAGCATGACGGCCAGCGCGATCACCAGTCCGATGACGATCTGCTGGATGAACGGCGAGACCCCCAGCAGATTGAGGCCGTTGCGCAGGACCCCGATGATCAGCACGCCGAACAGGGTCCCGGTGACCGAGCCGACCCCGCCGCTGAGGCTGGCCCCGCCGATCACCACGGCGGCGATGGTGTCGAGTTCGTAACCGGTGCCCGCGCTCGGCTGGGAGGAGTCCAGGCGCATCGTCAGGAAGATCCCGGCCACGCCCGCCAGCAGGCCGGTCACGGTGTAGACCAGCACGGTCCGCTTCTTGACGTCGAT
Source organism: Streptomyces sp. NPDC059850 (assembly GCF_042731515.1). Lineage (NCBI taxonomy): Bacteria > Bacillati > Actinomycetota > Actinomycetes > Kitasatosporales > Streptomycetaceae > Streptomyces > Streptomyces sp. NPDC059850. The sequence continues at coordinate 28,636 of NZ_JBHWJI010000064.1, forward strand.
TCCGGCGAGCCGGGCGACCTCGGCACTGCCGCCGATCGCGTAGAGGGCACGGCCTCCGCTCCGGTAGCGCATATACGCCCACCCCGCCACGTACAGCGCGGCGAGCACGGCGGTGCACGCGGTGAAGATGCCGACGTACCGCGTGGTGGACAGGTTGTCGAACCAGTCGGGGAACCCGACGATCTGCTGACCGTCGGTGATGACGTTGGCCAGGCCGCGGGCGATCGACATCATGGCCAGCGTGGCGATGAACGGCGGCAGCTTGGTATAGGTGATGCCGAGTCCGTTGGCGAGCCCGCAGCCGCCCGCGACACCGATCGCGACCACCGCGCTCAGCCACAGCGGCCAGCCCTGGTCGTGCGAGAGCCAGCCGACGACCATGGTCGCGAGGGCCAGCACGGCGCCGACCGAGAGGTCGATGCCGCCCATCACGATGACCGCGGTCATGCCGAGCGCGAGCAGACCGAGGACGGCGGTCTGGTCGACGATGTTGAGCAGATTGCTCTGGGTGAGGAAGTACGGCGTCGCGATGAAGAAGACGACGCACATGGCGAGCAGGCCGAGGGCGGGACCGCGCGATCCGGTGAGGACGCCCGTCACCCAGGACGGCAGCCGGGGGCGGCGGGCGTCCGGGGAAGGTGGTGGTGTGTCAACGGCCGTTGCGGCGTTGCCGGTCGTGCTCATCGAAACCTCCGAGTGGTCTCCGACGTCGTCGGAGCTAGTTCATGAACATCCCGCCGTCGACGTTGATCGTCTGGCCGGTGATGTACTCCGCCTCCGACGAGGCGAGGAAGAGCAGCAGGTTGGCGATGTCGTCATGGGTGCCGGCGCGCCCGAGCGGGATGCCCGCGATCCACTCGGCCATCAGTTCCCCGGGCGCGTAGTCGCCGAGCAGCCCGCCCCACGCGCGGTCGTTGTAGTCCCACATCTCGCTGCCGACGATTCCGGGGCAGTAGGCGTTGACCGTGATCCGGTCCCCGGCCAGCTCCTTGGCCAGGGACTGGGTGAGGCCGACCACCCCGAACTTGCTGGCCGCGTAGTGCGGTGTGTAGACGAACCCCTGCCGCGCCTGTCCCGAGGCCGCGTTGAGGATGCGCCCACCGCGTCCGTACCGCCGCATGGCGGCCGCGGCGGCCTGGGCGCACAGGAAGGTTCCGGTGGTGTTGACGGCGAGGACCTTCTGCCAGTCGTCGTGGGTCAGGTCCTCGAGCCTGCTGATGGTGATGGTGCCCGCGTTGTTGACCAGGACGTCGAGCCGCCCCCAGACGGATTCGGCGAGCGCGAAGGCACGGGCCACGTCCTCGGGGGAGGTGACGTCCGCCCGGACGCCGAGGGTGCGGGTGCCGCTGTCGTCGGCCAGTTCCCGGGCCGTGTCCTCGACGGAGGCGGCCGCGTCCACCAGCAGGACGTTCGCGCCCTCGCCCGCGAACCGGGCGGCGATGCCCAGCCCGATGCCGCGCGCGGCCCCGGTGACCACGACGCCCTGTCCCGCGTATCGCGCTGTCATGACGCTCCTTTGGCGGCCGAGGGTTCGGGGGTGCGGTGCGGTGCGGCGGTGGTCCGCGGCGGTGTTGGGGCCGGGTCGCTGTCGCCGGGCGTGGCCCGGAGGCGGGCGCGCCGTACCGCCGTGTGCCAGTGCGCGACCCTCCGGGCCCGGGCGGCCTCGCCGTCGGACGGCGCGTAGCTCTCGCGGGGGCGGTCCATCCGTTCCAGGGCGTCCCGGTCCCACACCCCGCGGGTCAGCCCCGCGAGGTGGGCGGCGCCCAGCGCCGACAGGTCGCGGGCCAGGGCCCGTTCGACGACGCGCCCGCTGGTGTCGGCCTGCAGCCGCATCAGCACCGGGTTGCCGGTCGGCCCGCCGTCCGCGAGCAGCCGGGTGACGGGGCCGGTTTCCCGTTCGACCGCCGCCACCACGTCCTCGACCTGGAACGCGATCGACTCCAGCGCGGCCCGCGCGAGATGCCCGGCGTGGGTGCCCAGGGTGAGACCGCTGATCAGCCCCACCGCGTTCTCGTCCCACCAGGGGGCGCCGAGCCCACCGAAGGCGGGGACGATGACCACGCCCTCGCTGCTGTCGGCGGCCAGCTCCGCCAGCTCGGCGGGGCCGCGGCCGAGCACGCCCGCCAGCCAGTTCACCGTGGCGCCGGTGGAGCGGACGTTCCCCTCCACCGCCCAGGTCGGGGAGCCGCCGGTCTGCCAGGCGACGGTCAGGCACAGCCCGGAGGAGACCCGGGCCGCGGAGGGGACCACGGCCATCACCGACGACCCGGTCCCGTACGTCGCCTTGACCGTCCCCGGCGCCCAGCCCGCGTGGGCGAACAGCGCCGCGTGGGAGTCGCCGAGCACCGCGGTGACCGGCACCCCGTCGGCCAGTGGCGCCAGTCCGCGGGTGCTGGGGAACGGGCCCTGCGACGGTACGACCTCGGGCAGCACCTCCGGCGGTACGTCGAAGATCTGGGTGAGCCGCCGGTCCCAGGCACATCGGCGCACATCGAGCAGCTGGGTGCGCGCCGCGTTGCCGACCTCGATGAGGTGAGCGCCGCCGAGCTTGAACAGCAGCCAGGAGTCGACCGTGCCCAGGCACAGTTCGCCCGCGGAGGCGCGGCGGCGGTCGGGGTCGTACCGGTCCAGCAGCCAGGCGGCCTTCGGGGCCGAGAACATCGGGTCCAGCGGCAGCCCGCTGACCTCGCGGACCAGCTCCGCACTGGGCACGGCCCGCAGCAGCGCCGGATCGCCCGCGGTGCGCTTGTCCAGCCAGCTCACCAGCGGACTCAGCGGTTCCCCGGTCGCCCGGTCCCACAGCAGCAGCGATTCGCGCTGGGTGCTCAGGCCGATGGCGGCGACGCGCGAGGCGTCCTGGCCGTCGAGGCAGGCGGCTACGGCCCGCCCGCAGCCGGCCCAGATTTCCTCTGCCGACTGTTCGACCCAGCCCGGGGCGGGGGTGGACAGGTCCAGCGGGACGGCGGCGCGGGCGACGATGCCTCCGAACCGGTCGACCAGGATCGCCTTGGTCGCGCTGGTGCCCTGGTCGATGGCGAGGACGAGCGGTTCAGCGGTGCTCATGGGACAGCAGCTCCCGGACGGCGACGGCGATGCCGTCGGCGGTCAGGCCGAAGTGTTCCAGCAGGAAAGAGGCGCTGCCGGTGGGGGCGAACCTCCGGTGCACCCCCAGGATCCGCATGGGCACCGGACGGTTCTGGGCGACGAGGCTGGCCACCGCCGCGCCGAGCCCGCCCGTGGTGGTCGCCTCCTCGGCGGTGACGATGCCGCGGGTCTCGCGGGCGGCGCACAGCACCGCGTCGACGTCCATCGGCTCGACGAAGGTCATGTTCAGCACCCGGACGCCGATGCCCTCGGTGCGCAGCGTCTCGGCGGCGGTGAGCGCCCGGGAGACCATCGTGCCGACGGCCATCACCGTGATGTCGTCCCCGTCGGTCAGCTGGAGGGAGCGCCCGGGGCGGAACGGCGCGTCCTGCGGGGTGACGGCGGGGATCTTGAACCGTGGAATGCGCAGATAGACCGGGCCGTCGTGGGCGGCCGCCCAGCGTACGGCGGCGCGGGTCTGGGCCGGGTCGGCCGGGACCGCGACGGCGAGGTCCGCGATGGCCCGCATCCACGACAGGTCCTCGATCGAGTGGTGGGTGGGCCCCAGCTCCCCGTACGCCATGCCGGGGCTCTGGCCGCACAGGATGACGGGCAGCCCGTTGTAGGCGGCGTCGGTCTTGATCTGCTCGGTGGCCCGGCCGGTGAGGAAGGGGCCCGCCGCGCTCACGAAGGGGATGAGCCCGCCGTTGGCCAGCCCGGCCCCGACACCGACGAGGTCCTGCTCGGCGATGCCGACGTTGATCAGGCGGTGGGGGTACAGCTCCCGGAAGCGCACCAGGTTGCTCGATCCCACCGAGTCGTTGCAGACGGCGACGATGCGCGGGTCCTCGGCGGCGAGGGCGATCAGCTCCTCGGCGAAGGCCTGGCGGCAGTCGTAGGTCTGGGCGGCGTTCTCGGGTATGAGTCCGGCGGTCATCGGCTCAGCTCCTCCAGTGCGGTGCGCACCTGTCCGGCGTCGGGCACCTTGTGGTGCCACTCGACCCGGTCCTCGATGAACGACACGCCCTTGCCCTTGACCGTGTTCGCGATGACGGCGACCGGTCTGCCGGTGGGGGAGGGGCGCAGCGCTGAGAGCAGCTGCGCGTGGTCGTGCCCGTTCACCTCGCGCGTCTCCCAGCCGAAGCTGGTCCACTTCTCCGCCAGCGGCTCCAGGCGCTTGGTCTCCTCGGTGCGGGCGCCCTGCTGGAGGCGGTTGCGGTCGACGATCGCGGTGAGGGAGCCGAGGTCGTAGTGGGCGGCGGTCATGGCCGCCTCCCAGTTGCTGCCCTCCTGCAGCTCGCCGTCGCCGAGGACGACGTACGTGCGGTACGAGCGGTCCGCGAGCCGGGCGGCCAGGGCGCAGCCGACCGCGACGGGGAAGCCGTGGCCCAGCGGTCCGGTGTTGGTCTCGACGCCCGGGACCTTGGTCCGGTTCGGATGGCCGTTGAGCGCGGAGAGCGGGGCCATGAACGTGGACAGCTCGGAGGGCGGGAAGTAGCCGCAGCGGGCGAGCGTGGCGTACAGGGAGGCCGCGCAGTGGCCCTTGCTGAGGATGAACCGGTCGCGGTCGGGGCTGTGGGGCTGGGCGGGATCCACGTCGAGCACCCGCCCGAAGAGGGTGACGAGGATGTCGGTCACCGACAGGTCGCCGCCGATATGGCCGAGTTGCGCCTTGTCGATCATGTGCACCACGGATCGGCGCACTTCGGCGGCCAATTGCTGCAGCTCGCGGACCTGTGCGTGCGGGGATTGGGTGGCGATGCGGTTGCGGCGCGCCCGGAACTGTTCGGCGCCGGCTGGATCTGTGCTGAGCATCTGCACGTCCTTGGAAGTGAATATCTATTCACTAGTGAATTGTGGTGCTCGAAAAGTAGGTCGCGTTTCAGCCATGTGTCAATGGGTTGCGCAGCGGCCGCAGGCGTTCACGCCGATGCCATCGTCCGGCCGCCGCCCGGTCACCGGTTGTCGGCGGCGCGTGATTCGATGACCACATGTTCGATGACTTTCTCGCCAGTGATCTCGCCGAGGTGGAGCAGGCGGTGCGCTCGGCGGCCGCCGTGGAGATCATGCCGCGCTACCGGCAGCTCGCCGCCCACGAGATCGTGGAGAAAAAGGGCCCGCACGACCTGGTGACCACCGCCGACCGGCAGGCCGAGGAGCACCTCACCGCCTCGCTCACGGCGCTGCTGCCCGGTTCGGTCGTGGTGGGGGAGGAGGGCGTGCACGCCGATCCCGGGATCCTCAAGCACCTCGGCGGCGACGCGCCCGTATGGATCGTCGACCCGGTGGACGGCACCCGGCAGTTCGTCCACGGCGAGCCGGGCTTCTCGACCCTGGTCGCCCTCGCCCACCACGGCGAACTCCTCGCCTCCTGGACCTACGCCCCCGCCCAGGACCTGATGGCCATCGCGCGCCGGGGCCGGGGTGCCGTGCTCAACGGCGAACCGCTGCGGGCCGGTGCCCCGGAGCCCGGCGAGACGCTCGAAGTCGCCATCTCCCACTACGACTTCACCACCGACGGCGAGAAGCGCGCCCTGTCCGGGCTGCGGACCGACGGTGTGGAGCCGCGCCCGTGCGGCTCGGCTGGCCTTGAGTATCTGAACATCGCCCGAGGTCATCTCGACGCGATCGCCTTCACCTGGGAGAACGCCTGGGATCACGCCGCCGGGCTGCTGCTCGTCGCCGAGGCGGGCGGGGCGAGCGCGACGCTTTCGGGCGAGCCGTTCCGTATCGCCGGAGGCAACGCGCTTCCCTTCACAGCGGCGCGGGACGAGGCGACCGTACGGCATATCCTGGGCCTGCTGGCCGCCGCCGGCTGACCGCCCTTTTTGGATAGTTGCTCACGGATAGTTCCTCAACGACGAGGAGGAGGCCGACGTGCCGTCGATGCTCGACGCGGTAGTGGTGGGTGCCGGGCCGAACGGGCTGACGGCCGCCGTCGAACTCGCCCGGCGCGGCTGCGCGGTGGAGATCTTCGAGGCCGCCGACGCGATCGGCGGCGGCTCCCGCACCGAAGAGCTGACCCTGCCCGGCTTCCGGCACGACCCCTGCTCCGCCGTGCACCCCCTGGCCATCGGCTCCCCGGCCTTCGACCGGATGCCGCTCGGGCGGCACGGCCTGGAGTGGCTGCACCCCGAGCTGGCGCTCGCCCACCCCTTCCCGGACGGCAGCGCCGCGGTGCTGGCCCGCTCGGTCGGCGAGACCGCCCGGTCGCTCGGCCCGCGCGACGCGGGCGCGTACCGCAGGCTGGTCGCGCCCTACCTCGGCAAATGGTCCACGTTCGCCCCCGACGTACTGCGCGCCCAGTGGGACGGGGTGCCGCGCGACCCGCTGACCTGGGCCCGCTTCGGGCTGAACGCCGTCCTGCCGGTCTCGCTGCTGAGCCGCCGCTTCCGCGGCGAGAAGGCGCGGGCCATACTCGCCGGGCTCGCCGGGCACGCCATCGCGCCCACCAGCGCCCCCGCCACCGCCGGTCCGGCCCTCATCTTCGCGATCGCGGCCCATGAGGTCGGCTGGCCGATTCCACGCGGCGGCTCGCAGTCGATCGCGGACGCGCTCGGCTCGTATCTGCGCGAAAACGGCGGCGTCATCCACACCGGAGCGCCGGTCAAGCGGCTCGACGAGCTGCCCCCGGCCCGCGCGTACATCTTCGACACCTCACCGCGCGCCCTGGCCCGGATCGCCGGGCTCGGCAACGCGTACCGCGGCTACCGCTACGGGCCCGCCGCCTTCAAGATCGATTACGCGCTGGACGGGCCGATGCCCTGGACCTCGCCGGAGGCCCGCCGCGCCGGGACCGTCCACATCGGCCCGACGGCGCGCGAGATCGGCACCGCCCTGCGCTCCGCGTTCGACGGCCGCCCCCCGGCCGCCCCCTTCCTGATCTCCGCCCAGCCCAGCCTGCTCGACCCGACCCGCGCCCCCGAGGGCAAGCACACCTTCTGGGTCTACGGCCACGCCCCCAGCGGCTGGACGGGCGACCTCACCGACGCCATCGAGCGCCAGCTCGACCGCTTCGCCCCCGGCTTCCGCGATCTGGTGCTGGCCCGCGCGACGGCGGGTCCCCCCGAACTCGCCGCCCGCAACGCCAACTACATCGACGGCGACATCGCCTGCGGCGCCTTCGAGGGGCTGCAGGCCGTCATCCGCCCCCGGCTGGCCCGCGTCCCCTACGCGACGCCCCACCCCGCCGTCTTCCTCTGCTCCTCCGCCACCCCGCCCGGCCCCGGCGTCCACGGCATGTCGGGCCACCACGCGGCGCGTGCGGTGTGGCGGAGGCTGCGGGGCCGTTGACCGCCGGACGGGGCCCAGGACCTAGTACCCGGCGGTCGAGGCCAGGGTCTGGTTGTCGCAGATGAGGACGGCCCGGCTCTGGCGGCCGTTGTCGCCGTCTTCGTCGCCCCGCCGGGCACATAGGGCTGGGCGTAGTGGCCCGAGCACGAGGTCTGCTCGGGGTACAGGCCTTCGCCGGGCTGATTGCCGTAACTCACGCTCTGCCCGGGTGCGGCCTCGGCCGTCAGCGGGGTCAGGGCCGCCAGGCCGAACGCGAGGGCCGCGCCGAACAGAGTGCGCCGCAGGCCGCGTCGGCGGGGGCCCCTCTCGGTCCGGTTCGTCGTCGAGGTCATGTCCGTCTTCCTCCGGGAGGTCGGATGGAACGAGTGGGCTGCAGTGTCGTTAAGGCTGAAAGCGCCTCCAAGGCTGCCCAGTCGCGACCCGGACTTCCATCACCTTCGGTGGGTGCCTAAGTAAGCAGGCCAGATCGTAAAGTGAGGAAATTCAGCCGATCAGACGATCCTCCGGACGTGTCGTGGCATGGCCACTTCACCCTGTGCCCCCCACTATGGGGACGGACCGCCGCACGCGGTATCGGGGGAGGCCACTGTGTTGCGTCTGCACTTCACCTGCGAGGATCTGCTCAGAACCACCGTCGCGACCGGGCCCGACCCGCTGTGGGAGACGGTGCTCAGTGCCAATCTCCTCGGCACCGCCCAGGGCCGGGCCGTGTTCGACCGCTGTCGCCTGCACGCTCGCCCCCGGCTGTGCCGCCTGCCGCCCGGCTCCGTGCGTCTTGTCCGCACCCTGGCCCCGCCGCAGGGCCGGTTCCCCCGACTTCCTCAACCCGCGCGAGGCGGCGAGCGGCCTCACCGAAGGCATCGACGCCGTGCTGTCCACCCCGCGCCGGAGGCTGCGGCGGGAGATCGGCCTGCTGCGCTCGGCCCCGCCGTGGCTGCGCCCGCTCGCCGAGGGCGAACCCGACGCGCTGCGCACCCTCGGGCGGGCGCTCAAGGGGTACTTCGACGCCGCGCTCGCCCCCTGCTGGACGGCGATACGCGCCGAGGCCGAGGCCGACCGCGCGCTCCGGGCCCGGCCGTTGCTCACCGGGGGCACCGAGGCGCTGCTCTCCAGCCTCGGGCCGACGCTGACCTGGCGTTCTCCGGTCCTGGAGGCGGATTATCCGCTCGACCGGGATCTGTACCTCGGCGGGCGGGGGCTGCTGCTGATCCCCTCGGTGTTCTGCTGGCGGAACCCGATCACTCTGGCCGACCCGGGCCTGCCGCCCGTACTGGTCTACCCCGTGCGGCGCGGCCCCGGCTGGTGGTCGCCGCAGGGCGAGCGTCCCGCCAGCCGGAGCGCCCTCGGGTCGCTGCTGGGCCGGGGGCGGGCCGCCGTCCTGCGGGCGGTCGAGGGCGGCTGCACCACGAGCGAACTGGCCCGGCGCACCGGCGTGACCCCGGCGTCCGCGAGCGAGCACGCCCGGATCCTGCGCGACGCGGGGCTGCTGGCCTCCGTACGCGACCGCAACACGGTCCTGCACACGCCCACCCCGCTGGGCACGGACCTGCTGGCCGCGAATGCGCCGGGTGGTTAGTGCGGGATGGTGTCGATGACCTCGCGCGCGCCCTGCCGCAGCAGCGCCACCGCGACCGACGTCCCCAGGGTGGCCGGGTCCAGCGGGCCCGCCCACTCGTGCGCGTCCAGCACCGTCTTGCCGTCCGGGCTGAAGACCCGGGCGCGCAGCGAGAGCCGCCCGTCGCGCTCGGCCTTGGCGTAGCCCGCGATGGGGGAGTTGCAGTGCCCCTGCAGCACGTGCAGCAGCATCCGCTCGGCGGTGATCTCCTTCCACACGTCGGCGTCACCGAGCCCGGCGACCGCGTCGATCGTGGCGGTGTCGTCCTCCCGGCACTGCAGCCCCAGCACCCCGGCCCCGATGGGCGGGCACATCGTCTCCACCGGCAGGATCTCGCTGATCACGTCCGTGCGGTCGATCCGCTCCAGCCCGGAGACGGCCAGCATCAGCGCGTCGCAGTCGCCCGCGTACAGCTTCTCCAGCCGCCGGTTGGCGTTGCCGCGCATCGGGACGCACTCCACATGCGGGTGGGTGACGGCCAGTTGGGCCACGCGCCGCACAGACGAGGTGCCGATGCGGGTGCCCTCCGGCATCTGGTCCAGCGTCAGCCCCTCGGGGTGAATCACCGCGTCCCGGAGGTCGTCCCGCTTGAGGTACGCGGCGAAGACCGTGCCCGCGGGCAGCGGCCGGTCGGCGGGCACGTCCTTGATGCAGTGCACCGCGAGATCGGCCTCACCGGCCAGCAGCGCGGCGTCCACCTCCTTGGTGAACGCGCCCTTCCCGCCCAGCTTCGACAGATCCCCCATCCACCGGTCGCCGGACGTCGTGACCGGCACGACCTCCGTACGGATCCCGGGCCGCAGCGCGGCCAGTTCGGTGCGGACCCGCTCGACCTGGGCCAGGGCCATGGGGGAGGAGCGGGAGACGATGCGGATGAGTTCGGCGGACGACATGGCGTAGAGGATAGGCCCTCCCCGGGGCCGCTATTCCCCGGCCCCGGGGAACCCCTCCGCGACCAGCGCGGCAAGGTCGAGGTAGGCGTCGAGGGTCCTGGGGGCGAGCCGGTCGAGGTCGATCTGGCCTTGGGCGGCCACGTGCTCGTCGTACGGTACGACCACCACGCCACGGCAGCGGGCCCGGAACCCCTCGACCAGGTCGTCGCTCGGCCCGGTTTTGGCCTCGGCCCCTGTGGTGACCACGGTGATGGCGTGCCGCACCAGCTCCGCGTAGTCGTCCTGGGCCAGTCGGCTCAGGGTCGTGTGGGCGCTCCTGTTGTGTTCCGCGGAGGGGGAGGTGACGATGATCAGCTGATCGGCGAGGTCGAGCACGCCCCGCATACGGGTGTGCAGCTCACCGGTGTCCGAGTTGGTGAGGATGATCGGGTACTGCCCGCTCAACGCCTCGATGGCGCGGCGGTATTCCTCGTCGGTAATGAGCGGGCCTCCCGGATGCATGGGGGTGCGGTCCCCCGCGAGGATGTCGAGTCCGGACGGCAGCTGAGTGGCGTAGTGCTGTATGGACTGATGATCGTGGAGCAGCGGGCTGTTGTCCGCCAGATCACGGATGGTTGCCGTGGTCCCCTGCCAGACGCGACGGCTGAGGCTGTTGCCGTAGGGCGCCGCGTCGACCGCGAGGACGTTGTCCCGGCGCTCGCTCGCGAGAACCGCCCCGAGCGCGAGTGTCGTCGCGGTGCTTCCGATGTCGACGCGGCGGCCGATCACCGCGATGCGGTGGGTGGTCGTCAGCGGCCTGCGGATGAGGTCGAGTTTGCGCTGCCGCTGGGCCTTTCCGCCGAAGCGGAAACGGGACGTCAGGCGGCTGGGGCGGGGATGAGGTTCAGGGGTGGGCATGTCTGCTGTGTCGTCGGGGATTTGGGCGTCCGTGGACTGAACGTCGTACGGCAAGGTGGTGTAGCCGGACGCGGACGGCAGGCACCGCACGAAGACGCCCGCCACCTGGCCCGCTGTCGGGCGTCGTTCCGGACGGTCGCTCAGGCATGCGCCGATGACCGAGAGCAGCTGGGGTTCGCGCCATAGTTGTTCGTCCGCGAAAATCGAAGGGGTCGGTTGCGTGTCAGCTATAGCACGGAGCATCACCCCCAAGGCGTAGACGTTGTCCGCGCTGGTTTGGCGGGCGTCGTCGATGGCCGCGTCCGTCCAGCCGGTCAGCTTCACCGTGCGGCGGACGACGAGCACGCTGTCCGCTGTCAGCTTCCGGAGCACGATGCCCTTGAGCGCGCACATGTTGACCGCTTCAGCGAGGCGCAGGCCGATGGTGGCGGCGTGTACGGGATCCAGCTGGGGCGCGCCCGGGTCGAGGAGCGAGGACAGCGTGGGGGCCGGGGAGCCGTCGGGGAGGCTGACGAACTCCGTCGCGATCCAGGGCGGGACGGAATTGCACGCACTGGCGATGAGCAGTGGCGCGTAGTGCCCGGACATCCGCCGCAGCGCCTCCGCCTCGGCCCGCACTTCCCGGTGGGCGCCCGGGGCGGTGCGGATCACCACATCGCGGGACCCGCGTCCCGCGCGGGCCAGATAGACGTCGTACCCCCCGCTGCCGCCGAGCCTGCGATAGCTCTCGAACTCCTCGAACGACGGCAGGCTGCCGACAGGTTCCGGGCGCGGATCGTGGGCAACGGGCGCGGCCGTCGGGGCTTGGGCTTCGGCGACCTCCGGCCGGAAGTCCGTGAGGAATTCCCAGACCTCGTGCGCGGTGGGGCGGTTCCGCCGGGCCAGGCATGCCAGCACCAGGGCGCGGACCGGCGCCCAGGCGTCGCCGTCCCAGCACAGCATGTCGTAGTCGTCGCGGCGGGGCCGGTGCGTGTGGCCTCCGCCGCCGAGGCGCAGCAGGATCTCGCCCAGCGCCGCGACGTTGTCCTCGGGGGTCGGCGGGGGGCGCTGCGAGACCGGGGACGGCACGCCGTCGACGCAGGCCGAGGACCAGCCGCTCAGAATCACCTCCTCACCGGCGAGGTGCACGGTGCTGATGGTGAGGTCGCCGTGCGCTATTCCCTCCGCCGCACACACCCGCACGGCGTCCGCGATCCGCCGGGCGATCCGGAGGGCGGTGAGCGCGTCCCACTCCGTGGTGGTCGAGCGGAGGAGGTCGTCCAGCCGGTCCGCGACGAAGGGCTCCTCCGCGATCCACGGAGGGTCGTCGCCCAGCCCCTCGCGCAGCAGCACGCACGCATGGCGACCGTTCATCCGGCGCAGTGCCTCCGCCTGCACGCCCAGCAGCGCCGCGCCGTAGGGCTGATGCTCGGGGTGGACGACGCTGACGACGGCCTCCTCGCCATACGCGTCCCGTCCCAGGAAGGGGGCGACGCGCAGCCCCGGCGGACCGGCCCGCAGCACCTGGTACGGACCGATGACCTCCCGATCACGAATTCCGAGGCGACGCCACTGCCGCGCCGCCGTACGCGTCGCGAACGCCGAGGACGGCGACGGTGCCCCCAGGCGGGCCGCGAGCCGTCGCTCGACCGTGCTGAAGGGGCGGGCGCCGGGTGGCAGGCGGTCGGGGCCCGCCGTGTGGGCCAGCCAGGCGGGGAAGTCGGGGGAGCGGCCCGCCAGTTCCTCCAGGCGGCGGCCGATCGTGCGGCTGGTCGCGACCAGTTCGGCCAGCGGCACCGCGCCCAGCAGCGCCCGCTGGGCGGCGTCGGTGAAGGCGAAGGGCCGGTGTTCGGGCGGCAGCGGGTCCGGGCCCGCCGAGGCGGGCGGCTCGACCGGGCGCATCAGCCCGCCGAGGAACACCTCGGCCAGCCGACCGGTGTCGGACCGCCCGTCCACCGCCTTCTGCACCATCCGCATCACCGGCACCGGCAGCGGGGCGACCGCCGACAGATGGGCCGCCAGCCGGTACGCCTCCGGGGACGCCGCGTCCCGGAAGAGCTGGACCCGGCCCAGCTCATCGACCGGGGACGGGGACGGGGAAGGGGAAGGGGCTGGGCGCGCGGCCGTGGGGGCGAGCAGCGGGAGGACGGCCGTACCGCTCGCGGAGGCGATCAGCCGGGCCCAGTCGGCCAGCGGCCCGGCCTCCGGTTCCAGGACGGGCACGGGCACCCCGTCGAACCGGGCCAGCGCGGCGGGCAGCACCGGGTCGGCGACCGCCCAGTCCGCGTTGGCCGAGCCGGGCCTGCGGGTCCGTACCTGCCAGCGCCGCGACCGGATGCCGGAGCTGTCCCACAGCCGGGGCGGCAGGGCGTGCACCACCGCGGTGGGCCCCACCCCCGCCCAGCGCGCCAGTACCTCGCCCATCCGGCCGTCGCGCCACGCGGCCCCCACCCCGTCGCTCACCACCAGGACCAGCGTGTGCCCGGACGGGTCGACAAGCGCCGAGGTGGGGAGGTGGGGCGCGTCCGGGTCGTACGGCCGGGTGCGCAGCGCGGGGGCGCCGCCGCCGCGGGTGTGCAGGCCGAGCACCCGTACGACGCGGAAGGCGCCCGAGCGCTGCAGCACCGTACGCAACTCGACGGCGAGCCGCCGCCACAGCAGCATCGACGTGCCGTCGTCGACGACGAGCGCGAGGTCGAGCCAGCGCTCGCGGGCCGGGCGGGTGACTACGTCCGGCAGACCGGTCTCGGCGAGCGCCGCCGCGGTGGCGACCTCGTCGAACTCCCGCTTGAGGGGGTTGGGGCGGTGCTGTTTGAGGGGGCGCAGGGCGCGGCCGATGGAGAGTTCCTGGTGCAGCGCCTTGTCCTCGGGCACGCGCAGCGGCAGCCCGCGCCGCGCGTCGGGCGGCTCGGCGTCCGCGCCGCCGGGCCTGTCGTGCGGCGTGTGGCCGCCGCCGTAGAGGCCGGGCGGAGTGCGCTCGGCGGGGCGACGGTCCGGGGCCTGGTCCTGATGCGCGGCGGTGGGTCTGGGGTGTGCCTCTCGCTTCGGCGGCGGGGGCGGAACGCTCGGCCGGGCGGGCCGTTCGACGGGGGCTACGGCGGTGGGGGCGGCCGGTGCGGTGGGGCGCGCGTCGGGCAGGGGCGCGCCGTCGCGGGTCGCCGCGCGCTCCAAGGGCGCCCCCGCCGCGTCGCGCTCGGGCAGCCTCCCGGCCAGCCAGAGGGCGTCGAGCAGCTCCTCCCGCGACAGATACACGCCGCCGGACGCGAGGACCGTGATGGCCTCGTCCAGCCGCTCCAGTCGTTCAGGACCACCCCCGGCCACGGATCACACCGCCCCGCCCAGCCGGTGCAGCACCGCTTCCAGCAGCCCCCGCGCCGTCACGTCCACCCCGCCAGAGCGCAGGAACACGGCGTTCAGCAGCTGATCGGTGGCCAGCTCGCGCGCCGCGCGCCGCCGCAGGAAGACCTCCAGCAGCTGATCGACCTCCTCCAGCGCTTCCTCCCCCAGATGCGCGGTGACGATCGCCCGCAGCCGCTCCTCGTCGGGGGTGGGCAGTTCCAGCCGTACGCAGCGGCGCAGGAAGGCGGGCGGGAAGTCGCGCTCGCCGTTGCTGGTGATCACGACGACGGGGAACTCCTCGCAGGCCAGACGTCCGCGCCGTACCGTCGCCCGTTCGCCCGCGCGCTCGGTCAGCACCTCCACCACCGACTGCTCCTCCGGCAGCCGGGCCAGCTCGGGGATCTCGAACTCGCCCTCCTCGAACACGGTCAGCAGGTCGTTCGGCAAGTCGACATCGCCCTTGTCGAGTTCGTCGACGAGCAGCGCCCGGGGTCGTTCGCCCGGCACCAGCGCGGTGCCCAGCGGGCCGAGCCGTACGAAGGTGCCGATGTCGGGCTCGGCCTCGCCGCGCTCCCGGATGAGGTTGGTCTCGCGCAGCCGTCCGATCGCGTCGTAACGGTAGAGCGCGTCCTGCACGGTGGAGCGGCTGTTGACGGGCCAGCGCAGCACCTCGCCAAGACCCAGTTCGTGCGCGACCGCCCGCGCGAGGGACGACTTGCCGGTGCCCGGGCTGCCGGTGACGAGCAGCGGGCGGCGCAGGTGCAGGGCCGCGTTGACCACGTCCGCGTGCTCGGGCGAGATCAGATACGGCGACGGGCGCGCGGCACCGGGCGCCTGTTCGGCCTCCGGGTCGCTGCCGAAGCGGCGCCACGGCGGGGCGGGCGGCATCTCCACCCGCCGGGGTACGCCGTCTCCCCGGAACAGCCGCCAGCCGCCCTGCTGTTCGTGCTGCTCCCGTGCGTTCATCGGGGAACCTCCCTTTCGGCCCGCGTCAGCGGACATCGCGCGCGTCTCACCATCACTGCCCGTCACTCCGTGGGATCCACGAGGTCCAGCCGGGGCAGTGCCCGCCCGGCGTCGGCCCACGCCAGGACCGGACGCCCGGGGTACTCGGCCGGTTTCTGCAGGGTCTTCGTGCGGTATCGCCGTATCTCCTCGGGCAGTTCACGCGCCCGCACCTCGGCGGCGTGCCGCACCGCCGGAGAGCCCGGCTGCCCGCCGCGGTCCCACAGGACCACCGGAACGCCCGCCGCCAGGCACATCTGAACGACCCCCGCCCGCCGGTCGGCCGCGACATCGACCGTGACATGGGCGGTCAGCCGCTCCATCAGCAGCCCGCACACCGCCTCCGGGTCGGGGGCCGACGCGTCGTCGATGTGCACGGGCTCCTCGGCGTCCAGCCGGGCCCAGCGCTCGCGCCACTGGTCCAGCATCGCCTCGCCGTTCAGCTCCCGCAGCTCCGGGCAGTTGACGACCAGCGGATACGGCGCGCCGAGGGGGAGGGGGAGCAGCGCCCCGGCCGGTTTCCAGGAGTCGGCGGGCACCTCCAAGGTGTCCCGGTCCACGATCAGTTCGATGACGAAGCGCGGGCCCGCCGGGTCCGGGCGGCGCAGCGAGCCGACCGCGTCCAGGATCTCCCGGGCCGCCTCCTCCGTACTGCGCGGCCGCTCGCTGTCGTCCGACACCTGGCGCAGGCCGTCCCCGTCGTCGCACCACAGCCGCAGCCGGTAGCGCTCCGGCTCGTCCGGGTCCGCCACGGCGGGGCCCGCCGAGGGGCCGCAGGACGACAGCTTCGCCACGACCCGGGGCGGTGCGAAGCCCCGTTCCGGGCCCCGGGCCCACCGGCGCGCGTCGTGGCGGCGGTCCTGCAACGCCGCGTCATGGACGCCCAGACGGCGGGCCACGGCCGCGTTCCAGTGCCGCAGCTCGGCGCGTTGCGCCGCCGACGGGCAGCAGCCCGCGGCCACGAACTCCACGGCGCGCAGCAGCCCCGGGACGGCCATGCCGCCGTCCTCGCCCGGCGAGCCGTCGCCGTACAGCCCCTCCAGATGGGCGATCAGCGCTTCGAAACGCCCGGTGCCGCCGCTCTCGTGGAGGCCGTCGTCGCAGGCCTCGCCACCGAATCCGGCCAGCAGCGCGCTGGGCAGGGCCGCCAGCGACAGCGCCGCCCGCACCGCCCCGGGGACACCGGCGGCCGAGGCCGGGGGCAGGGCGCGCAGCAGCCGCAGCAGCCACTCGTACTCGCCCGGCGTGAGCAGCTTCGGCAGACCGCGCCGGCGCCCCAGGGCGAGGAGGGCGTCGGCGGTCGGCCCCGACGCCGGGCGCACCGCCTCGACCAGCGCCGGGAGGGCGCGCCCCCGGGAGAGCAGCAGCCGGGCGAACTCGTCGGCGGTCGGCGCGCCGTCCGCGCGGTGGTCCAGGCCGCACTGGCGGGCGACCGCGCGGCAGTACCGCACCCAGCCCTCGGACAGCGACAGCGGCCCGTCCAGCAGGGCGGTCAGCTCCGCGTAGACGGGGTGGTCGCGTACGTCCTCGTCGGGGCGCGGCAGGAGGTGGTCGACTCCGGCGCGCCCCAACTCCCGCGCCACCCGCTGCCAGGGGATGCCCCAGGCGCGCCGCATGCTGCCCTGGATGCGCAGCTTCGCCGTCACGAGCCCGACGACCGCGCTCTCCTCGCTCGACCACAGCGGGCCGCCGCTGTAGGCGGGTTCGACGTCGAGGGTGCGCTCGGCCCCGTCGAAGTAGCCGAACCGCCCGTCGCAGGAGCTCACTTCGGCGTCGGCGAACACCCCGGGCTCGCCGCTGCCGTGCCAGGCGCGGACGAACTGCCGCCGGGCCATGGGGTGCCAGCGCGGCGGCTCGAACGCGAGCGGCAGCGCTCCGGGCGCCAGCCGCAGTACGGCGAGGTCGCCGTTCCACTCGAAGGCGCCCAGGCCGCCGTCGTCCCGCCGGGGCGGGATCCAGGCCGTCAGCTCGGCCTCGGCTTCGACGGTGTGCTCCGGTCCGCGCATGCGGACCGGGACGGTGACCGCTCCCGGGTGGTCCGGGGCCAGCATGTCCTTGCCGAGGGCGCTGTTGACCACATGGGCGCAGGTCAGCAGGTGGTGATGGGGCAGCAAGACCCCGGCGCCCGCCGGTCTTCCGTCGTCCTTGGCCAGGATCGACACGGCGGGCCGCGGTGCGGATCCGCGGGGGTGGAACCAGCCCATCGCGTCAGACCGCGGGGTCGGGCGACGGGGGCTGTTGCGGGGGTGTCGGCTGGTCCGGCGGAGGCTCGTCCGGCGGCGGGGGCTGGTCCGGCGGGCGCTCGTCCGGGGGCCCTTGCTCCTCCAGCCGCCAGGTGGCCGAAATGGTGAGGCTGGCGTGCCCGTTCGTCCCCACGATGCCGAGCTTGAGGTCCTGGCCGACCTGCACCCCGAACTGGACGGTGAACTCCTGCGGCGGCTGGGGCGCGGAGCGGACCGCGTCGTGCACGTCCTGGAGCACCGAGCCCAGCCCCCGGAGCACGACCCCCAGGCCGGCGTCGGCGAGCGCGGCCGCCGCCCGCGTCCCGCGCCCCACCGGGGTCACGCCGCCCACGCCCCCTACGCCGCCCACGCTGCCGTGGGCGTCCGCGAGCACGGCGTCTCCCACGGGGGCGATTTCCAGCCGTACGGAGGTGCCGTCTGCCAGAGGTATCTCTCGGTGTTCCGTCACCTCTTCATCATGCCGACCACCAGGCCTCCGGTCTGCTGTTCCGTCGCAAATTCCTCCTACGGGGCGGTCGTTGCGCGCGGCGGGCGTCGCTCGGACGTCGATGTCGGATTCCCGCGAGCCCGGCGGCGCGCGGTGGCCGATGCTGGAGCCATGTACACCGATACCGACCGGTGCCTCAGGGCCGCACGGGCCAAGGACGCCCGCTTCGACGGATGGTTCTTCATCGCCGTCGTCACCACCCGCATCTACTGCCGTCCGAGCTGCCCGGTCGTCGGTCCGAAGCCCGAGAACATGCGGTTCTACCCGAGCGCGGCGGCCGCCCAGCAGGCCGGGTTCCGGGCCTGCAAGCGGTGCCGCCCCGACGCCAGCCCCGGGTCGCCGCGGTGGAACGAGCGGGCCGACCTCGTGGCCCGCGCCATGCGGCTGATCGCCGACGGGGTCGTCGACCGGGAGGGCGTACCGGGGCTGGCCGGGCGGCTCGGCTACAGCACCCGGCAGATCGAACGGCAGCTGCTGGCCGAACTGGGCGCCGGACCGCTCGCCCTGGCCCGCGCGCAGCGGGCGCAGACCGCGCGGCTGCTGATCGAGACCAGCGGGCTGCCGATGGCGGACGTCGCGTTCGCGGCCGGGTTCGCCAGCATCCGGGCGTTCAACGAGACCGTACGGGAGGTCTTCGCGCTCTCCCCGACCGAGCTGCGCGAGCGCGCCCGCAAGCAGCCAGGCCCCGCCGTGCCGGGAGCGCTGACGCTGCGGCTGCCGTTCCGGGCGCCGCTGTGCCCGGACAACCTCTTCGGCCACCTCGCCGCCACCGCCGTACCCGGCGTGGAGGAGTGGCGCGACGGCGCGTACCGGCGCACCCTGCGCCTGCCGTACGGGCCCGGGGTCGTCGCCCTCGCCCCGCGCCCCGACCACATCGCCTGCCAGCTGTCCCTGGCCGACCTGCGCGACCTGTCCGGGGCCATCAGTCGCTGCCGACGGCTGCTCGACCTGGACGCCGACCCGGCCGCCGTGGACGACCTGCTGCGCACCGACGACCAGCTGGCCCCGCTGGTCGACAAGGCGCCGGGGCGGCGGGTGCCGCGCTCGGTCGACCCGGAGGAGTTCGCGGTGCGCGCGGTCCTCGGCCAGCAGGTCTCCACGGCCGCCGCCCGCACCCTCGCGGCCCGCCTGGTGACCGCGCACGGCGACCCGGTCGCCGACCCCGGCGGCGGCCTGACCCACCTCTTCCCGACCGCCCGGGCCCTCGCCGCGCTGGACCCCGAGGCCCTGGCCATGCCCCGCACCCGCCGCGCCACCCTCACCGGGCTGATCGGCGCGCTCGCCGAGGAGCGGGTCGCCCTCGGCGTCGGCAGCGACTGGGACGAGGCCCGGGCGGGCCTCGCCGACCTGCCCGGGCTCGGCCCCTGGACCGTCGAACTCATCGCGATGCGCGGCCTGGGCGACCCGGACGCGTTCCTCCCCACCGACCTGGGCGTCCGCAAGGCCGCCGCCGACCTGTCCCTCCCCACCACCCCCGGCGCCCTCACCCGCCACTCCACCCACTGGCGCCCCTGGCGCGCGTACGCGGTCCAGTACCTCTGGGCCAACGACGCGGCCCACGCCATCAACCGGCTGCCCACGTGAAGCCTGCGATGCGCTGCCGCGCCTGGTCGGTGTCCCGCGCTGCGGTGGCGTCTGCGTATGGCGCTACCGGGCCTGGTCCGCGTGCCGCGCTACCGCGCTGGTCCGCGTGCCGCGCCGCCGGGCCTGATGCCAAGCCGCCTGCCGCCCGACGCGCTCGGCGGCTGCCCCAGCCCGGCCTGGCGGGTGGTGTGCCTCGCCTGTCGCGTCTGGCGGTGTGCCTCGCCCGGCATACACGGCGGACCGAACCGCCCGGTCTACCCGACCCACCCGACCCACCCGACCCACCCGATCCGCCTGCGCAAGGCGGGCCCTCACCAGGAGAATCCACCCGTGACCCGCACCCACACCACCGTCGACAGCCCGTACGGTCCGCTCACCCTCGTGGCCACCGGGGCCGGGCTGTCCGGGCTCTATATGAGCGGGCAGCGCCACCGCCCGCCCGAGGAGGCCTTCGGCGCTCCCGGGGATCCCGATGAGGACCC
Source organism: Streptomyces sp. NPDC059850 (assembly GCF_042731515.1). Taxonomy (NCBI): domain Bacteria; kingdom Bacillati; phylum Actinomycetota; class Actinomycetes; order Kitasatosporales; family Streptomycetaceae; genus Streptomyces; species Streptomyces sp. NPDC059850. Next base: position 48,537 of record NZ_JBHWJI010000064.1, read on the forward strand.
CTTCGCCACGGCCATCCGTCAGCTCACCGCCTACTTCGCGGGCGAGCTGACCGCGTTCGACCTGCCGCTCCACCTCGACGGCACGCCCTTCCAGCGCCTCGTCTGGGAAGAGCTGTGCCGTATCCCGTACGGCGAGACCTGGACGTACGGGCAGCTCGCCGACCGCATCGGGCGGCCCACCGCCTCCCGGGCCGTGGGGCTGGCCAACGGGAAGAACCCGGTCGGCATCATCGTCCCCTGCCACCGCGTCGTCGGCTCCACCGGCAGCCTCACCGGATACGGCGGCGGGCTCGACCGCAAGCGGCGGCTGCTGGACTTCGAGAGGAGCGGCGTCAGCCGCCCCCGTCGGTGATCCGTTCCAGCAGTGCGGGCAGCGCCGTGCCGATGGGCTCGCGGACGACCTCGTCCGCCAGCGCGTCGTACGGCGTCGGCTCGGCGTTGACGATGATCAGCCGGGCGCCGCTCTCGGCGGCCATCCCGGCGAGCGACGCCGCGGGCTGCACCTGGAGGCTGGTGCCGACCGCGATGAACACCTGGCACGCCCGCGCCACCGCGACCGCCTCGGTCAGCACCTCCGGGTCAAGCCCCTGCCCGAACATCACCGTCGCCGACTTGAGGATTCCGCCGCACTCCCGGCACGCCGGGTCCGCCTCGCCCGCCGCGACCCGCTCCAGCGCCTCGTCCATCCCGGAGCGCTCCTCGCAGTGGGTGCACTCCACGACGCGTGCGGTGCCGTGCAGTTCGAGCACCTTGCGCTCGGGCATCCCGGCCAGCTGGTGCAGCCCGTCCACGTTCTGCGTGATCACGCGCACCGGGACCCCCGACCGCTCCAGCCGCGCCACGGCCTCGTGCGCGCCGTTCGGCCGGGCGTGCAGCGCCTTGCTCTCCCGGCGCATCTGCCAGGAGCGGCGCCGGATGTCCGGGTCGGTCATGTAGAAGTCGTACGTCACGAGCTTCTCGGCCTCGGGGTCGCGCCGCCACAGCCCCTGCGGGCCGCGGTAGTCGGGGATGCCGGAGTCCGTCGAGATGCCCGCCCCGCTGAGGATCGCGACGAGGGGCCGACGCGTCGTCTCGCTGCTCATGCGGCGAGCCTACGCACGGCGCGCGGTCTGCGGCGAACGCGTTATTCCGGACCGGTAGAGTCCGCTCCGCACCAGGTCGGACATGGCGTGACGGGGAGAGTGCGAGGATGGGCCGTTTTCTGTGGCTGAGCGGACAGACGCTGAGCAAGAACGAAGAACCGCCGCAGGACGGGCGCGTCAAGTGGCAGATAAGGATGTCCGGCACCGGCCCCGAGGCGGGCCGCGCCTTCCATCCCCTCGCCTTCCCCGAGCGCCGCGACCCGCCCGGCGGTGACCTGAAGGCGTACCGCACCGCCTGCAAGGACGGCACCCGCGCTTTCACCCTCTGGGCCGACCAGTACCGCGGTCAGGTCTCCGCGCACGTCGTGACCAAGTCGGCGCTCAAGGGCGGCTCGGCCACGTACGAGGTGCTGGGCGCCGCCGGTGAACCCCTCGCCCTCATCACCCGCCAACCGGCCATGAAGGGCGGCACGGTCCGCACCCGCTGGACCGTCCAGCAGGCGGGCGCGCCGACCGCGGTCGGGCTCAAGGGGCGGGCCTTCTGGTGGTTCGTGTGGTGGCTGATCTCGCCCATCCAGCTGGCCATCGCGATCGCCAGCATCCTCGGCGGCGGCGACGTCGCCCGCACCCCGCGCCGCACCAAGTGGCGCGCCGACGGCCGCGTGGTCCTCGACTTCCACAACGGAGTCGGAGCCTTCGAGCTGGAGGTGCTGGCGGACTGGTGGGACGACCGCGTCCTCGCCGCCCTGGTCGCCCTCCTCGGCAGCCACGACGGCTGGCTGGGCAGCCGGTGGGACCTGGCGGCGGACTGACGCCCGTATCGCCCCTCAGATCGCGTGCACGGACTCCTCCCACAGGCGGTCGGCGGCGGCGGTGGCCGCGCCCTGCTCCAGCGTCTTGCGCAGTCCCTCCTCAAGGGTGACGCCCGAGGGCGCGCCCATGTGGCGGGTCAGGTTGGTCGGGACGGAGCCCGGGGAGAGGGCGTTGACGGTGATGCCGTCGTCGGCCCACCGGGCGGCGGCGCCGACCGCGAAGAGGATGTTGGCGGTCTTGGACTGGCCGTACGCGAGCCACGGGTCGTACGGCCGGAAGGCGAAGTGGATGTCGCCGAAGACGACCGGCGAGAGCAGGTGCGCGGAGGAGCTGACCGCGACGACCCGGGCGCCGCCGGCCGCCGCCAGGGCCCGCCGCAGGCCCACCGTGAGGGCGAAGTGCCCCAGGTGGTTGACGGCGAATTGGGTCTCCCGTCCTTCGGGTGTGAGCCGCAGTTCCGGCAGGGCCATGACGCCCGCGTTGTCGACCAGCACATGGAGCGGCCCGTCCCAGGCGGCGGCGAAGTCCGCGACCGAGGCGCGGTCGGCCAGTTCGAGCCGTGCCACGCGCACCTCCTTGTTGCCCGTGGCGTCGGTGATACCGGCGGCGACCGCCGCACCGGCGGTCAGGTCGCGGACCGCGAGGGTGACCTCGGCTCCGGCGGCCGCCAGCTCCCGGGCGGTCTCCGCGCCGATGCCGGAGGACGCCCCGGTGACGATGGCCCGCTTCCCGGGCCGTCCGGCGGCCGTACGGTGGACGGCATGGTGAGCGATCACCGGGCGGACATCCCGCTCGGCGCGTATCTGAGGGCCCGCCGTGAGCTGATCCGCCCGGTAGACGTGGGCCTGCCCTCGGCCGGGCGGCGCCGCGTACCGGGGCTGCGCCGGGAGGAACTGGCGCTGCTGGCCGGGATCAGCGCCGACTACTACCTGCGCCTGGAGCAGGGGCGCGACCGGCACCCGTCCGCCCAGGTCGTCGACGCCCTGGCCTGTGCGCTCCGGCTGGACGACGACGCCACGGCGCATCTGCACCGCCTCGCCGCGCCGGTCCGCCGCCGCCGCGCGCCCTCCCGCCGTCCCCTTCACGCCGGGCACCAACATGCTCCGCGCCCTCTTCCTCGACCCCGCCTCCGGCGCTCCCCATGGCCGCTGGGAGGCCAGCACCGAAAGCTCGGTCGCCGTGCTGCGCGGGCTCGTCGGCCCCGATGTGGACGACCCGGCGCTGATCGAACTCGTCGGCGAGCTGTCCGTACGCAGCGAACGCTTCCGGCGGCTCTGGGCCCGGCACGACGTCCGGCCCAAGCGCAGCGGCCTCAGCACGATCATGAACGCGCAGGTCGGCGAGTTGGAACTGCGGCATGAGAAGCTGCCGGTCCCCGGCACCGACCGCCAGATCCTGGTCATCTACCACGCGGAGCCGGGCACCCCCAGCGCCGAACGTCTCGCGCTGCTGGCCTCCCTCGCCGCGCCGCCCCCGGCTAGTCCTGTATCGCCAGGCGATGCGTACGGGCCGCGAGGTCGCTGACGCGGGCTCCGTCGAAGCCGAAGACGGCGCTGCGGATCCGGTCCTCCAGCGGCTCCGTCCACTGCGGCGGGAGGACGGCCGCGCCGCACAGGACGCCCGCGACGGAGCCCGCGGTGGCGCCGTTGGAGTCGGTGTCCAGGCCGCCGCGCACGGTCAGGGTGATGGTGGCGGTGAAGTCGCCCGCGCCGTAGAGGAGCCCGGCGGTGAGGACGGCGGCGTTCGGGACGGTGTGGATCCAGGGCAGGCCGCTCGTCTCGCGTTCCAGCTGGTCCAGCGCGTCCGGCCAGGTCACGCCCGCGTCGTACAGGGACGCGGCGCGGCGCACCGTACGGGCCAGGCGGCAGCGCGGCGGGATGCGGTCGAGGGCGGCCTCGACCGCCGTACGGGGGCCGTCGGCCGTGAACGCGGCGGCGATCAGCGCGGCCGCCCACATCGCCCCGTACACCCCGTTGCCGGTGTGGGACAGCACGGCGTCGCGGCGGGCCATGGCGGCGGCGCGGGGCGGGTCGCCGGGGTTGACCCAGCCGTGGATGTCGGCGCGGATCAGGGCGCCGATCCACTCTTGGTAGGGGTTGTCGACGGTCGCGGTCAGCGGGGGCCGCACCCCGGCCGCGAGATTGCGGTACGCGGCCCGCTCGGCGGTGAACGTCTGCAGATACGGCAGCCGCAGCAGCCACATCTCGCCCACCTGCTCGGTGGTGAAGCCGAAGCCGTGGGTCTCCAGCAGGTGCAGGCCGAGGACGGTGTAGTCGATGTCGTCGTCCCGAGCGCTGCCGTGGATCCGGCCGCGCACGCATGCCTGCCACTCGGGGCGCAGCTCGAACCCCACCGGATCGGGTGGCGGCTCCAGCGCGGGCAGATAGTCGGTGAGCGGGAGGGCGTCGGCGCGGCGCAGATAGCGGTCGATGCGGTCGCGGGTCCAGACGTCGCCGCGCTCGATGGGCTTGCCGAGCATGTTCCCGGCGATGCGGCCGAGCCAGCCGCCGAGGATCTGGTCCGCCAGTGCCGTGCCTGCGTGGCCCATGTGTCTGGTGTACCCGGATGATGTGGGTGTACCGGGTCGCCGTCCCAGCGGATAGGGTCAGGGCGGCTTCGACCGCCTGAGCGAAAAGCAAGGGGTACCAGGGTGACGGACGCTGCGAAGGCCGAGGCGACGGCAGAAGTGAAGACGTGGGCGCAGGGTCAGGCGACGCCCCCGACGCGGGTGCTGATCGCCGCCGACAAGTTCAAGGGCTCCCTCACCGCCGTCGAGGTCGCCGAACGGGTGACGGCGGGGCTGCGGCGCGGCTGGTCCGGCGGTGACGATCTGCTGCGCATCGACGCGCTGCCGGTCGCTGACGGCGGCGACGGCACGGTGGACGCGGCGGTCGCGGCCGGGTTCGAACGGCGCGAGGCGCGGGTGACCGGGCCGCTGGGCGCCCCGGTCACGGCGGCGTACGCGCTGCGCGACGGGACGGCCGTGGTGGAGATGGCCGAGGCGTCCGGCCTGCGGCACCTCCCGGACGGGGTCTTCGCGCCGCTCACCGCCACCACGTACGGCAGCGGTGAGCTGCTGCGGGCGGCGCTCGACGCGGGTGCCCGCACGATCGTCTTCGGCGTCGGCGGCAGCGCCACGACCGATGGCGGCGCCGGAATGCTGAGCGCGCTCGGCGCGCGCTTCCTGCGCGGCGACGGCACGCCCGTCGCGCCGGGCGGCGGCCCGCTGGGCGAACTGGCGACGGCGGACCTGTCCGGTCTCGACCCGCGGCTCGGGGCGGCGGAGATCGTACTGGCCAGCGACGTCGACAACCCGCTGACCGGGCCGAAGGGCGCGGCGGCGGTCTACGGGCCGCAGAAGGGCGCGAGCGAGGCCGATGTCGCGGCCCTGGACGCCGCGCTCGCCACGTACGTACGCGCCCTGGAGCGGGCCGTCGGGTCCCGCGCCGCCGAGTACGCGGCCGCGCCGGGCGCCGGTGCGGCGGGCGGCATCGGCTTCGGCGCGCTGCTGGGCCTCGGCGCGGCCTTCCGCCCCGGCATCGACGTGATGCTGGACGTGCTGGGCTTCGCGGCCGCGCTGGAGGGGGCCGACCTGGTGATCACGGGGGAGGGCTCGCTGGACGAGCAGACCCTGCACGGCAAGGCCCCGGCGGGTGTCGCGGCGGCGGCGCGGGCGCGGGGCATCGACGTGGTCGCGGTCTGCGGCCGCCTCGCCCTGACCCCGGCCGCCCTGGGCGGCGCGGGGATCCGCCGCGCCTACCCCCTGACCGACCTGGAACCGGACCCCACCCGCTGCATCGCCGAAGCGGGCCCCCTCCTGGAGCGCGCGGCCGAACGCCTGGCGGCAGACTTCCTGGCCTGACGCGGAGGTGCCCCGCCGGGGGCCTGTTCCCCACTCCGCCCCTTCCCGCAGTACCGATATGCGGCTCCGCCGCGTGGCGGGGCAAGCCCCCGGCCCCCACCGGTCTCCACTGGGCTCCGCCCAGGCCCTGCCCCGGGGCGCCCCGGACCCGGACCCAGGGCGGCCTTCCCGACCTGCCTTTGGTACATCTCCCGAATTCAGGGTACGGGTACGGGTGCGTACCCGTACCCTGTTGTCATGAGTGGAGGGAGCATCACCGTGTCCGACGCCAACGTCCGCATTCCCACCGAGGCACGAGATCGGCTGGCCGAGATAGCGGCTTCGGAAGGGCTTTCCCTGCGGGCGTATCTGGCCCGCCTCGCCGAGACCCTGCTCACCCCCGCCGAGCGGGCTGAGCGCGCTGAGCAAGCTCGCGCCGTGCTCCAGGGGTGGAACGGTTACAACCCCAGCGAAGCCGAGGTGGCCGACCTGGACGCCGAGCTGGATCGGCGTCTGGCCGAGGCGGACGCCCGGTGACCGAAGCTCTGCACGTCGTGCTGGACGACACGGCCATGGTGGCCGCCGGGCGCGGCAACATCCTGCTCTCGCGGCTGATCCACCGTGCTCACGCCGAACCGGGCTGGTTCCTCTACGCCCCGGCCTGTGCCCTTGTGGAGGCGGACCGGGCCCGCCCTGGAACGGCGGAGCACATCGCCGCCCTGCCCAGTCTCACCGTCCTTGACCTCGACCTGCCCGCCGCCTTGGCGGTGGCCCGCGACGCCGCCGGCTGGGCGGCTGCCCACACCGCGTACGTGGCGCAGCCGACGCCTGAGCGTCCTGCCGGGGCGGTGGTCGCGACGGCCGCGGCGGACGGGTGGAAGGGACAGCCGGTACGGATCCTCGACGTCGGGGAGTAGCGCCGGCCGCAACCCGGAAACGCCGTGGGCCCCGAGCGGGAAGCTCGGGGCC
>NZ_JBHWJI010000065.1:0-53348 GCF_042731515.1 Streptomyces sp. NPDC059850
GGCGGCGCCGGCAGGCCGCCACAATGCACCGCGCGCCATCAAACCCAAACTACGCCCAGGGCGGCCCGGTCTCCGGGCCCGCCCGCCCTTCGCGTACATCAGGCACGTGCGCTCACAGCGCCTGCGGGAAGTCGAAGAGCCGCTTCGGGTCGTAACGCTTCTTCAGCCGCGCCAGCCGGTCCGCGCCGGAGCCGTAGTACGCCGAGCGCCAGTCCTTGAGGGAGGCGTCGGTGTAGTTCTGGTACGCCGCCCCGGAGGCGTAGCGCCGCATCGCCGTGTGCGCCGCGTCCAGCCAGGCGTTCTGCGGGGTGCCCGTGCCGCCCGCCGCCCAGGACGCGGTGTACTGCGCGAGGAACCGCGAGCGGCGGTGGACGAAGGCGGTGGCTCGCGGGTCGACGCGGTTCACGGCGCCGCCGAGCGCGGTGAGCGCGATGCTGACCGCGCCGCCGCCGCTGGTGCGTCGCCCGAAGCGCTCGACCTGGTCGAGCATCGCGCGCACTCCCGCCTGGCTGAGCGAGCGGTCGAAGAAGTCGGAGCGCGCCGCGTACGTCTCCCGCTTCAGCACCCCGTCGGTGCTGCGGCCGGGCTGGTCGCCGGGGAGATGGCAGCGGGTGGTCGAGGTGTCGCCGCACCCCGCGTACATGCGCATCGCGTCGACGTACCCGCGGCGGCGCAGGGTCACCTGGGAGGCGGGGCCGGGGCCGCCCGGGCCGTCGGCGAGCCGGTCGACCGCGTTCTGCAGATCGCCGTAGGTGCCCAGGGAGAAGCAGCTGATGGAGACGGTGGGGGTGCGGCCGGGGGCGGCCGACAGGTGCAGCGCCGACCAGATCTCGTCGGGCTGGTCCGGGCCCCACTTCTGCCAGGCGCTGAGCACCTTGGCCGCCTTCGACCAGGGCCAGGACATATAGGCGGTGACGCCGTCGCCGGTCTTGCGGGTACGGAAGCGCAGCTCGGTGACGACGCCGAAGTTGCCGCCGCCCGCGCCGCGCAGTGCCCAGAAGAGGTCGGGTTCGCGGTCCCCCGAGACCTGGAGGGTCTTGCCGTCGGCGGTGACGAGGGTCGCGCCGGTGAGGTGGTCGGAGGTGAGTCCGTACGCCCGGGAGACCACGCCGTGGCCTCCGCCGAGGGTGAGTCCTGAGATGCCGACGCTCGGGCAGGAGCCGCCGGGGACGGTGACGCCGCGGGCGCCGAGCCCGGTGTAGACGTCGATGAGCTTGGCGCCGCCGCCGATGCGGGCCTCGCCGGTGGTGGTACGGAGGGAGTCGAGCGCGGAGACGTCGATGACCAGGCGTCCGTCGCCGCTGGAATAACCCGCGTAGCTGTGGCCGCCGTTGCGGATGGCGACGGGGGTGCCCTGGCGCCGGGCGAAGTCCAGACATGCGGCGATGTCGGCCGTATTGCCTATATAAGCGACGGCGGCGGGCCGCAGATGGTCGAAGCGGGTGTTGTACAGGCGCCGTGCGGCGGTGTAGTCGGCGTCGCCGGGGCGCAGCAGGTCGCCGTGCAGCGTCTTGGCGAGCGCGGTCCAGTCGGCGGCCTTCGGCTTGCCCGCGCTCGCCGCGAGCCCGCTGCCGCTCCCGTCCCCGTTCCCGCTGCCCGAGAGGGTGCCGAGGGACGTGCGGCTGCCGGCGGCGTGTCCCGTGGTGGTGCTGCTGCACGCGGCGGCCCAGGTGGCCGTGGAGGCCAGCCCCGCGCTCGCTGCCAGCAGTGTCCGCCGGTTCATGGCGGTGTCCCCTCCCTGTCGACCTTGTCCTACTGGTCGACCGGGCCACCGCAGTTATTGGGTACGCCGCCCGGTCTCCTGGTCAGAGGCCATGCCGGGCTGCGGGGTTGCGTCTGTGGCGGAAGAATGACGGTCCGTCGAGTGGGCGCTGGCGTCGTCGCGGGCCAGGGGCCGGGAGCGGCGGGCCGGACCGGTCCAGCCGCAGGTGCATCGGGCGAGACAGAAGGCCCCCTTCTCCACGGTGGTGGTGTGGGCCTGTTCGGGGCCTATGTCGCCTGAGTCGAGCACATGACCACGCTACCGGGCCGTGACGGGTGGCCGGAACGGGTCGTTAAACGAACAAGTATCAAGGCGTGGACGAGCGTGGCCAGGGGGTCGACGGTCGATGGTGGTTCAGCGGCGCGGTGGAAGGAGACGGGCGAAGGCGGTCGCCGGATGCGTGGCGGGTGGTCTGCTGGCCGGGCTGCTGGCGACCGTCAGCGGCTGCTCGTCCCAGACGGTGGCGGACGAGCGCCCGGGCGGTGCCCCCGGGGCGGCGGCCGCGGTCGCCGTGCTGCGGCAGGCCGCGGACGTGCTGGTGAGTTCCGGGAGTTCACGGGTGCGGACGACCCTGGAGACGGCGACCGGCGGCACCCGGGTGTCGATCGAGGGCAGCGGGGCGTACGACTTCGAGCGGCGGCGCGGGCGGCTGCGGCTGGTGCTGCCGAGGGACGCGACGGGCGCGGCCGAGCACGGTCCGATCACCGAACTGCTGGCACCCGGAGCGCTCTTCATGCGCAACCGCGGCGCGGGCATCCCCAGCGACAAATGGGTACGGGTGGACACCGCGGGCATTCCGGACGGCAATCTGGTCACCGGCGGGGCGACCGATCCGCTGACCGCCGCCGAACTGCTGCGCGGGGTGCGGCGGGCGAGCCTGGTCGGGGAGGTGGGGCTGGACGGTGCCCAGGTGCGGCACTACCGCGGCACCACGGACATCGGCCGGGCGGCCCGGGTGGCCTCGCACGGCGTACGGGGGCCGCTGCGGGCCGCGGCGCGGGGGTTCACCGACTCCCTGGTGCCCTTCGACGCGTATCTGGACGGGCTGGGGCGGCTGCGTGAGGTGCGCCACCGCTTCACCGTGACCAGCGGGGCGAGCGGGGCGAGCGGGGCGCGGCCCGCCGGGAGCGCGGACGGGCGGAGCGCGATGGGGGTCGCCTCGACGACGGTGCTGTACGACTTCGGGGTGGCGGCAGCCGTTCGGCTCCCCAAGCCCGCGGATATCTACACAGGAAAGGTCGGATCGCCTCAGAAGTAGTCGGAGGGGTCCGCTCTCCCCTTCGAAATGGCCCATCCGTGCCATGCGCGGAGTGTGTACCGATCCCTACGCTGGGAAGCCGCTGCTCGAAGGTGCTCGAAGGTGCTCGCAGGAGGAGGTGAAACACGTGGTTGCGCGTCGCGGCTCACCGGGCCCGGACCCCGTGGCCCTCGTCGAGATCGATCTCTACGGTGAATTGATGATCGCTGCAGCGAGCGCGGACGAGGAACGGCTCAGTCCGGACCGCATCGACGAGGTGCTCCGGGTGGAGGCCGACCGGTCGGCTAATCGCTCAGGTGACCGATCGGATTCGGCCAATCGCTCGCAGGGCCGGAAGGCCGGGCGTACGGAGCGGTCGGAGCGTCCGGAGCGTCCGGAAAGCGACGGTCCGGACGCCCGGTAAGCGGGCCCGCCCGGCGGGCCCGCGGCCTCAGGCCCGCCGTCTCAGGTCCGCCGTCTCAGGTCCGCAGCAGCCGGGCGATGGCCGCCGTCGCCTCGGCGACCTTGGCGTCCACCTCGTCCGCTCCTTCGCCGCCCTCCTTGGCCGCGCTCTCGACGGCCGCGCTGGCCACGCAGTGCCGCAGATGCTCCTCGAGCAGCTGGAGGGCGAAGGACTGCAGGGCCTTGGTGCTGGCGGAGACCTGGGTGAGTATGTCGATGCAGTAGACATCCTCTTCGACCATCCGCTGCAGGCCCCTGATCTGGCCCTCGATCCGGCGCAGCCGCTTCAGGTGCTGGTCCTTGTGGTGGGCGTACCCGTGGCCCCCGTGGGTAGGGGAAGCCTGGCCGGACGCCTGGCCGGACGCCTGGCCCCGCTCATCGCCGCCGGTGGGCGCGGTGGTACCGGCTGCCGTGGTGGTCATGGCGTCCTCCCGTTGTTCACTATCGGTGCGCATATACCCCCAGTGGGTATATGGTAACGGCTTTTCCGGCCGAACCGGGCCCCTGTGAAGAGCACACCGCCCGATGGGCGACACTGGGGACGCCGGTTACCGTGGCCGGAAGATGCGCCTAGCATCGTCGAGTCCCCATCCGCCGCTTCCCGAGGATTCCCCAGTGCGCTTTCGTCTGACCCCCAGGGAGACGAGCTTCTACGACATGTTCGCCGCCTCCGCGGACAACATCGTGACCGGCTCCAAGCTCCTGATGGAACTGCTCGGGGCGGACTCCGCCGCTCGTTCCGAGATCGCCGAGCGGATGAGGGCCGCGGAGCACGCTGGAGACGACGCCACGCACGCGATCTTCCATCAGCTGAACTCCTCCTTCATCACGCCGTTCGACCGCGAGGACATCTACTCCCTGGCCTCGTCCCTCGACGACATCATGGACTTCATGGAGGAGGCCGTCGACCTGGTCGTCCTCTACCAGGTCGACGAGCTGCCCAAGGGCGTCGAGCAGCAGATCGAGGTGCTGGCCCGGGCGGCCGAGCTGACCGCCGAGGCGATGCCGAACCTGCGCACCATGACGAACCTCACCGAGTACTGGATCGAGGTCAACCGGCTGGAGAACCAGGCGGACCAGATCCACCGCAAGCTGCTGGCCCACCTCTTCAACGGCAAGTACGACGCCATGGACGTGCTCAAGCTCAAGCAGATCGTGGATGTGCTGGAAGAGGCGGCCGACGCCTTCGAGCATGTGGCCAACACGGTCGAGACCATCGCCGTCAAGGAGTCCTGAGCCCCGGCATGGACACCTTCGCGCTCGTCGTGACCATCGCGGTCGCGCTCTTCTTCACGTACACCAACGGCTTCCACGACTCGGCGAACGCCATCGCCACCTCGGTCTCCACCCGGGCCCTGACCCCGCGGGCCGCGCTCGCGATGGCCGCGGTGATGAACCTCGCCGGTGCCTTCCTGGGCAGCGGGGTCGCCAAGACCGTCAGCGAGGGGCTGATCGCCACCCCGACCGGCAAACAGGGCATGATCATCCTGTTTTCCGCGCTGATCGGCGCGATCGCCTGGAACATGATCACCTGGTACTACGGACTGCCGTCCTCCTCCTCGCACGCCCTGTTCGGCGGCCTGGTGGGCGCGGCGCTCGCCGGTTCCAGCACCGTTCACTGGAGCGGGGTGGTGGAGAAGATCGTCCTCCCGATGGTCCTCTCGCCCCTCATCGGCCTGGTGCTCGGCTACTTCGTCATGGTCGGCATCCTCTGGATGTTCCGGAAGTCCAACCCGCACAAGGCCAAGCGCGGCTTCCGGATAGCCCAGACCGTGTCGGCCGCCGCCATGGCGCTCGGCCACGGTCTCCAGGACGCCCAGAAGACCATGGGTGTGGTGGTGATGGCCCTGGTCATCGGCGGTGTCGAGGATCAGGGGGACGCCATCCCGGTGTGGGTGAAGATCGCCTGCGCCGCGATGCTCTCGCTCGGCACCTACGCGGGCGGCTGGCGCATCATGCGCACCCTGGGCCGCCGGATCATCGAGCTGGACCCGCCGCAGGGCTTCGCCGCCGAGACGACGGCGGCCTCGGTCATGTACACCGCGTCGTTCATGTTCCAGGCGCCGATCTCGACGACGCATGTCATCACCTCGGCGATCATGGGTGTCGGGGCGACCAAGCGCGTGAACGCGGTGCGCTGGGGGGTCGCGAAGAACATCATCCTCGGCTGGTTCATCACCATGCCCGCGGCGGCCGGGGTCGCGGCCCTCAGCTACTGGATCGTGGACCTGGCCTTCGGCTGACCCGCCGAGCCAAGACCCCACCGACCCCCACGACGAGCGGATACGGAGCGGGCCCGCCCCCGGGAGCCAGGGGCGGGCCCTTTTCGTCGTGCGGTGGCACCGCCATGCAGCACCGCAGGACGCCGGTCCTCGCCCGGTGGGCGAGGGGCCTCATGTCAGCCGAAGCGGCCGGAGATGTAGTCCTCGGTCGCCTGGACGGACGGGTTGGAGAAGATCCGCTCGGTCTCGTCGATCTCGATGAGCTTGCCGGGCTGGCCGACACCGGCCAGGTTGAAGAAGGCCGTACGGTCCGAGACGCGCGCCGCCTGCTGCATGTTGTGCGTCACGATGACGATCGTGAAGCGCTCCTTCAGCTCGCCGATCAGGTCCTCGATGGCGAGGGTCGAGATCGGGTCCAGCGCCGAGCAGGGCTCGTCCATCAGCAGCACGTCGGGCTCGACCGCGATGGCGCGGGCGATGCACAGCCGCTGCTGCTGACCGCCGGAGAGCCCGGCGCCCGGCTTGTTCAGCCGGTCCTTGACCTCGTTCCACAGGTTGGCGCCCTTGAGGGACTTCTCGACGACGTCCTGCAGCTCGCTCTTCTTGTACGAGCCGTTCAGCTTGAGCCCGGCCGCCACGTTCTCGAAGATCGACATCGTCGGGAACGGGTTGGGGCGCTGGAAGACCATGCCGACCGTGCGGCGCACGGAGACGGGGTCGACGCCGGAGGCGTACAGGTTCTCGTCGTCGAGCAGCACCTTGCCCTCGACCCGGCCGCCCGGGGTGACCTCGTGCATCCGGTTGAGGGTGCGCAGGAAGGTCGACTTGCCGCAGCCGGAGGGGCCGATGAAGGCGGTCACCGAGCGGGGCTCGACGGTCATCGAGATGTCCTCGATGGCCTTGTGGCTGCCGTAGTAGGCGGTCAGCCCGCTGATGTCGATGCGCTTGGCCATGTGAATCACTTCTCTTCTTCTTGGCCTCAGCGGCCGGTCTTCGGGGCCTTCCAGCGGGCGATGCCGCGGGCCACCAGGTTCAGGATCATGACGAAGGCGATGAGCATGAGCGCCGCGGCCCAGGCGCGGTTGAACGACGCCTCGTTACCGAGCTGCCACTGCTCGTAGATGTAGTACGGCAGCGACGACTGGGCGCCTTCGAAGGGGTTCGGGTTGATCGCCTGGGAGCCGAAGACCAGCAGCACGATGGGGGCGGACTCACCGGCGATACGGGCGACCGCGAGCATCACACCCGTGGTGATCCCGCCGATCGAGGTGGGCAGCACCACCTTGAGGATGGTGCGCCACTTGGGCACGCCCAGCGCGAGCGAGGCCTCGCGCAGCTCGTCCGGGACGAGCTTGAGCATCTCCTCGGTGGAGCGGACCACGATCGGCATCATCAGGATGGCCAGCGCCATGGCGCCCGCGAAGCCGGAGTAGTCGAAGCCCAGGATGATGATCCAGAAGCTGAGGATGAACAGACCGGCCACGATCGACGGGATGCCGGTCATGACGTCGACGAAGAAGGTCACGGCCTTCGCGAGCTGCCCGCGCCCGTACTCCACCAGGTAGACGGCGGTCAGCAAGCCGATCGGGGCCGCGATGAGGGTGGCGATGCCGACCTGCTCCAGGGTGCCGAGGATCGCGTGGTACGCGCCGCCGCCGGGCAGGATCGTCTGGACGCCGTCCATGGAGTGGCTGAGGAAGTAGCCGTCCAGGACGGTCTTGCCGCGGTTGACGGTCTCCCAGATCAGGGAGAACAGCGGGACGATCGCGATCAGGAAGCAGAGCCACACCAGGCTGGTGGCCAGCTGGTTCTTGGCCTGTCGGCCGCCCTCGACCGCGGCCGTGACGCCGTAGGAGAGGACGACGAAGAGCAGCGCGGCGATCAGGCCCCACTGGATGGTGTTGCCCAGGCCCGCGGCGGTGCCGATGCCGACGCCCGCGGCGATCGCGACGGCGGCCAGTCCCAGCGGTGCCCAGCGGGGCAGCCGCGCCTGCTGGAGGGCGGCCGCGCGCGGCGTGTTGGTGTCGGTGGTCGTGTCGCTCATGCTGCGGTCCCCGAGTACTCCTTGCGGCGGGCGATGATCATTCGCGCGGCGCCGTTCACCAGCAGGGTGATGACGAACAGGACCAGACCGGAGGCGATGAGCGCGTCACGCCCGTTGCCGTTCGCCTCCTTGAAGTGGCTGGCGATGTTCTGCGCGAAGGTGCCGCCGCCCGGGTCCAGCAGGCTGACGTTGATCAGGTAGCTGGGGGAGAGCACGGTGGCGACCGCCATGGTCTCGCCCAGCGCGCGGCCGAGGCCGAGCATCGAGGCGCTGATGATGCCGGAGCGGCCGAAGGGGAGGACCGACATGCGGACGACTTCCCAGCGGGTCGCGCCGAGCGCGAGCGCCGCCTCCTCGTGCATCTTCGGGACCTGCCGGAACACCTCGCGGCTCACGCTGGTGACGATCGGCAGAATCATGATCGCCAGCAGGATGCCGACGGTGAACAGCGACCGCGCGGCGCCGCCCTCGTAGGAGAGGACGCCGGTGAAGCCCAGGTACTTGTCCATCCAGGTGTACAGACCCGTCAGGTGCGGCACCAGGAAGAGCGCGCCCCACAGGCCGTAGACGATGCTGGGGACCGCGGCGAGCAGGTCGATCACGTACGCGACCGGGGTGGCCAGGCGGCGCGGGGCGTAATGCGAGATGAACAGCGCGATGCCGACGGCGATCGGGACCGCGAGCACCATCGCGATGATCGAGCTGACGACCGTACCGAAGGCGAGCACCGCGATGCCGAAGCGCATCGGCGTCGTGCCGGTGCTCCACTCGAAGGCGGTGAGGAAGTTCGCCTCGTCCTTGGAGATCGCGATGGCGGCGCGGTACGCGAGGAAGACCGCGATGGCCGCCATGATCACCAGGAGGGCGATCCCGGAGCCCCGGGAGAGGCCGAGGAAGATCTTGTCACCGGCCCGGCCGGTGGAGCGGGTCGCGACCTTGGGCGGTGACCCGGCGGATGAGGATGTGGGTTCTATATCCGTTTTCATGGGTTCTCCGGTCTGCGGAGCCGGATGGGGTGTGGCTCCTGGTGCGGCGGTGCACCGGACGGTGCGGCCTGCTCTGCCCCGGCCGGTCGGCCGAGGCGGAACAGGCCGCACTCTTCAGGTCAGGAGAGGCTGGAAACGCTCTCGCGGACCTTCTTGGCGATCGCGTCGGGCAGCGGGGCGTAGCCCAGCTCCTTGAGCGCGGACTGGCCGCCCTCGCTCGCCGCGTAGTTCAGGAAGGACTTGGTGGCCGCGAGGGTGCCGGCCTTGTTGCCCTTGTCGCAGGCGATCTCGTAGGTGACCAGCGTGATCGGGTAGGCGCCGGCCGCCTTGGTGTCGTACGCCAGGTCGAGGGCCTGGTCCTTGCCGGTGCCCTTCGGCTTGGCCTCGGCGATGGCCTTGGAGGCGTTCTCGACGGTGGCCGGGACGGGCTGCGAGGCGCCGGTGTCCAGGTCGACGGTCTTGATGCTGTTGGCGGTCGCGTACGACAGCTCGAAGTACGAGATCGATCCGGGGACCTGCTTGACCTGCGAGGAGACACCGGAGGAACCGTCGGCGGACTGGCCGCCCTTGCCCTCCCACGCCTTGCCCGGCTCGTGCGGCCACGCCTTCGGGGCGGAGGCCTTCAGGTACTTGGTGAAGTTGTCGGTGGTGCCGGACTCGTCCGAGCGGTGGAAGGCCTGGATCTTGAGGCTCGGCAGCTTGACGCCCTTGTTGAGCGCCTTGATCGCGGGGTCGTCCCACGTCTTGATGTCCGAGTTGAAGATCTTGGCCAGCGTCTCGGCGTCGAGTGTCAGCTTGTCCACGCCGGGGACGTTGAAGCCGACCGCGATCGGGCCGCCGACCATCGGCAGGTTGATCCCCTGGCCGCCCTTGCAGATCTTCTTCGAGGACGCGACCTCTTCGGGCTTGAGCGCCGAGTCGGAGCCCGCGAAGGCGGTCTTGCCCTGCAGCCACTCCTGGATGCCCGCGCCGGAGCCGGTGGCCTTGTAGTTGAGCTTGACGTCCTTACAGGCCGCGCCGTAGTTCTTCGTCCACAGGTCCATGGCGTTCTTCTGCGCGGACGAGCCGGAGGCCAGCAGCTGCCCCTTGCCATCGCACTTGATGTCGCCGGTGGACTGGGCGCCACCGCCGCCGGTGTTGTTGTCCGAACCGCACGCGGTCAGGACGAAGGCGCCGGACAGGGCGAGGGCACCGGCGGCGATGGCGCGAAGCCGGTTGTTGCGCTGAAGCTTCACTTTCGGAGATTCCTTCCAGAAGCCGCCGGTGGGGACGGCGCGCGAACGTGTGGTGCGCAGGGACGGATGTGCGCTGGGCGCGAGTCCGGGCATGGGGCTCGGCACGCACTCAGTAGGGCTGAAATTAGGCAGATCAGATGAAGCGACCGAAGGGGAAGAGTTAACGAGCGGTGAACCTCGGCCGTCAGTGTGGTGGCCGGGTAACGGCTGGGTCACGGCGTGGTCGCGGTCCGGCCTCCGCTCGCTCTGTCGCCTTCCCTCCGCTTCTCTCCGCTTTTGATCGCCTACGTCTACTTTCGTCCTCTCGAAACCCCGGATCGCGTCGCGTGCGCGGCCGACCGGCGCGTGGCTCTGTCGGATTGAGGTACGGCATGTCACTATCCGTCCCTACCTGGACGAGAGGAGGCCGGTGGGGTGAGTCGGGACGGGAGAGGGAGGGGTGCGGGCGCCGCCGTGGCCGCCGCGCTGGTCTGCGCGCTGGGAGCGCCGGCCGCACCCGGGACGGCGTACGCCGCGCCCGGTGAACCGGAACCGAAGGCGGACGGCTCGGGCGGCACCGCCTCGGGCGCCGGTCGGCTGGAGAAGGTCCGCTCCGATGTGGACCGCCTCTACCGGCAAGCGGAATCAGCCACCGACGCGTACAACCTGGCGCGGGAGAAACAGACGCGCCAGGAGAAGTCGATCGTGAGGATCGCGCGGGCCGTGGTGAAGGCGCAGGAGGAGATGACCGGGTTACGGGAGCGCGCCGGGGCGCTGGCGCGGGCCCAGTACCGCCGCGGCGGGATGCCGCCCGAGGCGCGGCTGCTGCTGGGCGACAACCCCAGCGGCTTCCTCGACGGCTTCACCCTCGCGCGCAAGGGCGAGAAGGCGGCCCGCGGGCTGATGAACCGGCTGGAGCGCACGCAGACGGCGCTCGACCGCTACGCCGACTCCGCCTCCCAGGAGTGGGAGCGGCTCGACCGGAGCCGGGCGAGGAAGGCGGCGGCAAGGGCGGAGATCACCGAGAAGCTCGCCCGGGCCCGGCGGCTGGAGTCGCGGCTGGAGGGCAAGGAGCGGGACCGGCTGCGGCGGCTCCAGGAGGAGCGGGACCGGGCATCCCAGAACAAATGGCTCAAGACCGGCATACTGCGGGACGTTGGCGGACGCTCAAGCTCCGTCGGGCGCCGCGCGATCGACTTCGCGACGGCCCAGATCGGCAAGGCCTACGTATGGGGCGCGGTCGGCCCGGACGGCTACGACTGCTCGGGGCTGACCCAGCGGGCCTGGGCCTCGGCCGGGCGGTCCATCCCCCGGACCTCACAGGAGCAGTGGCGGCTGCTGCCGAAGGTGGACACCGCGCGGATGCGCCCCGGTGACCTGGTCATCTACTTCAAGGACGCCAGCCACGTGGGGATGTACGTGGGCGACGGCGCGATCGTCCACGCCCCGCGCCCGGGCCGCCAGATCACCCTGGCGGGGGCGGGGTCGATGCCGATCCTGGGCGTGGTGCGCCCGGACGGCTCCTGATTCGGGCAGTTTTCACGCGCCGGGAGTCATTCGCCTGTTATGTCCGCCCCGCCCCGGTGTGGTTGGGGCGGGAATCGCGGTATCCGTGTGCGGTTCCACAAAAGGGCGAGGAGTTCGCGTGACGTTTGTCATCCCGGCCCCTGCCCGGATTCCCCCAAGTCGCCCGGGGCGTGGGGCATATGACAAAAGTGGCGTCCGGGAGGTCATTCCACGGGGCCCGGACCGAGCGCTAAAGTCGCCTGGCAGTATTCGGCTTGCATGCCCTGAAACCGACCAGTCGGTGTGTGAGCCGGTTCGTGCGGTCCGCCGGTCGGCGGCGGGCGCCGCGCCCTCGGGGGGAGGGAAGGAATCGAGCGATGTCCGTACCCGTGCCGAGGCAGCGGGAGGCACTGGCCACCGAGGACCGGCCGGCCGCCCTGCCCGACAGCGGGCTCACCCTGCTGGTGATCGAGGACGATCCGGCCGGCGCCTTCAACGTCCCCGAGATGCTGGACACCGAGGGCAACCGGGTCCGTATCCGTACGGCCCGTAACCTCACCGAGGCCTCCCGGCTGCTCACCGACGGGGTGCAGTGCATCCTGCTCGACCTTGCCCTGCCCGGCCCCGAGCACGAGGCCGAGGACGCGCTCGACACGCTGCGCTCCGTACTGAAGCTCGCGCCCACCCAGGCCGTCCTGGTCCTCACCGCCGAGGACGACGCCGAGCGCGCCGCCGAGGCGGTCCGGGTCGGGGCGCAGGACTTCCTCTTCCGCGGCGAGCTGGACGGCCGCATCCTCAGCCGCGCCATCCGGTACGCGGTCGAGCGAAAACGGTCCGACCTCGCACAGCGCCAGCTCACCGAGTCCCGGCTGCGCGCCCAGGAGAACGCCCGGCTGGAGCGCGGGCTGCTCCCCACGCCGCTGCTCCAGGGCTCCGGACTGCGCTTCGCCGCCCGTTACCGGCCCGGCCGCAGCCGGGCCCTGCTCGGCGGCGACTTCTACGACACCGTCCGCACCCCGGACGGCACCGTGCACGCGATGATCGGCGACGTCTGCGGCCACGGCCCCGACGAGGCCGCCCTCGGCGTGGAGCTGCGGATCGCCTGGCGCGCCCTGACGTTCGCCGGGCTCTGCGGCGACCAGCTGCTCGGCACCCTGCAGCAGGTGCTGGAGAACGAGCGCCCGGACGACGAGATCTTCGCGACCCTCTGCACCGTCGACATCGCCCCGGACGGCAGGCGGGCCGGGGTCTGCCTCGCCGGGCACCCCTCACCGCTGGCCGTACGGCCCGGAATGGCGCCCCGGCTGCTGCCCACGGACGAGAACGGCCCCGCGCTCGGCCTGCTGCCGCACGCCCGCTGGCCGCGCCGCCAGGTCGAGCTGGGCGGCGCCTGGAGCCTGATGATGTACACCGACGGGCTGATCGAGGGCCGCGTCGGGACCGGGGCGCAGCGGCTCGGCCAGGAGGGAATGGTCGAGATCGTCGCCCGTCAGATGGCGACCGGGCTGCGCGGCGAGGAGCTGCTGGACGCCACGGTCACCGAGGTGCGCGCGCTGAACGGCGGCGAGCTGACGGACGACCTGGCCGTGCTCCTGCTGGACCGCGGCTGAGGCGCCGCCCCGCTCGCGCCGCTACCGGCCGCCGTTGTAGGGCCCGTACGGCCCGTCCGAGCTGGAACCGCGGCCGCCGCCGGGCCAGCCGCGGCCACCGCCGGAGATCTGCCGCAGCGCGGGTCGTACGTCGACCATGTACACGATCGTCGCGATCAGCCCGATGATCGGTAGGAAGCTCATGATGCCCATGAAGAAGTTCACCGCGGCCGCGAGCCCCAGGATGATCATCCAGAACGGCTTGGTCTGCTTGTCCGCGGCCTTGTAGGCGTCCTGGCGGCGGATCACCGAGTCGACGAAGGCGAACAGGCTGAACAGGAGAAGGCCCCAGGAGACCCAGTACAGCAACTCGCCGAAACCTTGCACCAGCACGCTGTCCACCGCCTAGAAGAGACGCTGAGAGATAAGAAGAGGGATGAGCGTTACGGGCCACCGTACCCGCTGACGGGGCCGGGCACGCCACGTGCGTACCCGGCCCCTTTGTGCGCCCCCGACAAAACCCTGACCTCAGTGGGACGGCTTGCTGGGGTCCGTCTTCTTGGCGGTGGCGGTGGTGGTCTTCTTGGCCGGGGCCTTCTTCGCCGGGGCGGCCGGCTTGGCCGTGGCCTTCGGGGCCTCCTTGGAGGAGTCCACCGAGACCGGCTGCGCCGGAGCCTTCGGCTGGTTCTTCTCCTCCGCCGGCTCGATCGCCGAGGCGATGTCGACGACCTCGTCGGCCGCCTCGCCGCGCCAGGTCTTCACGACCTCCTGGCCGTGCTCGGCGACCTCGTCGTACCGCTCCCGCGCCTTGACGGCCAGCTCGGCGGCGCGGCCGACGCCCTGGAGGGCCAGGTCCTGCGCCGAGTCCCGGAGCCGCTTGAGGTCGGTGTCCAGGGAGCCCAGCACCTCGTTCAGCTTGCCCTGGGCGTCCTTCGCCTGCTGGGTGACCCGGTCCTGAACGGCCTTCGGGTCGGTGTTGCGCACCTGGTTGAAGCGGTCGGGGGCCTCCGCGACGATCTTCTCGACCAGCGTCGGCACCTCCCTGAGCTTCTGGGCGGCGAGGTCGGCCGTGCCCGCCACGAAGTAGAGCGGGGTCGGGTCGGTGAGGGTCTTGCGTACGTCGTCGGTGATGGCCATGGTGCTGGTCCTCCCGGATCAGTTCGAGGGTGTGGCGACGTCGGCGTCGGCGGGGGTGTCGTCCGAGGCGATCCCGTGTCCGTTCTCCTTGCGGAAGGAGTCGTAGATCTGGAGCAGCACCTGCTTCTGCCGCTCGTTGATCGTGGGATCGGCGAGTATCACGCTGCGCACCTCGGTCTCTTCCCGATCGCGCTCATCGAGGATCCCCGCCTGTACGTACAGGGTCTCGGCGGATATCCGCAGCGCCTTCGCGAGCTGCTGGAGGATCTCCGCGCTCGGCTTGCGCAGACCGCGCTCGATCTGGCTGAGGTACGGGTTGGACACCCCGGCGGCGTCGGCCAGCTGCCGCAGCGAGAGCTGGGCATTGCGCCGCTGCTCCCGCAGGAAGTCGCCGAGGTTGCCGACGTTCAGTGATGCCATGTCTTCGATGCTGCACCAGGAGTGCTAACTATTGCAAGCAAGGTGCTTGCAAGAGTGGCGTGTGCCACGTGACGCCGGGCCGTCGCGCGGCACACGCGGGTGTCAGCTCTGGGCGCTCCGGGTCAAGTCGGACAGGTTGAAGGTCTCGCTCGCGGGCGGGGCCTGCACGATGATCGGCTTGTTGATGTCCAGGAAGGTCATCGTCACATCGAGGCGGCCCTTGTCGGCGTCGCCGCGCATGCGGAAGCGCTTGGTGTGGCTGTCCTGGTCGATCCACATGTCCATGTCCAGGCGGTCGATGCCCGACTCCTCGTACGTCTTGAGGGCCTTCTCGCGGCTCGCGCGCTTCGTGGGCTTCTCGTCCTTGAGGCTCGCGCGCATCTGGTCGACGGTGACCGTGCCGCGGTAGTGGGTGGTCCGGACGCCGTCGACGGTCTCGGAGCCGATCCGGCGCAGATCGTCGGCGTCGGAGAGGAAGGCGGACTCGTCGGCCGGATTGGTCTTCGCCCGGCCCGTGAGCGAGCCCGCGCCCCGGGAGGCGGAACCGCGCTTCTCCAGCTCCTTGGCGTCCAGCGCGAGCCAGCGCTTGCCGTCCAGCTCGGGGAGGTCGCTGTCGCCGCCCATCCCGGCGGCCACCGCGCTGCCGCCGAGGTACATCACGCCGCCGGTGAGCCGGTACTCCACCGTCCCCGCCTTGCCCCCGTCGAGCGCGCGCATCTTCATCCGGGCCACGGGTGGGTCGAAGGCCATCGCGCCCTCGCCCTCGACGCGTCCCTCGTCGAGGGTCTGGCCGGTCATCCGGTAGCGGAGCGAGGTCAGCTTGTCCGTCTTCTTCGCCGCCGCCCGCACGGCCGCCGCCGGTGCCATGCGCGGCTCCTTCTCCTTCGCCGCCCGGTGCGCGCGCTTGCCGCCGCCGGACTCCGCCGAGCCGCACCCCACCGCCCCGGCGCACAGCAGTACGGCGGCGAGTGCCGCGGCCCCCGCGCTGTGGCGCCTGTTGTTCGGTCCGGTGCGCACGAAGATGCCCATATACCCCACCCCTTATGGAACTTGTGTTCGTTCCTGATCGATGTCGGGACATTAGCGCACGGGCGCGGAACCGGGTGCGGCATTTGCCGTCGCCTCGTTGTCACCGACCCGCTCTCACCGTCCCGTTGTCGTACCCCCGTGGTCGAATGAGGGAGGACGGCGCGACGGCGGGAGGCGGCGGATGTCTCAGGGGAGCGGTGTGGTGGGGGTGCGGCTGGAGCCGTGGGCGGACACCCCGTCCCACCTCGAGCTGCTGCGGCGCAACAACAGCCCGGAGATGATGAAGCACCTGGGCGGGCCGGAGACCGAGGAGCAGGTGGCGGCGCGCCATCGGCGCTATGCGGAGCTGCCCGGGCGGGGCGGCGGCCGGATGTACCGGATCGTGCTGGCGCGGGAGGCCGAGGTGGTGGGCGTCATCGGCTTCTGGGAGCGGGAGTGGCGCGGGGAGACGGTTTACGAGACGGGCTGGGGCGTGCTGCCGCCGCATCAGGGCCGGGGCATCGCGGCGGCTGCCGCCCGGGAGGTCGCGCGCGCCGCGGCCGCGGAGGGCGCCCACCGCCAGCTGCACGCCTATCCGTCGGTCGGCCACCCCGCGTCGAACGGGGTGTGCCGCAAGGCCGGGTTCACGCTGCTCGGCGAGTGCGACCTCGAGTATCCGGCGGGCTCCCTCATCCGGTGCAACGACTGGCGGCTGGAGCTGCGTAGTGCACCGCCAGACCGGAGCGCCCCGGCATGACACCGGGCCGCAGCACCAGGTTCTCGTCGTAGTCCCCGCCGTTCTGGCGGCGGAAGGGGATCGGGTCGGCGGTCGGCAGCGTGGCGAGGCGTTCGCGCAGCGCGGCGGCGTAGTCCTGGTACTCCTCGGCGGAGAGCCGGTCCGCGCCGTAGACGACGTGCGGCGGCAGGACGGACATGCCGCTGTACCAGAGCGTCCCGTGCTGGAGCGGGAACAGCAGGTGCTCGATGTCGCCGTTGACGCCGCGCGGGCCGAGCCCCGCCTCGCGGGCCCCGGCGGTGAGCAGGACCATGGCGCGTTTTCCGGCCAGCTTGCCGTCGCCGTAGCGCAGGGTGCGGCCATCGGGGCCGGTGACGCCGAACGCGAAGCCCTTCACGAAGACGCGGTCGAACCAGCCCTTGAGGATGGCGGGCATCCCGTACCACCACAGCGGGAACTGCACGATCAGCGCGTCGGCCCAGGCGATCTTCTCCTGCTCGGCGCGGATGTCCTCGCTCAGCGTCCCGGCGTCGTAGGCGTCGTGCGAGGAGGCGCCGACGATCAGGCGGTCCCCGCTGTCGTGCCGGAAGTCGGCGCCGTCCACGACCGGGTTCCAGCGCATGGCGTAGAGGTCGGACGCCCGGCACTCATGGCCCAGCTCCCGCAGGGCGCGCAGGCCCTCGTCGCGCAGGGAGCCGCTGAGTGAGCGCGGTTCGGGGTGGGCGAATATCCACAGCACGTTCATACCGGCCAGCGTCGCAACGCGGCGGCGGGGGCGGCGAGTGGCTGGATGGCCAGGATGCGTGAGGATCTGGCCAGTGATCTGCCCAGTGATCTGGCCTGTGCCGCGCCCACGGCACGTGTCAGGCGTTCACCAGGGCCTCGATGCCGTCGAGGGTCCGTGCCAGGCCGAAGACGAACTCGTCGTCCGGGCCGCCCGGGGTCTCCAGCTCGCCCACCGCGAGGGCCGCGGTCACCGCGGGGAAGCGCTCGGCGTCCGTCACCTTGCCCAGCAGCCGGGCCCAGGACGCCATCGACTGCTCGGTGTCGTCCCCGGTGCGCTCGGCGGCGGCCGCGAGATCCGCGGACAGCCGCGCCTCGTTCCGTACGAAGCCGTTGACCAGCAGCAGCACGGAGATCTTCGCGCCCTCGCTCAGCCGCGTATCGCGCAGGCAGGCCAGCGCGCGCTCCATCCAGGCCACCGAGTTGGGGGTCGAGGGCGGTGCGCTGGTCGGGATGCGCAGCACCCAGGGGTTGCGGTGGAAGGCGGCGCGCAGCGACCAGGCCCAGGTGGTGAGTCCGGTCCGCCAGTCCTCGTCCGGGGCCGGTCCTGGCGGGGGTGTGCCGAAGGCGGCGTCCTCCATCAGCAGCAGCAGTTCGTCCTTGGCCGAGACATAGCGGTACAGCGACATCGTGGAGACGCCGAGGTCGGCCGCGACCCGGCTCATGGAGACCGCCCCGAGACCGTCGGAGGCGGCCAGGTTCACCGCCGCGTCGACGATCCGGTTCAGGGTCAGCCCCGGTTTGGGTCCCTTGGTGCGGCGCTCGCGCAGCCCCCACGCGGCCGCGATGCCCGCGGGCAGCCCGCTGCCGCTGCCGTTGCCGTTCTCCTCGATGGCCATTGGCCGTAAGCCCTCCGTGACGCCGCGCCGTTGACCGCCATCCTAGAACTGTGTATACCTTACGCAGTAGTGCGTATGGCATACGCAGAAGAGAGAACGGGGTACCCATGACCACACAACCGGCCATCGAGGCGACCGGCCTCGCGAAGTCCTACGGGGCGGTGACGGTCCTCGCGGGCATCGATCTGTCCGTCGCGCCCGGCAGCGTCTTCGCGCTGCTCGGCCCGAACGGCGCGGGCAAGACCACGACCGTGCGCATCCTGTCCACGCTCACCTCCCCGGACGCGGGCCACGCCCGGGTGGCCGGGTACGACGTCGTACGCGACCGCGCCCGGGTACGCCGCGCCATCAGCCTCACCGGCCAGTACGCGGCGGTCGACGAGATGCAGACCGGCGAGGAGAACCTGCGCATGATGGGGCGGCTGAGCGGTCTCGGCCGCGCCGAGGCCCGGTGCCGGGCGGGGGAGCTGCTGGAGCGGTTCGGCCTCACCGACGCGGCCCGCCGCACCGCCGGTACGTACTCCGGCGGCATGCGCCGCCGCCTCGACCTCGCCGCCGGGCTGGTCGGCCGACCCGAGGTGATCTTCCTGGACGAGCCGACCACCGGGCTCGACCCGCGCAGCCGCCAGGCCATGTGGGACGTCGTCAGGGGGCTGGCCGAGGACGGGGTGACGGTCTTCCTGACCACCCAGTACCTGGAGGAGGCCGACCAGCTGGCGGACCGCATCGCGGTGGCCGACGGCGGCCGGGTGGTCGCCGAGGGCACCTCCGGCGAGCTGAAGCGGCAGGTCGCCGGGGAGCGGCTGGACCTGGTGCTCACCGACACCGACGCGTTCGCGGAGACCGCCCGGCGCCTGGGCGTGCGGCTCGTGCACAGCGACGCCGACCGGCTGACGCTGGGCGTCGCCACCGACGGGGACGCCGCGCAGGTCCGCGCGCTGCTCGACGAGGTCGACCCCGACCGCCGCGCCGTGCGCCGGTTCGCCGTACGCGGCGCCACGCTCGACGACGTCTTCCTGGCCCTGACCGGCCATGCCCCGACCATCACCAAGGAAGCCGCGCATGTCTGACGCGATCGTCCTGACCGGCCGTGCCGTCCGGCTGAGCAGGCGCAACCTCGACGCGGTGTTCACCGCGATGCTGCTGCCCGTCCTGCTGATGCTCGTCTTCGTCTACTTCTTCGGCGGCGCGATCGACACCGGCACGCACACCCAGTACGTGACCTATGTGGTCCCCGGCGTGATGCTGCTGTGCGCCGGATTCGGCTCGGCCAGCACCGCGGTCACCGTCACCGACGACATGGCGGGCGGCATCATCGACCGCTTCCGCTCGCTGGACGTCTCCGGCACGGCCCTGTTGGCCGGTCATGTGGCCGCGAGCGTGCTGCGCAACACGGTCGCGACCACCATCGTCTTCGGCGTCGCCTTCCTGATCGGCTTCCGCCCGGACGCGGGCCCGCTCGACTGGCTCGCCGTGGCGGGCATCCTGCTGGCGTTCATCCTCGCGATCTCCTGGCTCTCGGCCTGCTTCGGCCTGATCGCCAGGACCCCGGAGGCCGCAGGCGGGTTCACCTTCCTGATGATGTTCCTGCCGTACCCCAGCAGCGCCTTCGTGCCGATCGACACCATGCCCGGCTGGCTGCACGGCTTCGCCACCCATCAGCCCGTCACCCCGGTGATCGAGGCGCTGCGGGCGCTGCTGCTGGACCAGCCGGTGGGGGACAGCGGCTGGCAGGCGCTGGCCTGGTGCGGCGGGATCCTGGCGATCGCGGCCGCCCTGTCCGGGCCGCTGTTCCGCCGCCGTACGGCCTGAGGCCCCGGCTCAGCCTCCGTACGGACGCGCCGCGCGCGCCGTACGGAGGGCGTCGGCCCACCAGACGAGCTGGTCGAGCAGAGCCGTGGCGGCGGCGTCGGGGCCCTTCGGGTCGGCCAGCGCGCCGTCCGCGCCGAAGGCCTCCCAGGCGCTGTGGAAGCTGACCGTGTCGCGCACGGTCACCGCGTGCACCTCGGCGAAGACGGGCCGCAGATGCTCGACGGCGCGCAGGCCGCCCGACATGCCGCCGTACGAGACGAAGCCGACCGGCTTCGCCTGCCACTGGCTGTAGTGCCAGTCGATCGCGTTCTTCAGCGGGGCGGGATAGCTGTGGTTGTACTCGGGGGTGACGACGGCGAACGCGTCCGCCGCGTCCAGGCGGGGCGTCACGGCCTCCAGCGCCGAGGCGTCCTCGGGGCCGGGGCGGTGGGTGAGCGAGGGCGGGAGCGGGGTGTCGGCCAGGTCGACGACGTCCACGCTCACGTCGTCGCGCAGCGCGGCGCGGCCGGTGAACCAGTTGGCGACCTTGGGCCCGAAGCGGCCCTCGCGGGTGCTGCCGACGATGACGGCGAGCCGGATGGGAGCGGTGGAGACGGTGGTTGCGGTAGTCGTGGTTGCGGTAGTCGTGGTTGCGGTAGTCATGAGAAGAGCCTCGGACTTAAACAAAGGTTGAAGTCAAGCTACCCTCGGCAGCATGACGCACCTCACCTGGAAGACCCACGAGCTGACGGTCGGCGAGCTGTCCCAGCGCAGCGGAGTCCCCGCCTCCGCGCTGCGGTTCTACGAGCGCGAGGGCCTCATCCACAGCAGCCGCACCTCTGGCAACCAGCGCCGCTACACCCGCGACACGCTCCGCCGGGTGGCCTTCGTCCGCTCCTCGCAGCGGGTCGGCATCCCGCTGTCGAGGATCCGGGGCGTGCTGTCGCTCTTCCCCGACGACCACGTCCTGACCAAGGAGGACTGGGCGCGGATCTCGGAGTGCTGGCGCACGGACCTCACCGAGCGCATCGAGCAGCTGCAGAACCTCCGCGACCGCCTCACCGACTGCATCGGCTGCGGCTGCCTGTCGATCGACAAGTGCGCCCTGGCCAACCCCTACGACCAGCTGGGCGAACAGGGCGCGGGCGCCCGCCGCCTGCTCAAGTCCTCCTGCTAGCCAGGCCCGTAGCCGCTCAGAACATGTCCGGGCACCATGGCCGCCGCCCCGCGCGCAGCAGGGTGTCGGCCAGGGACGCGGCGCCCGGGCGGTTCTCCTCGGCCCGGCCGAGGGCGGTGAGGCGGGTCATGGACTCGTCGCCCAGCCATACGGTGCCCAGCTCGCCGATGTCCATGGTCAGGTCGGCCGCGCGGGTGGTGGGGACGCAGGTGGCGCCGTCCGGGGTCGCGTCCAGGTGGTAGCGGCCGCCCGCCAGACCGGCGGAGTCGCGCAGGTCGAGGACGAGTGAGCCGGACGCCGGGTACGTACGGGTCTCCAGCAGGACGGGTACGTCCAGCGGGCGCAGCCACAGGAAGTCGGCGTGGGTGGTGGTCCGGGCCGCCCGGGGGTCGCCGAGGAACAGGGGGAGCAGGTCGTCCGGGGCGCGGGGGCCGGTGGCGATGTGGAGGACCCAGTCGATGGAGCACAGGAAGTGCCACAGGGCGCGCTCGGCCGCCGGGCTGACGCCGATCAGGCTGAGGACCGTGGCGGTGTCCTGCGGCCGCTTGTTGCCCTCCCACCGGTCGTCGACGGTGAAGGCGAGCAGGCCGTCGACGGTGCCGTCGGGGGAGCGGTAGAGGACGTAGAACGGTTCGTTGGTCCGGTCGTCGCCCGGGAAGCGGAGCAGGCCGGTGTTCACGCGCCACCAGCGTTCGGTGCGGTCGACGTAGCCGTGCCGCCGGGCGCGCAGCCGCTCGTGCAGGGCGGGGCCGAGCGCCCGTATCTCGTCGGCGTCGGCGTAGTCGACCCTGCCGCCGCACGCGGGCCCGGAGTAGCGCGGGTCGATACCGGCGCGGGCGACGTCCACCGTCCACTGGGTGACCCAGGTGGCCGGGCCGAAGCCGTACCGCCCGTAGATCGGGTACTCGGCGGCGATCAGCGTGGCCACCGCGTCGCCCCGCTCCTTGGCCGCCCGCAGGTCGTGCTCCATCATCCGGCTGAGCAGGCCCCGGCGGCGGTGGGTGGGCGACACGGTGACGTTGCTGATCGCGTCGGCCGTCACGTCGGCGCCGCCGACCGCCGTCAGCCGCTGTTCGAAGCTGCGGAAGGTGGCGACGCAGCGGTCACCCTCGTACGCCCCCTGGGTGCGGTCCAGGTCGATGCCCGTCCGCCGTACCTCCACCTCCTCCTTGGAGACGTCCGGCGGACGCAGAAAGCCGGTGTGCAGCGCGCGGATCCAGCCGGGGACGTCGGAGTCATCGAGGGTGGTGCGGATGTGGGCGGCCATGCGGCCACGCTAGGCGGCCGCGGTCGCCCGTCGCATCCGGATTTTCGTCCACAGGCTGTGGATATCCGGTACGGCGGCTACGCGAGCAGGTACGGCGGCTACGCCAGCAGGTCGTCTACCTGGGCCTCGCCCTCGCGGTACCGGCGCGCGATCTCGGCGCTGCACTGGTCGGCGGTGCGCTGGAGCCCCTGCCGCCGCCGGGAGACCTGCTGTTCGTACCCCTCCAGGCGGCCCATCGCGCCGTGCAGCTCCTCGTCCGTGCGCGCCGGGAGGTCCGAGAGGCCGACCTCGGCCAGCATCTCCTCGGCCAGCCGCTCGCACTCCGCGCTGTGCGGGGTCCCGAGCGTCACATGGCGGGCCGAGCTGCGGTGCCGGGACGGTACGTCCGCCAGGATCTCGGGCAGCAGCTCCACCAGTTCCACCAGCTCCGTGGGGTCGGCCGGTGGCCCGCCCGCTGTCGCGGGCGTCCCCGCGCGGCGTCGGCGCAGCTCGGCGCGGAGGATGTCGATCCGGCCGTGCAGCAGTCTGCGCACATAGCTCAGGTCCGCCTCCTCGCGCTGCGCGGAGCGGCGCCGCGCGCGCAGCTCCGTCAGCCGCAGACCGCCCATCGTCCCTGTCCCCGCTGTCGCTGCCCCCGCTGCCGCCGCCCCCGTCGTCGCCGATACGGTCGCGGCGTCCGCCAGCCGTCCGCCGCGCTGGCTCGGCGGTCGCGCCGGCAGCGGGCTCTCGGTGGCCATGGCCCGCTCGGTGCCCGGTGTGATCATTCTTGTCCCGTCCCCTCCAGCGATGCGCCATTCCCGCAGTTCCTGCCCAACTGCACCGCCTGCACGCATCGTGCCACTCCGAATGGCCCCTGTGCAGCGGCGGTCCACCCGATCGGCCCCGATGGGCGCAGGGCATGATGGTCGGTATGCGTGCTGTGGTACAGAGAGTGGACGGGGCGAGCGTCGTCGTGGACGGCGAGACGACCGGGGAGATCGTCGGTCAGGGGCTGTGCGTCCTGGTCGGGGTGACGCACGACGACACTCCGCAGAAGGCGGCCCAGCTGGCCCGCAAGCTGTGGTCCGTGCGCATCCTGCCGGGCGAGAAGTCCTGCTCGGACCTGGGCGCCCCGCTGCTGGTCATCAGCCAGTTCACGCTGTACGGGGACGCCCGCAAGGGCCGCCGTCCCACCTGGCACGCGGCGGCGCCAGGCGAGGTCGCCGAACCGCTGGTGGACGAGGTGGTGGCGCGGCTGCGCGAGCTGGGCGCCCAGGTGGAGACGGGCCGGTTCGGAGCGGACATGAAGGTCTCGCTCACGAACGACGGCCCGTTCACGGTGATCGTCGAGGTGTAGCGGCCGGGGTTACGGCTCCACGACCGTCTCCTGCGAGGCGGCCGTGGTGTCCGCGATCAGCTCCGCGTCCACCGGTACGTTCCGCTTCACCAGCGCGAGCGCGATCGGCCCCAGCTCGTGGTGGCGGGCCGAGGAGGTGACGAAGCCGAGCTGACGGCCCTCCTCGCCGTCCTTGGCGAGCCGTATGGGCGCGCCGTGGCCCGGCAGCTTCACCTCGCTGCCGTCGAGGTGCAGGAAGACCAGCCGCCGAGGCGGCTTGCCCAGGTTGTGCACCCGGGCGACCGTCTCCTGGCCTCGGTAGCAGCCCTTCTGCAGATGGACGGCGGTGCCGATCCAGCCCAGCTCGTGCGGGATCGTCCGGTGGTCGGTCTCCAGGCCGATCCGGGGCCGGTGCGCCTCGACGCGCAGCGCCTCGTACGCCAGCACCCCGGCCGCCGGGCCGCTCGCCGCCGCGAACGACTCCAGTTCGGCGCGCGGCAGGAACAGATCGCGGCCGTGCGCGGTCTCGCGGGCGACGGCGGACCCGGGGGTCTCGGCGATGCTGCCCGCCGGGAGGTGGACGACCGCGTACTCCTCGGTGCGGTCGGCGATCTCGACCCGGTAGAAGAACTTCATGCTCTCCAGGTACGCGATCAGCTCGCCCTGGCTGCCGGGCTCCACATGGGCCCAGGTGGTCTCGCCGTCGTCGACGAGGTAGAGCGCGTGCTCGATGTGGCCGTGCGCGGACAGGATCAGCGCCTCGGTGGCCTCACCGGCGGGAAGCTCGCTGACGTGCTGGGTGAGCAGCAGATGCAGCCAGCTCAGCCGGTCGGCACCGGTGACCGTGACCACCCCGCGGTGCGAGAGGTCCACGAATCCGGTGCCGTCGGCGAGCGCGCGCTGCTCGCGGAACAGGTCGCCGTAGTGGGCGGCGACGCCTTCGTCGGCGCCCTCGCCGGGGACGGCGCCGGGCAGCGACAGCAAAGGGCTCTTCATACGCCTCACCCTACGACGTGGCCGCCTGGCCTTCGCTGGAGTCCTCCGTCCGCTGCCCGGCGGAACACCGGGCGCAGCGGCCGAAGATGGCGAAATGCTTCATGTCGGTGTCGAAGCCGAAGGACGCCCGCAGCTGCCGGGTGAAGGACTCGGCGACCGAGATGTCGGCCTCGATCACCTCCGTGCAGTCCCGGCACACCAGATGGATGTGGTGGTGCCGGTCCGCGAGGTGGTACGTGGGGGCGCCGTGCCCGAGATGGGCATGGCTGACCAGACCCAGTTCCTCCAGCAGCTCCAGCGTGCGGTAGACGGTGGAGATGTTCACACCGCTCGCGGTACGGCGGACCTCGGTGAGGATGTCGTCCGGAGTGGCGTGCTCCAGGCTGTCGACGGCTTCGAGCACGAGCTGGCGTTGCGGGGTCAGCCGATAGCCGCGCTCCCGCAGGTCGGTCTTCCAGTCGGTGGTCGCCACGCTGCCAGTGTAGGCGGCGTGACAGCCGCCCTGCTCAGCGGAAGAAGGCGATCCCGTCGTCCGGCAGGTCCTTGAGGTCCTTGGCCCACTCGCGCGGGTCGACGACCTTCTTCAGGTGCGCGGACATGTACGGGCGCAGCTCGACCTCGGGGGTGGCCTTCTCGCCGACCCACATCAGATCGCTCTTGACGTAGCCGTACAGCCGCTTGCCGCCCGAGTACGGGCCCGAGGCGGAGGTGCGCGCCACGGCGTCGGTGGCCAGGTCGATCTGCGGCTTGCCGTCCGCCAGCTCGCCGTACCAGACCTCGACGACGCCCTGGTCGCGGATCATCACGACCTCGACCTTGCGGTTCTTGTCGATCCGCCAGTATCCGGACTCGCTCTCCAGCGGGCGGACCTTCTTGCCCTCCGAGTCCAGCACCCAGGTGTGCGAGATGTACTCGATGAAGTCGCGGCCGTCGTGGGTGAACGTCGCTTCCTGCCCGAAGTTGCACTTCTCGGCGCCGGGGAAGTCCGATACGCCGGCGCCTTCCCAGTTGCCGAGGAGGAAGGCCAGCGGCACCAGGTCCGGGTGGAGGTCGGAGGGAATCTCGATCATGGGTTCAGACGATCCGTCGCTAGGCGGGCTGGGGCGAGGGGGCGGCAGCGCTCAGCGCTGGCCCTGGTAGAGCTTCTTCCAGGTGAGCCCGACGAAACCGAGGCTGGCCACGATGACCAGCACCAACAGGATGGTGAAGACTGCCTCAAGCACGAGCTGCTCCTCGTAACGGATGACGGACCGGAACCGAGTCTAATCGCCGGACCGGCGAGCCTAGGCTGTGGGGCATGGCGAACAAGCTCGTGATCAAGGTGACGGCGGGCGCGGACGCGCCCGAGCGGTGCTCGCAGGCGTTCACGGTGGCGGCGGTGGCCGTGGCGAGCGGGGTCGAGGTCTCGCTGTGGCTGACCGGCGAGTCGGCGTGGTTCGCGCTGCCGGGCCGGGCGGCGGACTTCTCGCTGCCGCACGCGGCGCCGCTGCCGGAGCTGATCAGCGGCATTCTGGCGAGCGGGACGATCACGGTGTGCAGCCAGTGCGCGGCGCGCCGGGAGATCGACGAGGCGGATCTGATCGAGGGCGCGCGGATCGCGGGGGCGCAGGTCTTCGTGAGCGAGATCATGCCGGACGGCGTGCAGGCGCTCGTGTACTGACCCAATGGGCCCGGCGCGTCCGCGACGGGGTCCAACGGATCCATGACGGCCTAGTGCCCCTGGTGCCGGTGGTGGTGCTCGTCCAGCTCCCGCCACCACCGGTCCGACTCCGGGTCCCCCGACTCGTCCCACCAGCGGTCCTGCGGACCCCGGCGGTTGGCGACGATGGCGGCCAGCGGAGGGATGACCATCGCGACGACGCACATCGCGACGGCGGCGGGGACGGACCACAGACGCACAAAGGCCCAGGCCGAGATGAAGAGCGTCAGACACGCGCCCATCAGGAAGAAGTATGCGTGGCGGCGTCGCGCGTACATAGGGCCAGGATACGTCCGGGGCCGCCGCCCGGACAGACGGGAGGGCCGCACCCCGCCGAGGCGTCCAACCCCGGGATGCGGCCCTCACGCCGTGACGACGCGTGGTGGGCGTCAGACGGTGATGGCGACCTCCGCCAGACCGCCCTTCTGGGCGACGACCGTGCGGTCGGCCGTGCCGCCCGGGACCAGGGCGCGCAGCGTCCAGGTGCCCTCGGCGGCGTAGAAGCGGAACTGTCCGGTCGCGGAGGTGGGGACCTCGGCGGTGAACTCGCCCGTGCTGTCCAGGAGGCGCACGTAGCCGGTGACGGGCTCGCCGTCGCGGGTCACCTGGCCCTGGATCGTGGTCTCACCGGGCTTGATGGTCGAGGCGTCGGGGCCGCCTGTCTGCGCTCCACACATGTGTCTGTCCTTAACTTTCGGGGAGGAGAGGGGTTCAGCTGTTGGCGCCGAGCTCGATCGGCACGCCCACCAGCGAGCCGTACTCGGTCCAGGAACCGTCGTAGTTCTTGACGTTGGTCTGGCCGAGCAGCTCGTGCAGCACGAACCAGGTGTGCGCGGAGCGCTCACCGATGCGGCAGTAGGCGATGGTGTCCTTCGACAGGTCGACGCCCTCGCCCTCGTACAGCTCCTTGAGCTGCTCGTCGGACTTGAAGGTGCCGTCGTCGTTGGCCGACTTCGACCACGGGATGTTGCGGGCGCTCGGGACGTGGCCCGCGCGCTGCGACTGCTCCTGCGGGAGGTGGGCCGGGGCGAGCAGCTTGCCGGAGAACTCGTCGGGCGAGCGGACGTCGACGAGGTTCAGGCTGCCGATGGCCGCCACGACGTCGTCGCGGAAGGCGCGGATCGAGCTGTCCTGCTCCTGGGCCTTGTAGTCGGTCTTCTCGCGGGACGGGACCTCGGAGACCAGCTCGCGGGAGTCCAGCTCCCACTTCTTGCGGCCGCCGTCGAGGAGCTTCACGTCCTGGTGGCCGTAGAGCTTGAAGTACCAGTAGGCGTACGACGCGAACCAGTTGTTGTTGCCGCCGTAGAGGACGACGGTGTCGTCGTTGGCGATGCCCTTCTCGGACAGCAGCTTCTCGAAGCCCGTCTGGTCGACGAAGTCACGGCGCACCGGGTCCTGGAGGTCCTGCTTCCAGTCGATCCGGATGGCGTTCTTGATGTGGTTCGTGTCGTAGGCGGACGTGTCCTCGTCGACCTCGACGATGACCGTCTTGGGGTCATCGATGCGGGCCTCAACCCAGTCGGCGTCCACCAGGACGTCACTGCGGCTCATGTATCTCTCCTCCGGGGCAGTTGCGGCGGTACGGGCGCTCGACGCGCGGCGCTGCGCGGGGCCTGGTCGCGAGCGTACGAGCGGAGTGCGGGACGGCCCGGCAGACGGGCCGGAGGGGGCGGGGCCGAAGCTGCGGCGGCCGGGCGCGCCCTCGTTTCAGACGGCGCGACAGAGCATGGCGGCGACGCGGCACAGGTCGACTGCCCGCCGCTTCGTGAGATCCGCCTGTCGCTTCATGCGTCCGATCGTAAGGACGGACGGGCGGGCATGTCACCGGTGTGTCGAATGATGAGACGCCGATGTCCGCGATGCGGACACTGGGGGCCGTGAAGGGCCGCCCCGGGCGGCCGCCGGGGGTCCGGCCGCCGTCGTCATCCGTCATCGCGGACATGATCGTCTCGTTAGGTGGACACGAGAGGGGTCCTGCCGGACGGGTCAGCCCGTCAACGCGACGTTATTACCCGCGACCGAGACGTCTATGCCGTCCTTGTCGGTCTTCACCGTCTCCAGCCGCATGCCCTGCGGCATGCCGTCGATCTTCCGCTCGATGTCGGTGCGCTCGCGCACCTTGTCCTCCCACTGCGGGATGGAGCCGCCCGGGATGCGCTCGGCGTGCAGCTTGATCGTGTCCCCGTTGACGATCGTCACCTTGGAGCGGGCGCTGAGGGTGAAGCCCAGCAGATTCCCGGTGATCTTGACCTGGTTGGCCCCCGCCGGGTCGTAGCTCACCGTGACCCCGGGGCCCGCGGCCTTGGAGAGGTCCGCGTAGGAGATATGGGCGGAGCCGGTGGCCTGGTTCGCGGTCGCCGACGAGAAGTTCCCGCCGATGCGGACGTTGTGGAGCTGGGCGTTCAGCTCGGAGACGCGGACGGTGGTCCCGCCGCCCGCGTCCGTCGTCAGCCCGTCCACCCCGACGTCGACCTCGTCCAGCTCCTTGCCCGCGATCTGGGTCAGGAACGGGAAGCCCTTGATGGAGACGTTGGGGGTGCTGGTCAGCCCCTGTGAGCTTTTGATCTTGTCGGCGGCCTTGGACTCCGCCATGGACACCGCCAGCCGGTCGGCCCCCACGAAGAGGCCGCCGAGTATCACGGCGACGATCAGTGTGATGCGTAGTGCGCGCATGTACGTAGATCCCCCAGGCTCTCGCTCAGGCCCTTGCCTGACGCAGCGAGCCTAACCGGAGCGGACGCTCAGGAGCGTGCGGTATCAGACCAGTGCACGACCCAGGACATAGACGGCGGGGGCGGCGGCCGCCAGGGGGAGGGCCACTCCGGCCGTCATGTGGACGAAGCGGGACGGGTAGTCGTACGCCGCGACCCGCAGCCCCACCAGCGCACAGGCCCCGGCCGCGAACCCCAGCGCGGCGGCGGTGGCGGTCCCGGTGCCGGTGAGGTGTCCGGCCCCGACGCCCGCTCCGGCCGCCGCGAGCAGCCCGAGGACGACGGCGGCGGGCGTCGGCAGCGGCAGCGCGCGGGCCAGCGCGCCCACGGCGACCGCGGTCGCGCCCACCACCACGGCGTCCGGCGACTCGGCGACCGCGGCCAGGTGCCCGGCCGCGATCACGGTGATGGCGGTCGAGGCGACCGCGGCGGTCAGCCCGTACATCCGCTCGTCCGCCGAGGCGTGGCTGCGCAGCTGGAGGACGATCACCAGCAGCACCCAGACGCCGATCGTGCCGATGAGCACCGTCGGGGCGTGGACGCGGCCGGTGGTGAGCAGGCCGACGTCGGCGGCGAGACCGCCCATGAAGGCGAGCGCGATGCCCTGCCGGGCGGGCCACATGCCGTTCAGCCGGAACCAGCCCGCCGCCGTGACCGCCTGGAGCAGCGCCACGACCACGGCCACGGCGAACTCGCCGAGCGGTGCGGTGACCGCGAGCAGGGCGGCGAGGACGGCGGTGAGGGCGGCCGGTTGCAGCCCGGGGTCGACGATCTGGGGGCGGCCCTCGGCGCGGGCCTTCTCGGCGGCGGTCATCGGCCGGTCGGGCGCGGGCGTGGGTGCGGGCGCGGCGGGTGCGGGCGCGGGCGCGGCGGGTGCGGGCTGCTGGGCGGCGTGCGCCGCCCGCTGCGGCTGCTGTGCCCGCTGCGGCTGCTGTGCCTGCTGCGCGGCCTGCTGATACGCGTACTGCTGCTGCGCGTAGTGCTGCTGCTGGTCCCAGCCCGGTGCGTACTGCTGCTGCGGCTGCTGGCCCTGGTACCCCTGCTGCGCGGCGTACGGATCGGCGTAGGGCTGCTGATACGGCTGCTGGGGCTGGGGCTGCTGCTGGGCGTACGGATCCTGCTGCGGATAGCCGTACCCGGGCTGCGCCTGGGGCTGCGCGGCGTACGGGTCGGCAGGCGGCTGCTGCTGCTGTCCCTCGTACGGCGGCGGGTACGACCCGTACGGCCCATAGGGCTCGTACGGCTGGTGCGGATCGTGTGGCTGATGCGGCTGGTTGCTCATGACGTCGTACGTCACCCTCCTGCGAACGGCGGAAGCACCTCGACCGTGCCGCCCTCGGCCAGTTGGACCGTCTTGTGATCACGGGTGCCGACGGGCGCGCCGTCGACCAGGAACGAACAGCGCAGCAGGACCCGGGCGAACTCCGGGCGCAGGGCGTGCCGCTCGCGCGCCGCGTCGAGCGCGTCGGCCAGCGTCGTCGCGGTGTACGGCTCCTCGGAGGTGCCCGCCGCCGCCCGGGCCGCGGCCCAGTACCGGATGGTTCCGGCGGGCGTTTCGTTCAGCGCCATCGCGTGTCCCTCTCCCGTCTTCTGCCGTCCTCCATGATGACGTGTGCGGAGGTGCCCCGAGGACGCGGTACGCCCAGGGGTACGCCCAGGGGAAATTCCGGACCGTATCCCGGCCTGCTCGCTTAGGGTTTCGGTGTGCTGGTCCGACTCATACGGGCGTATCTGCGGCCCTATACCCGAACGATCACCTTGATCGTGCTATTGCAGCTCGTACAGACCCTGGCGACCCTCTATCTGCCCGCGCTCAACGCCGACATCATCGACGACGGAGTGGTCAAGGGCGACACCGGCCGCATCCTCAGCCTCGGCGGTCTGATGATCGCCGTCACGCTGGTCCAGATCGGGTGCGCGATCTGCGCCGTCTACTTCGGCGCCCGCACCGCCATGGCGCTCGGCCGGGGCATCCGGGCCGACGTCTTCGACCGGGTGCAGTCCTTCTCCGCCCGCGAGTTGGGCCGGTTCGGGGCTCCCTCGCTGATCACCCGCACCACCAATGACGTGCAGCAGGTGCAGATGCTGTGCCTGATGTCGTTCACGCTGATGGTGTCGGCGCCCATCATGTGCGTCGGCGGCATCGTCATGGCGCTGAACGAGGACGTGCCGCTGTCCGGGCTGCTGCTGCTGATCGTGCCGGTGCTGGGCATCGTCGTGACGCTCATCGTCCGCAGGATGCGCCCGCTGTTCCGGGTCGTCCAGGAGCGCATCGACACCGTCAACCGGGTGCTGCGCGAGCAGATCACCGGCATCCGGGTGATCCGGGCCTTCGTCCGCGATACGCACGAGCGGAAGCGGTTCACCGCCGCCAACACCGAGCTGATGGACGTCTCGCTGCGGTCCGGGCGGCTGATGTCGCTGATGTTCCCCTCCGTGATGCTGGTGGTGAACGTGTCCAGCGTCGCCGTGGTGTGGGCCGGTGGGCACCGCATCGACAGCGGCGAGATGCAGATCGGCGCGCTGACCGCCTTCATCAGCTACCTCATGCAGATTCTGCAGTCGGTGATGATGGCCACCTTCATGTTCATGATGGTGCCGCGCGCCGAGGTGTGCGCCGAGCGCGTCCAGGAGGTGCTGGACACCGGGACCAGTGTCGTCCCGCCGCTGCGGCCGGTCGCGCCCCGCGCGTCCGAAGGCGGCGGCCGGGGGCTGCTGGAGCTGCGGGGCGTGGAGTTCCGCTATCCGGGCGCCGAGGAGCCCGTGCTGCGCGACATCTCGCTGACCGCCCACCCGGGCAGGACCACCGCCGTCATCGGCTCCACCGGCAGCGGCAAGTCCACCCTGATCGGGCTGGTGCCGAGGCTGTTCGACGCGACCGACGGCAGCGTCCGGCTCGACGGCGTGGACGTACGCGACCTCGACCCCGAGGTGATGTCCCGGTCCATCGGGCTCGTACCGCAGAAGCCGTACCTCTTCTCCGGCACCGTCGCCTCCAATCTGCGCTACGGCAATCCGGACGCCACCGACGACGAGCTGTGGCAGGCCCTGGAGACCGCCCAGGCCCGGGACTTCGTGGAGGTCATGGAGGGCGGTCTCCAGGCGCCCATCGCGCAGGGCGGCTCCAATGTCTCCGGCGGGCAGCGGCAGCGGCTGGCGATCGCCCGTGCCCTCGTCCTCAAGCCGTCCGTCTATCTCTTCGACGACTCCTTCTCGGCGCTCGACTACGCCACCGACGCCCGGCTGCGGGCGGCGCTGGCGGACGAGACCGGGAACGCGACCGTCGTCATCGTCGCCCAGCGCGTGTCCACCATCCGGGGCGCCGACCGGATCGTGGTCCTCGACGAGGGCCGCGTCGTCGGCAGCGGCACCCACAGCGAGCTGATGGACGGCAATCAGACCTACCGGGAGATCGTGCTCTCCCAGCTCACCGAGCAGGAAGCCGCATGAGTAACAGCTCTCCCGCACCCCGCAGGGGTCCCGCTCCGGCCGCCGGGCCCGGCCGCTTCATGGGCGGCCAGCCCGTGGAGAAGTCCATGGACTTCCGCGGCTCCGGACGCCGTCTGCTGGGCGCGCTGCACCCCGAGCGCGGCATCGCCTTCGCCGTGCTCGCCCTGTGCGCGGTCAGCGTCACGCTGACGGTGCTGGGCCCCAAGGTGCTCGGCCACGCCACCGACCTGATCTTCGCGGGCATCGTCGGACGGCAGCTCCCGGACGGCGCCACCAAGGCCGAGGCCGTCCAGCATCTGCGCGACGGCGGCCAGGACACCATGGCCGACATGGTCGCGTCGATGAACGTGACGCCCGGCCAGGGCATCGACTTCGGTGCCGTCGGAACCGTCCTGCTGTGGGCGCTGGGCCTGTACCTCGCGGCCTCGCTCCTCAACCTGATCCAGGCGCGGGTGGCCACGAGCATCGTCCAGCGCGCGGTCTTCCGGCTGCGCGAGGACGTCGAACACAAGCTGGCGCGGCTGCCGCTGTCGTACTTCGACAAGCAGTCGCGCGGTGAGGTGCTCTCCCGGACCACCAACGACATCGACAACATCCAGCAGACGCTGCAGCAGACCCTCAGCCAGATCATGGCCTCGCTGCTCACCCTGGTGGGCGTGCTGGCCATGATGTTCTGGATCTCGCCGCTGCTGGCGCTGGTCGCGCTGGTCACCGTCCCGGTGTCGGTGGTGGTCGCGACGCGGGTCGGCAAGCGCGCCCAGCCCCAGTTCGTCCAGCAGTGGATGACCACGGGCAAGCTCAACGCCCATATCGAGGAGATGTACACCGGCCACGCGCTGGTGAAGGTCTTCGGGCGGGAGCGGCAGTCCGCCGAGGTGTTCCGTGTCCATAACGAGAAGCTGTACGAGGCGGGCTTCCGCGCCCAGTTCATCTCCGGGCTCATCCAGCCCGCGATGACGTTCATCGGGAACCTCAACTACGTACTGGTCGCCGTGGTCGGCGGGCTGCGGGTGGCGAGCGGGGCGCTGTCGATCGGCGACGTCCAGGCGTTCGTCCAGTACTCCCGGCAGTTCAGCCAGCCGCTCACCCAGGTCGCGTCCATGGCCAACATGGTCCAGTCGGGCGTCGCCTCCGCCGAGCGGGTCTTCGAGCTGCTGGACGCGGACGAGCAGACCCCGGACCCGGTGGGCCCGGTGGGGCCGCGGACCGTGCTCGGCCAGGTCGAGTTCGAGGACGTCGCCTTCCGCTACCAGCCCGACACGCCCCTCATCGACGGGCTCTCGCTGTCGGTGAGCCCCGGCCAGACCGTGGCCATCGTCGGCCCGACCGGCGCGGGGAAGACCACCCTGGTCAATCTGCTGATGCGGTTCTACGAGGTCAGCGGCGGACGCATCACGCTCGACGGCGTCGACATCGCCACCATGCCGCGCGAGGAGCTGCGCTCCCACATCGGCATGGTCCTCCAGGACACCTGGCTGTTCGGCGGCACGATCGCGGAGAACATCGCGTACGGCTCCGAGGGCGCGTCCCACGAGGCGATCGTGGAGGCGGCGAAGGCCACCCACGTGGACCGCTTCGTGCGCACCCTGCCGGACGGCTACGACACGGTGATCGACGAGGAGGGGGCCAATGTCAGCGTCGGCGAGAAGCAGCTGATCACCATCGCCCGCGCCTTCCTCTCCGGGCCGTCCATCCTGGTCCTGGACGAGGCGACCAGCTCCGTCGACACCCGCACCGAGGTCCTCATCCAGCACGCGATGGCCTCGCTGCGCACCGGCCGCACCAGCTTCGTGATCGCCCACCGGCTCTCCACGATCCGCGACGCGGACGTGATCCTGGTGATGGAGTCGGGCCGCATCGTGGAGCAGGGCAGCCATGACGCGCTGGTGGCGGCGGAGGGCGCGTACGCCCGGCTGTACGCGGCCCAGTTCGCGGAGCCGGTGGCGGAGCCGGAGTAGCGCCTGCTGGGACCGGGTCCTCAGGCATTGGTGAGAGCCCACTCCGCGACCCGGTCCAGCAGCTCCGCCGGGGCCGCCGTCTCCGCGTGGCCGAAGCCCGGCTCGATCCACAGGTCGGCGTACGCCGGGTCGGCCGCCGCCATCAGCATCCGCGGATGGTCCAGCGGGAAGTACGGGTCCCGGTCGCCGTGCACGATCAGCAGCGGCGTCGGCGCGATCCGGGGGACGGCGGCGACCGGCGGCAGCGGCTCCGCGCTCCACCCCCGGCCGTCGATCCGGGTCCGCAGCCCGTAGCGGGAGACCAGCCGCCCGGTCGGCCGGGTGACCGCCCAGTGGACGCGGCGCATCGGGGCCGTCCCCCGGTAGTACCAGCGGGCGGGCGCGCTCACCGAGACGACCGCGTCCGCCGCCGCGGTGTGCGCCCCCGTGCGCCCCTCGCGCTCCTCGCGTTTCTCGTCCGGATCCGGCTGATTCTGCTCGTTCTGGGCGGCCAGCGCCGCGTGGCGGAGCACCACCGAGCCGCCCATCGAGAAGCCGACCGTGCTCACCCGCCGGTGGCCCAGCGTCCGCGCCCAGCGCACCGCGGCCGCCAGGTCCAGCACCTCCCGGTCGCCCACGGTGGACCGCCCGCCGGACCGGCCGTGACCCCGGAACGAGAACGTGATCACGGCCGTACGCTGCGTGAAGGCCGACGCCACCCGGCGCAGCGCGGGCCGCTCCAGGGCGCCGGTGAAACCGTGCGCGACCACGATCACAGGGGCCCCGGCGGATAGCCCACCGGCCGCCCGGGAAGGCTCGTAACGGGCCTCGATGGGGACCCCGTCCTCGGTGAGCAGCGTGGCTCTCCGGGCGCCCGCGGCAGCCGGGGAAAGAAAACGACGAGCAGATTCAGCCTCTCCACCGGGTGTCATGTGGGTTATTCTGCTGGGTGAAGGATCCGGGCAATGTCGCCCCCGGGTCCTTTTGTGCTTTCAGGGGCACTGCGCGCGTTTGAGCGTAGGGCCGCGCGGATGCCCCGGCGAGCACACCGTACGAAGTAGTAGCCGCAAACTCCCCCGGGCGGAGCCGCCTGGGAGGTGCCCCCTCTCGCAAGGGACCGAGGAGGAAACCGAGGCAATGGGCGAGCGAAGCGTGCACAACATCACGATCACGGCCGGGGCAGGTGGTGGACGATGAGTTCCCTCCTGCTGCTGACCAACGCACTCCAGCCCTCGACGGAGGTGCTCCCCGCCCTCGGCCTCCTGCTGCACAGCGTGCGGGTCGCCCCCGCGGAGGGCCCGGCCCTGGTGGACACCCCGGGAGCCGACGTCATCCTGATCGACGGCCGCCGCGATCTGCCGCAGGTGCGCAGCCTGTGCCAGCTGCTGCGGTCGACCGGGCCCGGATGTCCGCTGGTCCTGGTGGTGACCGAGGGCGGGCTCGCCGCCGTCACCGCCGACTGGGGCATCGACGACGTGCTGCTGGACACCGCGGGCCCGGCCGAGGTCGAGGCCCGGCTGCGGCTGGCCATGGGCCGCCAGCAGATCACCACCGACGACAGCCCGATGGAGATCCGCAACGGCGATCTGTCGGTGGACGAGGCCACGTACAGCGCCAAGCTGAAGGGGCGGGTGCTCGACCTCACCTTCAAGGAGTTCGAGCTGCTGAAGTACCTCGCGCAGCACCCCGGCCGGGTCTTCACCCGGGCGCAGCTGCTGCAGGAGGTCTGGGGCTACGACTACTTCGGCGGTACGCGCACGGTCGACGTCCACGTACGGCGGCTGCGGGCCAAGCTGGGCCCGGAGCACGAGTCGCTGATCGGGACCGTCCGTAACGTCGGCTACCGCTTCGTCACGCCGGAGAAGGTCGAGCGGGCCGAGCGGGCCGCCGAGGAGGCCCGGGCCAGGAACGCGGCCCGGGGTACGGCCCGGGATACCGGCTCAGGTCCGGCGGGCGGAGCCCAGCGGTCCGGAGCGGAACCGGGCCCCGCACGACCGGTCAAGACCTAGCTGGACCCGCGTAGACTGCGCGCGTGGCCAAGGTGACGCGTGATGATGTGGCAAGGCTGGCGGGAACCTCGACCGCGGTCGTCAGTTACGTCATCAATAACGGACCCAGGCCGGTCGCCCCGGCCACGCGCGAGCGGGTACTCGCCGCGATCAAGGAGCTGGGTTACCGGCCCGACCGGGTGGCCCAGGCGATGGCGAGCCGCCGTACCGACCTCATAGGGCTGATCGTTCCGGACGCCCGCCAGCCGTTCTTCGCCGAGATGGCGCACGCCGTCGAACAGGCCGCCGCCGAGCGCGGCAAGATGGTGCTGGTCGGCAACTCCGACTACCTGGACGAGCGCGAGGTGCACTACCTCCGTGCCTTCCTGGGGATGCGGGTGTCCGGGCTGATCCTCATCAGCCAGGGCCCCAGCGAGAACGCCGCCGCCGAGATCGAGGCCTGGGACGCCCGGGTGGTGCTGCTGCACGAGCGGCCCGAGGCGATCGACGACGTGGCCGTGGTGCTGGACGACATCGGCGGCGCCCAGCTCGCGGTGCGCCATCTGCTGGAGCACGGCCACCCCTATGTGGCCTGCCTCGGCGGCACCGAGATAACCCCGACCGTCGGCGACCCGGTGACCGACCACGTCGAGGGGTGGCGCCGGGCGATGGGGGAGGCCGGGCGGTCCACGGAGGGGCGGCTGTTCCAGGCCCCGTACAACCGGTACGACGCCTACCAGGTCGCCCTCGGCCTGCTGGCCGGTCCCGACCGGCCCCCGGCCATCTTCTGTGCCACCGACGACCAGGCCTTCGGGGTGCTGCGGGCGGCGCGCGAGCTGCGCATCGACGTCCCCGGGGAGCTGGCGGTCGCGGGCTTCGACGACGTGAAGGAAGCCGGGCTCACCGACCCGCCGCTGACCACGGTCGGCTCCGACCGCCCCGCGATGGCCCGCGCCGCGGTCGACCTGGTGCTGGACGACGGGCCGCGGATCGCGGTCTCGCGGCGGGAGCGGATGCGGCAGTTCCCGTCCGCGCTGGTGGTACGGCGCTCCTGCGGCTGCTCGTAGGCTCCTGGGTCCTGCCGGCCGTTCCTTAAGAGGACTCCGCTAGGTCTTTCTCGAGTGAGCCCGAACCGCCCCCAATCCGGCAAATGCCCGCAATCCGTCACCACCAGATGAGCATGAAGGCCGCTCATTTGATAGGCCCAACTCGGTGGACTGAGATTGAACCATTGCTGAGCGCGAACCGTGGAGATGGGTGCAGCACTTCTGGCCAAAGACCCAGCGAGGACACTTGCCTATGCCTGAGAACAATTTTTCAGACGATCAAATAGCGGAAGCCTTGAGCGGCATACCACCAGAAAGCGGAATTCCGTATAACGGTTACGAGCCAATCGAATCAGGGGAGGAAGTGAACATCGGTCATGTACTCGCGTATTACCGCTACACGGG
This sequence comes from Streptomyces sp. NPDC059850, assembly GCF_042731515.1. Lineage (NCBI taxonomy): Bacteria > Bacillati > Actinomycetota > Actinomycetes > Kitasatosporales > Streptomycetaceae > Streptomyces > Streptomyces sp. NPDC059850. Next base: position 37,728 of record NZ_JBHWJI010000065.1, read on the forward strand.
AAGGCCGGACGAGCCGAACGAAAATCTGAAAGATGCTTTGAGGGAACATGGTCTGGAGATAGGGTTCAGAGACGGTAGATGGAAAATACCGGAAAATAGTAACCCTAAGGTGGGGCCACGAGTCCTGGACGAGGAGCACGCGAGGGGGCTTCGACAGAAAGGGAATATTCCGGACAGAACCTATCTTGCCATCAGTAACTGGAGGAGAAGGGGTCGCGCAACTAAACCATCCGATGACCTGATTGCACAGTTAGAGGCGCGCAATTACAAAGTATATTCTTTGCCGGTCGGCAGTAAAGGAACGGTAAAGTATAAGGTAACGACACAAGGTGGGGACTTGCCGGAATCCGCCACCAGATTGACTGCGTCTCGCGTACCTGCCGGTTCATTTCTTCCTGCGGATGCGAGGGGGGCAGCGAATACTAGCTCTAGCGCGACCAGGACATCCAGTCCCCCCGTGTCTCCAGTGACGAAGGGCAGGAAGCGTTAGCAGATTCAATTCCTCGTCTTCGAATTCACCCGTCATCCGCTAAGGTGTCGGGTGAATTCGAATGCCATGACGAACGCTCTCGGTAACGTTACCGATGGTGGCGCACTCTGGACTGGGCAAATGCTCCGTGCTTCCCATTCGGTCTGCGACTGAGTCGAATTCTCCGCTCCGCTACAGCTTCGGTCCCAGAATTTGCTCCGCGAATTAATCCGAACCAATATGCGGCGCTCCGTGCCGGAATAGGCCCGGCGGCGCACGGTTCTTGCCCTCGGGTGGAGTCTTGGTCGCGTCGAAGCGCTCTTCCTTGTCGGGAGTGCTGCCCAGGGCCCGGGGAACCGTGAAGGACACACCCGCCTGACGATGTTCCTTCGGCCGCCGCGATGCTGTCCAGCAAGAGCCTGGACATCGGCCGTCCACCCGATGCGGTGCAGGTCGTCGACCGCACCGGGGTCTTCTGGTGCTACCTGCCGCACGACTTCGCACCGCGGGAGACGGTCTACGGCTACTTCGCCGCTTGGCAGAAGGAAGACGTCTTCGACCAGCTCAACGGCCTGCTGCGATGCCTGGTGCGTGAAGCCGAAGGCCGCAGCGCAGAGTCGAGCGCCCGCGTGCTGGACGCTCAGAGCGTCAAGACCTCCGCCAACGTGCCCGGAGCTGATCAGGGCATTGACGCAGGCAAGAAAATCGCAGTCGCAAGCGTCACATCGGCGTCGACACGCTAGGCCTGCTGCTGGCCGTCCGGGTGACCGCGGCGAGCGTCTCCGACAACGCTGGCAACATCCACCTGCTCTCCCAGATCTCCGCTTCAGCCCCTCTAGTCTCGCGTTTTCACGAAGTAGGCCGTCCGAGGTTTGATCAAAAACGCGAGAAGTGCTTCTGACCTGCAACGATAGGACTTGCTGAGGGTCCTGTTGGCTGCGGGGAAAAAAGCACTTCCCAGGTGAAGAAGAATATCGGGTCGTACCCGCATGTCCGCGTCGAGGGCGATGGCCGCGGGGTGGTTTCTCAGGCCGGGGCCGTGCTGCTGGTGGAGACGATCCGAAAGACCGGCCTTGATCCGGCAATATCCACCGCTTTCGCCCCGTGGCGCAAGCACCGGTCCGTCCACGACCCGGGAAAGGTCCTCCTGGACGTCGCTCTCGCGGTCGCGCTGGGCGGGATTGCCTGGCCGGCGTCGGCATGCTGCGGGCGGAGCCGGCCGTGTTCAGTCCGGTAGCCTCCGACCCGACGGTCTCCCGCCTGATCGGCCGGCTGGCCGCAGGAGGGAATCGGGTTCTGGCCGCGCTCCGCTCCGCACGCGCTGAAGTCCGTGAACATGTGTGGAGGTTGGCCGGGGGCGCCGGACGCGGCCGGGCAGGTGGTCGTGGACTTGGACGGGGTGCTCGTCCTGGCACATTCCGAGAAGCAGGATGTCGCCGCGACCTGGAAGAAGACCTTCGGCCACCATCCGCTGATGGGGTTCGTCGACCACGGCCGGGGCGGGGCCGGGGAGCCGGCCGTTGCCCTGCTGCGGCCTGGGAACGCGGGCAGCAACACCGCCGCCGAGCACATCGAAGCCGCCCAGCTTGCGCTGGCGCAGCTGCCGAAGAGGTACCGGCGCGGACGAAAGACGCTGATCCGCACCGACTCGGGTGGGGGCACCCACGAGTTCGTCGACTGGCTGTCCGCACGCGGCCGGTGGCTGTCCTACTCGGTCGGCATGACCCTCACCGATGCCATCCACGAGGCCGTCCTGAAGGTCCCAGCGTCGGCCTGGACACCGGCTGTCGAGCCCGACGGCGAGGTCCGCGACGGCGCCTGGGCCGCCGAACTCGAGGCGACTGTCTCAAAGGCTGGCCCATGGGGATGCGGCTGATCGTGCGGAAGGAACGGCCGCACCCCGGAGCCCAGTTGCGCTTCACCGACGCCGCCGGCATGCGCCTGTCCTGCTTCGCCACCAACACCAAGAACACCGCGATCGCGGCGCTGGAGCTGCGGCACCGCCAGCGGGCCCGCGCCGAGGACCGCATCCGCGCCGCACGGGCCACCGGCCTGCGCAACCTTCCCCTGCACGACACCCCACAGAACCAGATCTGGCTGGAGATCGTCCAGATCGCCCTCGACCTGCTGGCCTGGATGCCGATGCTCGCGCTGACCGGCCAAGCCCGCCTATGGGAGCCCCGCCGCCCACGGCTGCGACTGTTCTCCGCAGCCGCTCAGCTCGTCACCACCGGACGGTCTCGCATCCTTCGCCTCGCCAGGCACTGGTCCTGGACCGGCGTGATCATCGATGCCCAGCAATGGCTCGCGTCCCTGCCGAACCCCGGCTGAACAGCAGCGTCCCTGCGAGCAGCACCACCCCGATCGGAGCCGTGGAACCCGGCGCCCACCCGAGGCGACAGCCGGGCCACCAGCCTGCCCACCCGAGAAATCTCCACCCCGAACAAGCTGAAAGGGGCCATCAGCAAGCTGACGGCCCCTCATGCAAGATGGAGGCTAATAGGACTCGACTAGGTCATTCTCGATCTTGGTGTCTTGCTGGGCAGGGGTTGGTGGCAGGTGGTGCAGATGTCGGTCCAGCACCTCAAGGTGTCCTGGAGACCATCGAGGATCTGGTAGCGAATGAGCCCGGACCGCCCGCAATCCGGCAAATGCCCGCAATCCGTCACCACCAGATGAGCATCGGGGTCGCTCATTTGATAGGTCCAACTCGGCGGACTGAGATTGAACCGTTGCTGGGCGCGAACCGTAGAGATAGGGACAGGACTTCTAGCCAAAGACTCAGCGAGGACACCTGCCTGTGGGATTTGAGAGAGATTATACAGATGATGAATTAGCGGAAGCCTTGAACGGAATACCAGTAGAGAGCGGAATTCCGTATAAGGGTTTGATGCCAATCGAATCAGGGAAGGAAGTGGCTGTCGGTCATGCAGTCTCGAATCTCTTCTATAAGGGATGGAGCGACGAGCCGAACGAAAATCTGAAAGAAGCTTTGGAGAGGCATGGTCTGGAGATAGGGCTCGTTGGTCGTAAATGGAAACTGTTGAGAGATGATGACTTTGTTCCGGTGCCACGAAGGACGGACGAGGATCACGTGAGGGGACTTCAGGGGAACATTAGTATTCCAAAGGAAACCGCTAGTGCCATCAATAACTGGAGAAGTAGTAGGGGTCGCCTAACTAGGCCATCCGATGACCTGATTGCGCACTTAGGGGTGCGCGGATATAAATTCTACTCTTTGCCAGCCGATAATAAAGAACAGGTAAAGTATCACATAATGGCGCAAGATAGGGCCTTGCCGGAATCTGCCACCGAATTGACTGTGTCTCGCGTACCTGCCGGTTCACTTCTTCCTGTGAGTGCGAGGGCGAATACTAGCTCTAGCGCGACCGAGGCATCCAGTCCCCGCGCGTCTTCAGCGACGCTGCGCAAGAAGCGCTAACAGATTCCATTCCTCGTCTTCGAATTCACCCGTCATCCGCTAAGGTGTCGGGTGAATTTGCATGCCATGACGAACACTCTCGGTAACGTTACCAATGATGGTGCACTCTGAACTGGGCAAATGCTGCACGCTCCCCATTCAGTCTGCGACTGAGTCGAATTCTCCGCTCCGCCAAGAATTTGGTCCCAGAATTTGCTCCACGAATTAAATCGAACCAATATCCGGCGCTCCGCCCCGGAATGGGCCCGGCGGCGCACGGTTCTTGCCCTCGGGTGGAGTCTTGGTCGTGTCGAAGTGCTCTTCCTCGTCAGGAGTGCTGCCCAGGGCCCGGTGAATGGTGAAGGACACACCCGCCTGGCGATGTTCCTTCGGCCGCCGCGATGCTGTCCAGCGGGCGTTCTCGACCGTGCTGTGACGCAGGCCGATGTCCTCCGCGAGCCGGGTCAAGGCCTGACGGACGGTGAACAGGTTACTGCCGGGCGGGGCACTTCGGATCGTGACGAGACAAAGCCCGCAAGGGTTTCGCGGGCAAGGAGTTCGAGGCTTTCGTCGCCGACTGGCTAGGGGCTCACCTGGTGCGGCCGGTCCGCAAGGACGAGCCGGTCCGGCACGGGAAGATCGCTCGGGTCCGCCAGTGGATCGAGGCTGTCATAGACACCCTCAAAGGCCAGCTCAGTCTTGAACAGCACGGCGGCAGGACCCCTGCCGGGGTCTTCGCCCTTGTCGGCGAGGATCACCTGCCCGGCGCGGATGAGGCGGTGGTCGCGTTCCAGCAGCGCGGCCATCACCTCCCGCTCGCCGAGTTTCGGGTTGGCCAGACACCAGGACACCGGCATGCCTTCGGCGGTGGTGACCAGGTAGAGCCGCAATCCCCAGAAGGAGCGGGAGTGGCTGCGGCAGTAGCCGTATCCGGCATGCCCGGCCAGCTCTGAGCGTTTGACGGTCTCGCTGGAGGCCACGCACGGCAGCGGGGTCGAGTCGATCAGCCGCAGGTCGTCGTGCCAGGTCGGCACCTGCCGGGCGAGCATCTCGATCACGTGGCTGATCAGCGGGCCGGCGGCGTTGAGACGCTTGTTGTAGGCGGACTGCTGAGGCAGGTAGCGGAAGAGGTGCCCGAGCCGGGCGTGTGCGAAGCGGATCCAATGCCGGGCGGAAGGAAGCCCAGCAGGACCTGGGCGACCGCCAGGCACAGCAGTTCGGCGTCCGTGAGTTTCGGAGGTCGCCCGATCCGGCGACAAGGCGCCACATGGTCGTCGATGAACACGTACAGTGCCGCCAGAATAAGCCAACGACTCGCCAGTGAATCCACGCCGAACTGGCGCGACACCTGAACCTCGAACCAAACAACCTCGCCGGGACAAAAACGCTCTTTGATGTCGGGCATACCGACTTCTGCCCTGGTTCTCAGCAGGCCCTCAGCTGGCTCTCATACTTCCGCCGCAGAGTCATAGACATGACCGACAGCCAGCGCCGTAGCGGCGACTACGAGTCCTATCCCTACGCGTACGGCGGCGCGGCGGCCTACCCGCCGCCGCCCACCCATGAGCCGCAGACGCCGGTGACCACCCCCTCCGGGGTCACCGTGTGGCCGGGCGGCGGCACCGACGGATCAGGTGGCGCCGGTGGCACCGGTGGCGGGGACACCACGGCGATACCGCACCACGGCGGCGGCCGCCGCAAGCGGCGCGTCTCCCGCACGGCCGGGCTGCTCGTCGCCGTGGCGGTGGTCTCGGCGCTGGTGGGCGGCGGTACGGCGACCCTGGTCGGGCAGGCCACGGACCAGGGAGGCACCTCCGTGGCGGCCCCCGTCGTCAACGCCAACTCCAGCAGCACCGGCAGCGGTGTCTCCGCCGTGGCGGCGGCCGTGAGCCCCAGCATCGTGGAGATCAGCGCGACATCCGCCTCGGGCGAGTCCACCGGCTCCGGCGTGATCATCACCAGCGGCGGCGAGATCATCACCAACAACCACGTCATCTCCGGCGCCGACTCGATCAAGGTGACGTTCAGCGACGGCAGCACCAAGAGCGCGTCCGTGGTCGGCGCCGACGCGAACAAGGACCTGGCCCTGGTCAAGGTGAGCGGCGCGAGCGGCCTCAAGGCCGCGTCCCTGGGCGACTCCAGTCAGGTCAAGGTCGGCGACCAGGTCGTGGCCATCGGCTCGCCCGAGGGGCTGACCGGCACCGTGACCAGCGGCATCGTCTCCGCGCTCGACCGCGACGTCACCGTCTCCACGGACGAGGGCCAGGGCCAGGACCAGGGCCGGGGCCAGGGCCAGCAGGGCGGCGGCGGACAGTGGCCGTTCGAGTTCGGCGGCGGCAGCTACAACGGCGACGTCGGCCAGTCGACGACCACGTACAAGGCCATCCAGACCGACGCCTCGCTCAACCCCGGCAACTCCGGCGGCGCGCTCATCAACATGCGCGGCCAGATCATCGGGATCAACTCCGCGATGTACGCCCCGGCCTCGGGCCAGAGCAGCAGCGCGGGCAGCATCGGCCTCGGCTTCTCGATCCCCGTCGACACCGTCAAGTCCGACCTCGCCGCCCTGCGCGACGGCGGCAGCGGCGGCAACGGCGACAGCTGAGCCACAGCTGAGCCGACCCGTGGCGGTGACGGGCGTGCGAGGCTGACAGCACAGCGCCCGCCCCCACCCCCGCCCACCGTGAAGGAAACCGATCCATGAGCCCCGCCGACCACGGCGATCAGCCCGCCCGCATCCTGATCGTCGACGACGAGCCGGCCGTCCGCGAGGCGCTGCAGCGCAGCCTCGCCTTCGAGGGCTACGCGACCGAGACCGCCGTCGACGGTGTGGACGCCCTGGAGAAGGCCGCCACCTACGACCCCGAGCTGATCGTGCTCGACGTGCTGATGCCCCGCATGGACGGGCTCACCGCCGCCCGGCGGCTGCGCGCCACCGGGGTGACCGTGCCCGTGCTCATGCTCACCGCGCGCGACACGGTCGGCGACCGGGTCACCGGCCTGGACGCGGGCGCGGACGACTACCTCGTCAAGCCGTTCGAGCTGGACGAGCTGCTGGCCCGGATCCGCGCCCTGCTGCGCCGCAGCTCGTACGCGGCGCGGCAGGGCGCGCCGGTCGCCGACGACGACACGATGTCCTTCGGGAATCTGCGGATGGACCTGGTGACCCGGGAGGTCACCCGGGGCGGGCGGCGCGTCGAGCTGACCCGGACCGAGTTCACCCTGCTGGAGATGTTCCTCGCGCATCCGCGCCAGGTCCTCACCCGCGAGCAGATCCTGAAGGCCGTATGGGGCTTCGACTTCGAGCCGTCGTCCAACTCGCTGGACGTGTACGTGATGTATCTGCGCCGCAAGACCGAGGCGGCCGGCGAGCCGCGCCTCGTCCACACGGTGCGCGGCGTGGGATACGTCCTGCGGCCCGCCGAGGGCGAGCCGTCGTGAGGTTCCGCGGACTCCCGCTGCGCTCGCGGCTGGCCCTGCTGACCGCGGTGGCGGTGGCGGTGGCGGTCGCGGCGTCGGCGTTCGCGTGCTGGCTGATCGTGCGCGAACAGCTCAGCGCACAGCTCGACTCGTCGCTGCGCAACGTCAAGGTCGACGAGCGCAACGTGGTGAGCATCCTGGACGCGTGCCAGAACCCCGACGGCGACGACGGCCACACCCCGCGCGCCCTCGGCTCGTACTCCGTGCAGATCGTGCTGCCCGACGGCAGCCGCTGCCCCCAGCCCGGGGCGACGAAGCTGCCGGTGAGCGCCGACGACGTGGCGGTCGCCACCGGTACGCGGCCGACCGCGCTGCACGACGCGACCGCCGAGGACGGCCGCGACATGCGGGTCTTCACCTACCGGCCGTCCGGCGGCCCGGACAGCCCGCTGCCGCGCGGTATCGCCGTCTCCATGGCCCGGCCGCTCAGCGAGGTCCAGGATCCGCTGAACACGCTCGCGCTCGTCCTCGCCCTCGTCGCGGGCATCGGCGTCGTCGGCGCCGGGGCGGCCGGGCTGTGGATCGCCCGGACCGGGCTGAAGCCGGTGGACCGGTTGACCCACGCCGTCGAGCACGTGGCCCGCACCGAGGATCTGGCCGTCCGCATCCCCGCCGAGGGCGACGACGAGATCGCCCGGCTGTCCCGCTCGTTCAACGCCATGACCGCCGCCCTCGCCTCCTCCCGCGACCGCCAGCAGCAGCTGATCGCCGACGCCGGGCACGAGCTGCGCACCCCGCTCACCTCGCTCCGCACCAACATCGAACTGCTCGCCCGCAGCGACGAGACCGGCCGCGCGCTGCCTCCGGACGACCGCAAGGCGCTCATGAGCAGCGTCAAGGCGCAGATGACGGAGCTTGCGGCGCTCATAGGAGACCTCCAGGAGCTGTCCCGGCCGGACGCGCTGCCCGGCAGCGGACCGCTCCAGGTCGTCGCCCTCCACGAGATCACCGACAGCGCCCTGCGGCGGGCCCGGCTGCGCGGCACCGGGATCACCCTCGACGCCTCGATCGCGCCCTGGTACGTACGCGGCGAGGCGGCGGCGCTGGAGCGGGCGCTGGTCAACCTGCTCGACAACGCCGTGAAGTTCAGCCCTTCGGGTGGTGTCATCGATGTCGCGCTCAGAAGGGGCGAGTTGACGGTGCGGGACCATGGCCCCGGCATTCCCGCCGATGAACTCCCGCACGTCTTCGAGCGGTTCTGGCGTTCGCCGTCCGCCCGCAGCCTGCCCGGCTCCGGACTCGGGCTGTCCATCGTGGCCCGTACCGTCCAGAGTTGCGGCGGCCAGGTGGGGCTGCGGCCCGCGCCCGGCGGCGGCACCGTCGCCTGGCTCCGCCTCCCCGGCGCCCCCACCGCCCCGCCCGAACTAGACCCCTGACCCTCCGCTGACCTTCTCAGCCCCCGTACACGCCGGACTCAGCGAACCCACAGCCACGGGCACCAGGTTTACGCCCATGCACGAGACTTCCCGGATCCTGGTCGTGGACGACGAGCCTTCGGTGCGCGAAGCCATCGGCAGAGCCCTGCGGTCCGAGGGCTACGAGGTCGACACGGCGGGGGACGGCCTCGCCGCGCTGCGCCGCATCGACGAGGAGCCGCCCGACCTGGTGCTGCTCGACGTGACGATGCCGCGCCTGGACGGGCTGGCGGTGGCCCGCCGCGTGCGGGCCTCCGGCCGCACCGTACCGATCATGATGGTCACCGGGCGGGACTCGGTGGGCGACCGCATCGTCGGCCTCGACAACGGCGCCGACGACTACCTGACCAAGCCGTTCGCATGCGACGAACTGCTCGCCCGCGTCCGCGCCCTGCTGCGCCGAGGCCGGGCGCTCGTGCCGTTAAGCCCCGTTTGCCCACCCCCACCCCCGGCGCCGGACGCCCGGCTCGCCTTCGACGACATGACCCTGGACACCCTCACCCGCCAGGTCACCCGCTCCGGCCGCCAACTCGACCTCACCAAGACCGAGTTCGCCCTGCTGAAGCTCTTCCTGTCCCGCCCCCGCCAGGTCCTCAGCCGCGCCGCGATCCTCCGCGACATCTGGGGCTTCGACTTCGAGCCGTCGTCCAACACGCTGGACGTGTACGTGATGTACCTGCGCCGCAAGACGGAGGCGGGCGGCGAGCCGCGCGTGGTCCACACGGTGCGGGGCGTCGGCTATGTGCTCCGCGCGGACTAGGGTCAGGCGGTCGGCGTCCGGCGCAAGACCAGGCAGAGGAAGCCGAAGCTGTCCCGGTAGGAACGCAGCCATTCGGAGCGGCGGGTCGCGGCGGTCGCGAGAGCCTGGGAACTGTCCGGATCATCAGGATGGTCCAGGGCCCATGCGGCCAGCGTCCCCCAGCATGACCACTCGTAGTCGTCCAGCTCCCGGCGGGTGCTGACGTGGCCATGGACGGGCGTCCACCCGTCAGCGGTCACGCGATCCAAGGTGGTCGCCAGGTCGGCGAAGTCGCCGAGCATCTCGACCGCTTCCGGAGAAGGCTCCCCCTCCCAGATTCCGTCACCGACCAGGACGTGCCCGCCCGGAGCCAGATGCCCCCGCGCCGCCGCGAGCGTAGGCAGCAGACCGCCGAAGGCGTGGGCGGCCCCGACACTCAGCACCAAGTCGAACGGCTGCGCGGAGACGAAATCGGCGGCTGCCTGCTGGTGCAGGACCAGGCGTTCCTGGACGCCGAGGCCGCTCGCGGCTTCACGGGCTTGTGCCAGTGCGTCTTCGGAGATGTCGACGCCCTCGGCATGTAAGCGAGGTCTGGTGGACAGCGCCCGAAGGAGCCACTCCCCTCCTCCGCACCCGAGATCGAGCACCCGCGCGTCGGGCCGGGAGATCCCGCGCTCCAGCAGACCGCGCACCGCATCGTCGTCGAGGGGAGCCTTAATCGGATGATGGGCATGAGCGATCCTGGACATTTGTTCACGGTTCATTCGCGCAGCCTGACACCGCCGGAGGTCTGCGCGCACCTCCATTTTTCTCGGTGAGGGTGCGTGCCAGCAGCGCTGCGTCGCACCTCGCGGGCGATTAGGGTCGGGCGTCCGTAGGTGAAGGGGGAGACGATGCCGACCGAACCCGTCAGCGTGGCGCTGATAGATGATCATCCGGCGATCCTCGCGGGGGTCGAGGCGTGGTACGCCTCCTCGGAGCAGCCGATCGAGGTGATCGCGGCGGGCGAGACCGCCGCCACCGCGTGGACACCGCCGGGCGACGGTGCCGACGTCGTCGTGTTCGACCTTCAGCTGAGCGACGCCGGGCCCGCCTTCGGAGAGTTGCGGCGGCTGGTCGACGCCGGGCGCCAGGTGGTCGTCTACACGATGCGCGACGACGAGCAGACGGCGCTGACCTGCCTGGACCTGGGCGCCGCCACGTATCTGACGAAGACCGAGGGCGGCCGCCACCTGGTGGCCGCGACCCTCGCCGCCGCCCGCCAGCACCCGTACACCCCGCCCGCGCTGGCGGGCGCGCTGGGGACGAACGCCCGCAGCGACCGGCCCCGGCTCTCCCAGCGCGAGGAGGACGTGCTGATCGAGTGGTTCCAGTCGGAGTCCAAGGAACTGGTGGCGCAGCGGCTCAACATCAAGGTGCGGACGGTCAACACCTACCTGGACCGGGTGCGCATCAAGTACGCGAACGCGGGCCGCCCGGCCCGCACGAAAGCGGGCCTGGTGGCGCGGGCCATCCAGGACGGGCTGGTGGCCGTCGAGGACCTGTGAGCCCGCGTCGGCGCCGCCACCGCAGCGCGTACGACTCGTTGGCGCCCGTCTCCCCGAGGGCGCGGCGCGGAGTGATCCCAATGGTGCTCATGGAACGTGCTTCCCCCTGTGTTTCGAGCTGGGTTGACCAGCTCAATCGACCGTAGGGAAGCGCACCGGGGACCGCAGACGGCCGAACGACCGACAATCCGGCGGGCGTCTGGGGTGCGCGGACACGACAGGGCCCCGGCATGGCTTGCCGGGGCCCTCGTACGCCTCTGAGTTGTCGACTAGGAGCGTGGGTCGGTAACGGGCAAGCCGCCGAGGGTTGGTGGTCGGATCTCTGGCGGTCTGGGGTTTGTCGGCGGTGTCGGGGCGGGTGCGGGGTGTGGTTGCAGTGGAGGGTGATGGTGCCGCCTGGGCGCTCAGGCCCGGGCGGCGGCCAGTCCGGGGGTTCCGACCTGCCCGAAGACAGCGCGTCCGGGTTTGGTGCGCGGTTTGCGGGCCATGCGCTCGCGCGCTGTGGCGTCGGCCGGGATGCGTCCGCGCGGGGCGGGGCCCATCTTGACCATGCCCAGTCGCTGCGCCAGGCGCCCGCGACGAGCGCACTCCGGTGGTGTACCCGTAGATCAGCAGCCGGACCATCAACCGCGGGTCATACGGCGGGAACCCGCGCTTCTCGGTGGAGGACGCCAGGATCGGGCCCAGGTCGAGCACCTCGTCGACCAGTTCGGCCACGAATCGGGCCAGATACCCCTCGGGCAGCCACTCATCCAGTGACGGCGGCAGCATCAGCATCTTTTGAGATCCGCGGACAGCGCCGCGTAGATGTACTCGCTGCCCCAGCGATCCCCGTCGAGGTCGTTCTCGACCAGGTGCGCCTCCCGGCGCATCCCGAGGCGCTCACAGACCCGCACAGACCCGGTGTTCTCCACGTCCAGCCGTGCGTAGAGCCGGTGCACGCCCAGCGTGTCGAAGGCAAACCCGGCCAGCGTCGAGGCCGCCTCGGTCGCGTAGCCGTGCCCCTGGTGACCTGGGTCCAGAGTCCAGCCGATCTCGGCCTGGGCTGCGCGGGCATCGGCCAGGGCAAGGCTCACCTCGCCAAGGACGCCGGGCTCATCGCGTCGGCAGACAGCGAGCGCCAGCTTGTCCCCGTCGACGCGCCAGGCCGTCTGCGCCGCGCGCTCGGCGGCAACTTGCTCGCTGCGCTCACGCGTGTGCACCGGCCGGTACAAGTAGCGCGCAACGCTCGGCAGGCTCTGGTAGGCGTACAGGTCGTCGGCGTCGCCGGGAGTGAACAGACGCAGCGACAACCGGGCCGTGGTCAACGGCAGCAGCGAAGCGACTTCCATGCGGACCCCCGGGACGCGGATGTGGATAAGGCTGCGGACCGAGTTTCGCATCACGATGCCCGGCAGCCACGCCTTTTCAAGAGCAGTGCTCGGCAGCCGCACTTGCCCCGGGCCGCGAGCGTGCACTTCACCGACGCCCTTGCGTTGGCCGCCGCACTGTTCAACGAGGGCGAGCCTGAGCAGGCTGCCGCAGAAGCCCAGCAGGCGCTGGACGACGCCGCCCGCGTCGACTCCACTCTGGTGGCCTCCCGGCTCAACACCCTGCTGGATGCCGCCAGCCCGTACCGCACCGCTGCGGTGGACGAGGTCCGCACCCGCGCGGCGGATGTCGCGGCAGCGCGGTCGACGCCGGTCGCGGCCTGAGAGCATCGAGACCATGGGCAAGCACTCCCGACCCGGACCGCCGAACCAGCCGTCCCGCGCCGTTCCCCGCGCCGGCGGACATCTCCGTCCGGACGAGCCACGGGTGCTGGAGGAGTGGAACGGATTTTCGTACGAGCCCGCAGGCACCGCCCCGAGCCTCGCGGAGGCCCAGCGGTGGGTGAACGAGCAGACGACCAGTGCCGACAACGGGGAATCCGCCGCCTGATCCGGCCGCTCCTACGATGTGCCGTCGACTCCGGAATCGGAGCTGTTGAGGTTGCGGACCTTGTGGCGGTAGCGGCCCTGGGCTGGCCCCGGACGGGCCGGGACCGCCGTCGTCAGGACGGGCCGAGCTGGACCGTGGGGTGCGATCCGGTGTCCGTCAGGGAGCCGTTCTGGGAGCCGTGGAGGCGGGCGTAGGCGCCGTTCAGGGCGAGGAGTTCGCGGTGGGTTCCGGATTCCACGAGGCGGCCGTGGTCGAGGACCAGGATGCGGTCGGCGTCCGGGGCCAGGTTGAGGTCGTGGGTGATCATGATGGTCGTACGGCCCGCCATCAGCCGCCGCAGCGGGCGCACAACGCGCCGCGCGGCCAGCGCGTCGAGGCCGGTGGTGGGCTCGTCCAGGACCAGCACGGGCGCGTTGCGCAGCATCGCACGGGCGATGGCGATGCGCTGGAGCTGGCCGCCGGAGAGCTGGGCGGTGTGCGGGTCGATGGGAGTGTCGTATCCCTGGGGCAGGGCGCGGATGAAGTCGTCGGCGGCCGCGTCGCGCGCGGCCGCGACGATCTCGTGGTCGCTCGCGCCCGGCCGTCCGCACGCGATGTTCTCGCGGATCGTGTCGTGCAGGATCAGCGTCTCCTGCGGCAGCAGGGTCACGTGGTCGCGCAGGAAGCCAAGGGGTACGGCGTGCAGGGGGACGCCGTCCAGCCGTACGTAGCCCTCGCCCGGGTCGTAGAAGCGCAGCAGCAGCTTGGAGACGGTCGACTTGCCCGCCCCGCTGGCCCCCGTGATCAGGACGAACTCGCCCGGCCGGGCGGTCAGCGACACCCCGGCCAGGGTCGGCCGCTCGGCGCCCGGGTAGCGGAAGGCGACCCGGTCGAACTCCACCGTGCCGTGCACCCGCCATGGCGCGACGGCCGCGCCCGGCGCGGGATCGCGTACGGCCGGTTCGGCGTCGAGGATCTCCAGCAGCCGCTCGGCGCCCGCGGTCGCGGCGGTGAGGGTCAGGCCCAGCTGGCCGAGGTTGCGGATCGGCGGGTAGAGGTAGCCGAGGAAGGCGGCGAAGGCGAGCAGCTGGCCGATCGTCATGCGGTCCTGGGAGATCTCCCAGGCGCCGAGCCCGATGACGGCGAGCACGCACAGCGTCTCCAGGACCTCGACGATCTGCTCGTACAGCTCGCTCATCCGGGCCCCGGACACCGAGGCCCGCATCCACGCCCCCGCCTCCCGCCGCAGCCGGTCCTCCTCGGCGGCCTTGCGGTTGTACGCCTGGGTCAGCACGACGTTCGACAGCGACTCCTCGACCACGGAGGTGATCGCGCCGTCGGCGACCCGCTCCTCCCGGGCGACCGACTTGATGCGGCCGGAGAAGCGCCGGGCGGCCAGCCAGAACAGCGGCGCGAGGACGAAGGTGGCCAGCGCCAGGTCCCAGCGCAGGGTGAACGCGGCGATGGAGAAGAAGACGGTGCTGAAGACGGCCGAGACGGTGCCCACCACCCCGGACACCACCATCTGCTCGATGGCGTCGATGTCCCCGGTCAGCCGCTCCAGCAGATCGCCCTGGCGGTGGCGGGCGAAGAAGTGCGGCGGCAGGTCCTGGACGTGCCCGAAGACCCGGGCCCGCAGCCGCATCACGAAGCGCTCGGCGGTCCAGACGGCGAGCGAGTTACCGGCGTAGCCGACGCCCGCGCCGAGAACGGCGACCGCGAGCCACTGCGCCGCGGGGCTCCAGAACGCGCTGAGCGAGCCCTGCCGCAGGGCGTTGTCGGTGAGGTCGGAGAAGAGCAGGATCGCGGCGGTCTCGGCGAGCGCCGCGGCGATGACGCAGACGCAGATCAGCACGATCCAGCGCCGGTCACCCCTGGTGAGCGGCCAGAACCGGCGGAACGCCAGCCGCGCCGGAAGCTGCGGAGCGGCCTGCTCCGCCGCCTCGCCGTCCTCCGGCGCGGGGACGACGTACGTGTACGCCTCGGGCAGCGGCTGCACCGCCCGCTGGTGACGGCCGTACGGGCGGGGCCGCCCGGGGCGCCGGTGCCGCCCCCGGCCGGTGGCGGGGTCGGCCACGACCATGCGCAGCTGCATGGTCGCCTGGTCGTCGTAAGAGGGCGGGGGTGTCGTCACGTGGGGTCTCCCGGGTCCGGAAACGGCTCGGAAACGGCCGAGGCGGGCCCGCGGCGCGATTGCCGCGGGCCCGCCTTCAGAAGGTGGGTCAGCCGCCGATGGGGCGACGGGGCTGACGCTTCTGCGGCGCCTTCGGGGCGGGCTTCGGGTGCTTCTTCTTGCCCGGCTCGGGCTTGCGGGCGGGCTTGACCGGGGCGATCTTCTTGAAGCTCATGATGTTTTCCTCTCGCGAATGTCGGCGATTCTCTTTCGTTTGTCTCGTCCGTTCGGCTGGGCCGTTCGGTTTCGACATGGAAAACATTAGGAGGGCTATCCGTGAGCCAGTTCGGACTCCGCTGTGTGTTTGCCCAGAGCCGTCTGACGGATTTCTCAGCAGATCCCGGGAACCGCCGCGAGCCCGTATGCGTCCGGGCGCCCGGACATGAAGAAGGGGGCGGTGGGACGGGGCCCCGGCCCCCGGCGCACAGGTGCCCCCAATTACGGGCGCTTTCCGAATCCCAGCACGTTGGCGGGCACG
>NZ_JBHWJI010000066.1:0-48819 GCF_042731515.1 Streptomyces sp. NPDC059850
CGGCCGGGGCGCGGGGGCGCCCGCGTGTTACGGGGGGGTGTTTGCCGGTCGCCAACCCCGCGGCGCGCGCGCCGCGCTCGACGGGGTGTTCCTCGCGACGCGCACATGGTGTTCGGGGCCGATGTACGCGTCCGGAGCGCGGCCGGGCAGGGTCCAGGCGCCGGGGTGGGCACGCCCCGGACCCGGTGACCGGCGAGGAGACCCCCGACCATGTCCGGCATCCCCCTCGCCGTCCTCGACCTCGCCCCCGTCTCCTCGGGAGCCACCGCCACCGACGCCCTGCACGACAGCGTCGACCTCGCCCAGCAGGCCGAACGGGAAGCGGCGGCTGCGGGTCGACGTCAGAGCGCCTTGCCCGGGTTGAGGATGCCGTGCGGGTCGAAGGCCGACTTGATGCGGCGCTGGAGCCGGTGCTGGTCCGGTCCCAGCTCGTCGGCGAGCCAGCGTCGTTTGAGGGTGCCCACGCCGTGTTCGCCGGTGAGCGTGCCGCCGAGGCGCAGAGCGGCGCTGAAGATGTCGCCCGCCGCCTGCCAGGCGGCGTCCGGGATGCCGGGGAGGGCCGGGTCGAGGACGAGAATGGGGTGGAGGTTGCCGTCGGCGGCATGGGCGAAGGTGAAGATCCGCACCCCGTGGCGGTCGGCCGCGGCGTCGATCTCGCGTACGGCGGTGGCCAGCCGGTTCCGGGGTACGGCGATGTCCTCGATCAGGACCCGGCCCAGCCGTTCCAGCGAGGGCAGCGCGAGCCGCCGGGCGGCGAGCAGCCCGTCCGCCTCGGCCGGATCCGCGGTGACCTCGACCGACGTCGCCCGTTCGCGCAAGCACCGTACGGCCGCGTCGGCCTCGGCCGCCGCGCCCCGCCCATCGCACTGCAGGAGCAGCAGCGCGCCCCCGCGTGACCGCAGATCCGTGCCCTGGGCGTCGTCCACCGCGCCCAGCACCGGGCCGTCGAGCAGCTCGGCCATGGCGGGCTCGATGCGGGCGGCGGTGAGCGCGGAAACGGCCTCGGCTCCTTCAGCGAACGTGGCGAAGTACGCGGCGACCGTGACCGTCTCCTCCGGCACCGGGCGCAGCCGCAGGGTGGCGGCGGTGATCACCCCGAGGGTGCCTTCGGAGCCGGTGAGCAGGCCGGTCAGGTCATAGCCGGTGACGCCCTTGACGGTGCGCCGTCCGGTCCGCACCAGCGTCCCGTCCGCGAGCACCGCGTCAAGACCCAGCAGCGCGTCTCTGGTGACCCCGTACTTGGCACAGCGGAGCCCGCCCGCGTTGGTCGCGATGTTCCCGCCGACGGTCGAGATCGCCGCGCTCGCCGGATCGGGTGCGTACCGCAGCCCGAACTCGCCCGCCGCGCGGTCCAGTTCGGCGGTGATGACACCCGGCTCGACGACGGCGATCTGCTCCTCGGGACTCAGCTCCAGGACGCGGTTCATCTGTGACAGGTCGAGGACGACACTGCCCGCGCCCGCGCTCGCTCCTCCGGACAGCCCGGTGCCCGCCCCGCGCGGCACCACCGGTACCCGCAGGTCGTGGGCGTGGCGCAGCGCCGTCTGGACGTGCTCGGTGCGCGTGGCGTGGATGACCGCGAGCGGCACGCCGTCCGGCTGGCTGCCGGAGCGGTCGGTGGCGTACGGGCCGGTGGCCTCGGGGCCGGTGCCGAGTGCTTCGCTGGGCAGCTCGCGCCGCAGAACCGTCAGCAGCGCGGCGGCGGTATCCGTATCCGTAGCAGTATCGGACAGCGGGACAGTCATGTCGGCCTCTCACTTCGTGTGCCGAGCGCGGCCGCGCCGATGGCGAGCAGCGCCGTGTCTTCCTGCGGGGCGTGTACCGGGGCGCACTGCACGTCCCGGAAGTGGCGCTCCAGGGGGTTGTCGCGTGACAGCCCCGGATTTCCCAGCAGCCGCACCCCCATGGCGACCGCCTCGGTGGCATGCCGGTCCACCAGCACACGGGCGCCCAGCGCGTGTTCGGGTGCGTACGAGCCGTCGGCGCCGTCGACCCGCTCCGCACCCGTGAACACCAGCTGTTCGGCCGAGTCCAGCCGCAGCGCGATCTCACCGGCCACCCGCCGGAAGCGCTCGGTACGGGCCACCGGATGGCCGAGGTTGGCGGGGATCCGCTCGTGGGCGAAGCGGTGGACATCATCCTGGGCGGCCCGCGCCACACCCAAGTAGGGAGCGGCGAGCGGCAGATGGAGGGCCGCGCCCGCGCGGTTGTCCTGTTCCGCCGCGGCGCCGTGCTCGGCCAGGTCGATGACGTTGCCCTGGGGGATCTCGACGTCGTGCAGCGCGATGTCATGGCTTCCGCTGGCGCGCAGCCCCAGATGGTCCCAGCGGTGGGTGATCTCGATGCCGGGCGCGTGGCCTGGCACCACGAAGGTGCCGACCCGTGGCGTGGGCTCGTCCGTGGTGGCCCACACCAGCAGCCAGTCCAGCCCTTCCACCCCGGTCGCGAAGCGTTTGCGGCCGCTGAGCGACCAGCCGTCCGGGATGCGCCGGGCCAACGTCGAGGGCAGCCCTCCCCGCGCGGGCGAGCCGAGTTCGGGCTCGACACGCACGTGGTTGAGCAGCACCGGACGCGCGGCGGCCCCGGCCAGCACCTGTCCGTACAGCTCCTCAGGCCAGTGCGGCCGCACGGCCTGGCGGCGGTGGACGGACAGGCTCATGGCGGCGATCAGCGCCACCGACGGATCGCCTTCGCCGAGCGCGTGCAGGATGCGCGCGGTGTCCGCCACCCCGAGGGCGGGACCCCCGTACCGCTCGCCGACGGTGGCGGTGAGCAGCCCGGCCTCGTGCGCGGCGCGGATCCCCTCGGCTGGAAACACGCCGTCGCGGTCGTACGCGGCCGCGGTGGTGGCGAGCCGTCGCGTCACGGAGGACAGCGAGGTCAGGTCCGGGACGGGAAGCGATAGGTCGGTGGTCATGAGGCGAGCGCCTTCCGGAGCCGCGCGCTCAGCCGGTCGCTCCAGAATTCGTCCACGTCCAGCTTCCGCTGCACCGCGCCGAGGTCACCGAAGGCGTCGGCGACCTTCTGCTCGGAGGCGGTGGCCCCGGCGCTCACCGGCCGGATCCCGGTCTCGCGCTGGGCCTCTCCCGCAGTGAACTCCTCCAGCGCCTGATCCACCGGCTGGTGGGTGGCGGCGGCCATGAGCTTCGCGTACTCCTTCTGGCGCCCGTCGCGCACATAGGCGAACGCCTTGTCGATACGGGCCAGCAGATCCGCCAGCGCCTTGCGCCCGGCCGCGCCGCCAAGCGTGTCGTCCGAGGCCGTCCACAGGAAGTTGCCGGAGAGGACGTCCTTGCCGGAACCGATGGTGCGGGCGCCCCGCTGATGGGCGGTGATGACCGCGTTGCCGTATCCGGCGAACGCGTCGATGGAGCCGCCGTTCAACGCGGCGATCCCCTTGTCGGGATCGAGCGGGGCGGCCTCGATGTCGTCCCAGCCGAGCCCGGCCCGCTTCAGCAGTTCGTAGAGGAAATAGTGGGCGGTGGTGTTCTTGACGTAGCCGACCTTCTTGCCCCGCAGCTGTGCAATCGAGGTGATCGGGGACCCCTTGGGGGCCACCACCTCCTGGTTGAGGGTGTTGCCGCGCCGCACGGCGACGACCTTGAAGTTCGGCTTTCCGTCGGCCGCCGCGAAGACCGGCGGGATCTCGCTGGAACTCGCCACGTCCAGCGCCCCGGCGCGCACCGCCTCCAACTGCCGGTCACCGCCCTGGAACAGGCTCCACCGCACCTGGTACGGAGTGTCGTCCAGGTGCGCGAACTTCAGCAGGGCCTCCTCTTCCTTCCAGCCGGTCGCCCCGACCCGGAGGGTGACGGAAGAACCCTTCCCGCCCGCGCCCGAGGAGCCGCCACAGGCGCTCAGCGCACCGGCGGTCAGCGCCACGACGGCGGCGAGAGCGGTACGGGCGCGGGCGCGCCGGGAACGGGAGCGGGCCAGTGGCCTGGACATCCGGATGATGCCTTTCACGAGGAGAAGGGGGAGAACGGGGGCGAGGAGGGGCGTCAGGCGGCCGAGGTGGCGGCGCGGTGCGCCAGCTCCTGACGGACCAGTGGCAGCACATGACGCCCGTAGTCGATGGCGTCGTTGAGCGGGTCGTAGCCACGGATGGACAGCAGCTCGCAGCCGATGTCGACGTAGTCGAGCAGCGCCTTCGCGACCGTCTCCGGGGAGCCGACCAGTGCCGTGGACGCACCGGCGGCGTTGGTGGCGGTGGCGGGCGCGGTCCACAGGCAGCGGTCGTGCACCTCGCCGCGCTCGGCGACGGCCAGCAGCCGCTGCGAGCCGACGTTGGACGGGGCGCCCTGGCCGACCGCCGGGTAGTGGCGGCGCTTGGCCCGCTCGGCGTGGTTGGCCTTGACCGCGCCCAGGGTGCGGTGGGCCTTCTCCCAGGCCAGTTCGTCGGTGGGGGCGATGATCGGCCGGAAGGACACCCAGATGCGCGGCCGGGTCCGGCCCGCGGCGTCCGCGTACGCGTTCACCGCCGCGATCTGCTCGGCGGTCTCCTTCAGCGGTTCGCCCCACAGCCCGAAGATGTCGCCCAGCTGCCCGCCCACCCGGTACGCGTCCTGTGACGAGCCGCCCACCGAGATGGGGATGGTGCCGTTGTAGGGGGCGACATCGGAGCGGAAGCCCTCGAAGCGGTAGTACGGGCCCTCATGGGAGACCGGCCCGTCGGCCTCCCACACGTTGCGCAGGATCCGGATGTACTCGTCCGAGCGCGCGTACCGCTCGCTCTTGCTCAGATAGTCGCCCTCGCGGTGCTGCTCCTCGTCGTTGCCTCCGGAGATGATGTGCACCACCAGCCGCCCGGCGCTGATCTGGTCCAGCGTGGCCAGTGCGCGGGCCGCGTGGGTGGGGAACACCACCCCGGGGCGGTGGGCGAGCACCGGCTTGATGCGCTCGGTGTGATGGGCGACGAACTGCGCCAGCTGCAGCGCGTCCGGGGACGCCGAGTGGTAGGTGACCAGGGTGTAGTCGAAGCCGGAGTCGTCCAGGGCGCGGGCGTAGCGGCGGGCGTAGTCCACATCGATCCCGGAACCCGCGGTGGGGTCGCCCTCGGTGGCGGGATTGGGATGGACGGCGCTGATGAACTCGACGGGCATGGCTGCGGTCACTCCTTGACGAGGCTGGTGTCGACGTGGTCGGCGAGCGTCGGATTGGGCGTGAGCACACCGATGCCGTGCATGGTGTCGCCGACCTTCTGCACGGAGCGGATCACCGGCTCACTCACCGGCAGCAGGTCGCTGTTCGCCTGGTCGACCAGGGTCTTGGCGACCGTGGCGGAGGCTCCGTTGGTGCGCTGGATGGCCTTGGCGTACTCCGCGGGGTGCTGGCGGGACCAGACGAGCGCCTTGTCGAGGCGGCGCAGAAAGTCGGTGATGGCCTTCTTCTTCGCCGGGACATCAAGAGCCTTCTCGGAGGCCCCGATGAAGCCGTAGCCGCTCACCCGCCCGTTCGCCCCGTTGACCAGCAGACGGCCCCCGTGCTGTTCGGCCACCGTCTTGTACACGCCGAACGTGGCCCAGGCCTCGACCTTGCCGGAGGTGAAAGCGGCCTGGGCGTCGGTCGGCAGCAGATACTGCACCTTTACGTCCGAGTAGCTCAGCCCCGCCTGCCGCAGCGCGTGCGCCAGCAGATACTCGGCGATGGACCCCTTGGCCGAGGAGACGACGACCTTCTTCCCCATGAGGTCCTTGACGCTCTTCACGGCCGAGTTCTCACGGACCACGATCCCGGTGTGGGTGCCGTCGTTGCGCAGCGCCGCCACCGCCTTGACGGGCACCCGGCCGGAGAGCGCCTGGAGGGTGGGCAGATCGGCGGCGTACGAGGTGTCGGCGGCCCCGGCCTGCACGGCTTGGAACAGCGGTGCGGCGCCCTCGAACTCGGCCCACTTCACCTTGTACGGCGTTCCCTTGAGGGCACCGGAGGCGTCGAACAGCGTCTTCAGGTTCCTGGCCTGGTCGCCGAGGGTCAGCGTGACCTTCGACGGATCGGTCTCGGACGCCGCCTGGCTGTCGCCCGCGCACGCGCTGGTGGCGAGGAGGGCGGTGAGCGACAGCGTTGCGCCGAGAGCGCGCGCCACGACCCTGGCCCTGCGGTTCCCGGTGTTCAATTGCTTCAAGCTGTTCAAGCTGGTCAAGCGGTTCATGTGGTCACCTTTTCCCGGTGGTGCGAAAGGGCCGAGGCGTCGTCGACACCCAGCTGCCGCAGGAGTTCGCCGCGCAATGCCACGAAGTCGGGGGAGCCGAGGTCGCGCGGGCGGCCGAGGCCCACCTCCGCCTCGTAGCCGATCCGGCCCCCGTCCATCACCAGCACCCGGTCGGCCAGCAGCAGCGCCTCCTCGACGTCGTGCGTGACCAGCAGGATCGAGCAGCGGTGCCGCTGCCACAGATCGGCCACCAGCCGCTGCGCCTTGACGCGGGTGAGCGCGTCGAGTGCGCCGAACGGCTCGTCCAGCAACAGCAGTTCGGGTTCGTGCACCAGCGCACGGGCCAGCGAGACGCGCTGGGCCTGACCGCCGGAGAGCGTCCGAGGCCAAGCGCCCGCGTACTCCTCGATGCCGACCTCGGCCAGATAGCGCTCCGCGAGCGCGCGGTCTCCGCGCGGCAGACCGAGCACGACGTTGTGCCACACCCGCAGCCACGGCATCAGCCGCGGCGACTGGAACGCCACCGAGCGCCGCTCCGGTACATCCGCCTCGCCCTCGGTCTCGCTGTCCAGCCCGGCGAGGATCCTCAGCAGCGTCGACTTTCCGCAGCCGCTCTGGCCGAGCAGGGCCACGAACTCGCCCTCGCGGATGGTGATGTCGAGCCCGTCGACCACTGTCTTGTCGCCGAAGGCGCGCGTCAGCCCGCGGACCTCCACGCTGTTCGTGCCGTTCACCGCGGTCACGCTCCTTCTCCGTCGAATGAGGCCCGCCAGTCCAGGAGCCGCCGGGACAGCGTCCGCACCGCGAAGTCGCAGAGCAGCCCCAGCACCGCGTACACGGCGAGGCACAGGACGATGACGTCGGTCTGGAAGTACTGCTGGGCGTTGCTCATCAGATAGCCGATACCGGCGTCCGCGTTGACCTGCTCGGCGAAGACCAGGGCCAGCCACGCGGTGGACAGCGCGTACCGCAGCCCCACCAGAGCACCGGGCAGCGCGGACGGCAGGATCACGTACCGGATCAGTCCGATGCGGCCCAGGCCCACCATCCGCCCGGCCTCGATCAGTTGCGCGTCGGCGGAGCGGATGCCGCCGTAGATGTTGAAGTACAGCGGGTAGGTGACGCCGAGCGCCACCAGCGCGATCTTCGGTGTCTCGTCGATGCCGAACCAGACGATGAACAGCGGGATCAGGCCCACCCAGGGAATCGCCCGGAACATGCCCATGGAGGAGTCGATGACGTCCTCGCCCAGCCGGAACAGCCCGGCGGTGAGCGCCAGGGTGAGCGCCACGCCCGCGCCGATGAGGAAGCCGATCGCCGCGCGACGGCCGGAGGCGGCGATGGCCTCCGTCAGCTCACCGGTGCCGATGAGGTCCGCCCCGCGTTGCACGACGTCGACGGGGGAGGCCAGCACGGTCTCCGGGAGCACGCCCGTCGCGGCGGCCACGTACCAGAGCAGCAGCAGCCCGACGGGCCCGGAGGCCCGCCGGACCCCGCGCGGGACCCGAAGGCGCAGCCGTGGCCGGGACCGGGTGCGCGCGGCGGGCGGCGCGGAGTCCTTCGCCACGCCGGGCGTTGGCGGTGCGGTGGCGCGCGGGGGCGGTGAGGCCCCGGACACGGAGGAATACGGGGAGGGCATGATGCGGCCTCTCGGTCGGGAAGTGTTCAGGGGAGGTGTGTGCGGGCGGCGGATCAGCCCGTCGCCGCACCCACGGCCGCGGGGCGCCCGGTGTCGGTGGACCAGGCGGACCACGAGCCGGGGTAGAGCGCGGCCGTGACGCCGATGCGGGCCAGGGCCGCGACCGTGTGGGCGGCCGTGACGCCGGAGCCGCAGTAGACCCCGACCTCGCCCGTGCCGTCGGCGCCCAGGGCGGCGAAGCGCCGCGCCAGCTCCTCCACGGTGTGGAACGTGCCGTCCGGCGCCAGGTTGTCGCCCGTCGGGGCGGAGCGGGCGCCGGGAATGTGCCCGGCGCGCGGATCGACCGGCTCGGCTTCGCCCCGGTACCGCTCGGCCGCCCGCGCGTCCAGCAGGACGCCCGTACGGGCCACCTCGGCCGCCGCGTCGGCGTCCAGCACCGGCAGGTGTCCGGTGGTGAGCACGACGTCCCCCTCGGGCGGCGGGGCGGGCTCGCCCGTTTCGACCGGCAGCCCGGCCGCGTGCCAGGCTGCTAGGGCCCCGTCCAGCAGCGAGACCCGCTCGACCCCGGCCCATCGCAGCAGCCACCAGGCGCGGGCGGCGGCGGTGTTGCCGTTGTTGTCGTACACCACCACCGGCCGGTCGGCGGTGAGCCCCCAGCGGCGCGCGGCCCGCTGCAGCGCGGCGGGGTCCGGCAGCGGATGGCGGCCGTGTTCCGGGGCGGGAGGGGCGGCGAGTTCGGTGTCCAGGTCGACGTACACCGCGCCGGGGAGGTGCCCGGCGAGGTAGTGCTCATGGCCGTGCGGATCGCCGAGCCGCCACCGTACGTCCAGGACGACGGGCGCCGGATCGCCGTGGGCCAGCCGGGAGTACAGCTCGGCCGGAGTGGTGAGGACGGGGGCGGTCATCCGAGGTCCTCCGTGTCCTCCGTGACGGCGATGGGCGCCAGGCCCTCGTCCAGCCGCAGCCGTTCCAGGAAGAGGACCACCGTGGCGGCGGCGGTGCGGTGGGTCACGTCGTTGAGGACGTCGTGCCGCGTCCCGGCCAGGCTCACCAGCTCGGCGCCGGGCAGACTCCGGAACGCGCGGCGGACCTCACCGAGGGGACTGACGGTGTCCTCGGCACCGTGCAGCCCGAGCACCGGAACGGAGATCCCGTCCAGCACAGGCTCCAGCGGCGTGGGGCCCGCCAGGGCGCCGCGCCGGAACGCCGCGTCGGCGGTCAGCCTGCCCCGGTGCGTGGGGCAGGCGGTACGCCGCTCCAACTCGTCCTCCCAATCAGGGGATTCGGCGGGGCGCGGCCCGGTCGGCAGTCCGGCGAGGATCAACGCGTCCAGCCCGGGGGTGCCGAGGGCGGCGAGCCGCGCCGCGTGGGACGCCCCGGTGTCGGAGCCGACCAGGACGCGGGGGCCCGGGTGGGTCTCGTCGCGCAGCAGCTTGGTGGCCGCCTCGGTGATGGCCTCCGGGTCGGACGAGGCATCCCCCAGGGCACGGACACGGTAGCCGTCGGTGGAGATCCGGCGGCCGAACCGCTCGTACACACCGCCGTGTTCACCCCGCCCAGGGAGGAGCACGAGCGTGCCGCGCGGGGCGATTCCCGCTGGTTCGTCCCAGGAGTGGACAGGCAGAGCAGAGGACATGAGAACTCGATTCATCGACAGCGAAGCC
The DNA here is from genome assembly GCF_042731515.1 of Streptomyces sp. NPDC059850. NCBI lineage: Bacteria > Bacillati > Actinomycetota > Actinomycetes > Kitasatosporales > Streptomycetaceae > Streptomyces > Streptomyces sp. NPDC059850. The sequence continues at coordinate 9,452 of NZ_JBHWJI010000066.1, forward strand.
AGCCCGCACGAACGGGGCGCGGCGGCGCGGACGGAACAGGGCGATACGGAGACACGAAGGCGACGGAGCAAAGGCGACCGCGAACGGGCGAGGTTCCGGCGGCGAGCCCCCGGAGAAACCGTCGGTCAGCGACAGCGCATGGCGCCGGTGAGGCCGAAGTCGACCACGCGCCGCCGGGTCAGCCAGGCGCGGCTGCTGGCGCGGCACAGCGCCGGTCCGGCGGCCGAAGGCCCGGTTCCGGTGAGGTGCGTGCGCGGCCGACGGGCCGCCACGAGCGCGCTGCGTGGCATGACCTCAGAATGCACGAGCCCGGAGTCGGCCGTCCAACGATGATTCGCCATCAAAACCGATCGTGATCTCCGATCGATCGGTGCTAGCCTGCACACATGCAGCCGGTACTGGACATCGTGGCGTTGCGCAGCCTCATCGCCGTCGCCGAGTACGAAGGCTTCCACCGCGCCGCCGGCGCGCTCGCCCTCAGCCAGTCCACCGTCAGCCAGCACATCCGGCGGCTGGAGAAGTCCCTGGGACGCCCCATCGTCGAACGCGACGGCAGGAAGACCCGGTTCACCGCCCATGGCACCCGACTGCTGGAAGAAGCCCAGCAGATCGTCGGCGCACACGACGCCGCCATCCGCCGGCTCATGGGGGAGGACCGGTCCGACGCGGCACCGGTCGTCATCGGCGCCACCGAACACGGCGCCGACCAGATCCTCCCCGTACTCACCGCGGCCGTACGCGACACCCGGCCCGGCGCCGAGGTCCGCGTACGCATAGACCGCTCGGCACGGCTGACGGACGCCGTCGCACGCGGCGAACTCGACCTCGCCGTCTACGTCACCGAGGCGGCACAGGCCCCCGGCACCCCCGTGGGCGAACTCCCCCTGCGCTGGTACGCCGCCCCCGGCTGGACACCACCGTCCGCCCCCGCCCCCTTGCCCCTGGTCGCCATCAGCGACCCGTGCGTGATCCGCCGCCGCGCCCTGACCGCGCTCGCCTCCCACCACACCCCCGCCACCGTGGTCGCCGAGGCCGGATACCTCGCCGGAGTCCTGGACGCGGCCCGCGCCGGACTCGGCGCCGCCCTGCTCGCCACCCCCGGCAGCCCGTACCCCGACGGCCTCACCCCACGCCACGACCTCCCCGCCGTCCCCCCGGTCCGCCTCAGCGCCCGAGCCCGCACCGGCTGCGACCCCTCCCTGACCCGAGCCACCATCGAGGCGGTACGCGCCCTGCTCACCTCCCGCGAGGCGGACACCCCGGTGTGAGCCGACTCCGTAAGAGGGGGCACCCGGCGCGTCGTCAGGTGCTTCGGACGCGGCGGACGAGCAGGTACATCTCGCAACCGAGGCAGTAGCCGAAGGCCGCGTTGAGGAAGGCGGCGGCCAGCGCGAGCGCGGTCGCGGCCATGCCCAGCCAGTGGACACCGGCGAGGTAGCCGACGGTGCCGACCAGGGCGAAGCCGACGCCGACGCCCTGGGCGAAGCGGGGCGGCCGGGCGTCCTCCAGCTCACTCGGCGGGGAGAGCCTGGGCTGGAGGACGACTCGGTACAGCCAGCCGTACGGGGAGTACCGCAAACCGGCGAACGCGCCGAGCGCGAAGACCGCGGTCTGTGCGGCGAGCAGCGCACTGCTGTCGGTGATCAGTACGGTGCACAGGACGATGGTGGTGAGCGCGGCGGCGAACCGGGGGCCGCGTGGGTCGATCTGCATGGAACGGGACTCCGGGAAGAGGGAGGACGGCCATCGGGCCGCGATGGGTGTCAGCGACAGCGGGTGGCCGTCATCGTAGCCACATGGCATTGAGCGTCGGTGGCCAGGTGGCGGGGGAGAGGCCGGGCGGGTGCAGACTGGTGGCATGAACGGGTTGGTGGTGTGTGCCGCGGTGCTCCTTCTGGCGAGCGTCTTCGGAGTGGTGCGCGCGGTGCGCGGCGGCAGGCTTCGGACGCGGCAGCGGGACGGCGCGGTGCGCCTGTCGGCGGTGGAGCTTGGAGCCGAGCTGGGGGACCGGGCTACGCTGGTCCAGTTCTCCACCGCCTTCTGCGCGCCGTGCAGGCCGACGCGACGGTTGCTCGCGGAGATCGCCGGGACGGTACCGGGCGCGGCGCATGTGGAGATCGACGCGGAGGACCGGCTCGACCTGGTCAACCGGCTGGGAATCCTGCGCACCCCGACCGTGCTGGTGCTCGACCCGGACGGCCAGGTCGTCGGCAGGGCGTCCGGGCAGCCCCGCCGCGCCGAGGTGATGACCGCCATCGGCAAGGCGACCGGGTCCTCCGGCGCCCCGTCGTGAGAGAACGCCAAGCCTCGGTACGGGCGATCACCGAACGGTCGCTTCCCGCTCGTACGGGATCTGCTCACCGGCCTCGATCGCGACCGGGAGCCAGGAGGCTGCCCGGTGTGCGCCCGTTGAACGCGGTCAGGCTCAGTGCCCGGCCATCGAGCTGGAAGTCGATTCGTCCGGGGGCGTTGTAGACGTGTTGCAGCCCCTCGACGGAAGCGCCCACGGTGGTCGGTCGCGGCTCGTCGAAGGGGGTGTAGCCGCCGGTGACCACCCAGCGCGGGTCCGGCGCGTAGGCGGGCGTTGCGGTGAACGCGGTACGCAGCGGATGCTCAGGGTGGCGCGGTCGGATCAGGTCGTGGCCGCTACGCTTGGCGATCTCGATCACCGCATCCCCCCAGACGGCGTTGACACCGCCGCGCTCCGGGATGGCGCCGAACGTGTGCCGTCCGTGCACCGCGGTGCCGTCGACGACGAGTTTGCAGGCCGGTGATGGCGAGGAATCCGTGCTCGTGGGCGAGTGCCGACTCCTGCCGGTGGTGCCATGCCTCCCATTCCGCGGTGAACGTGCTGCTGCCGGTGGCCGGGTGCTGGACGGTCATGTGTGTTCCTGAGGGAAATTGGCGCTGATGGCCGGAGAGGTAGATGGCCGCGGCGCCGGAGACGTGCGGAGCCGCGAAGGAGGTGCCGTTGCCGGTGTAGGTGGCGGTGTCGGAGCTGTTCCAGCCCGCTGTGATGTTCGAGCCCGGGGCGAAGAGATCCACCACCGAGCCGTAGTTGGAGTAGCTCGCCCTGGCGTCCGCGCTGGTGGTGGCGCCGACGGTGAGGGCGGCCGGAACCCGGGCGGGTGAGTAGTTCGCGGCGTTGGCGCCCGAATTGCCCGCGGCCACGGAGTAGGTCACGCCGGAGGCGATCGAGTTGCTGACCGCGGTGTCCAGGGAGGTACTGGCGCCGCCACCGAGTGACACGTTGGCCACGGACGGACCGGAGTGGTTCTTGGTGATCCAGTCCACGCCCGCTATGACGCCCGCCGTGGTGCCGGACCCGTTGTTGCCGAGCACCCGGACCGCCACGACCTTCGCCTTCTTGGCCACACCGTAGGTGGTCCCGGCGGCGGTCGTGGCGACGTGGGTGCCATGGCCGTAGCCGTCCTGCGCCGTGGTGTCGTTGTCCACGAAGTCGTAGCCGTACGACGCCCGGCCGCTGATCTCCGCGTGCGAGATCCGCACACCGGTGTCCAGGACGTAGACCGTCACACCGCTTCCGGCGCTGTCCGGGTAGGTGTACGTGCTGCTCAGCGGCAGGTTGGCCTGGTCGACCCGGTCCAGGCCCCAGGGGGCGTTGGTCTGGGTCGCGTCGGCGTGAACGGTCCGGTCCTGTTCGACGGAGGCGATGGCCGGATCCGCGGCGAGCCGTCTGGCCTCGGTGGCGCCGAGCTTGGCCGCGTAGCCGTTCAGCGCGGTGGTGAAGGTGCGCGTCACCGCCCCGCCATGTCTGGAGACGACCTCCTTGCCTTGGGCCGACGAGGCCTTCAGGCCCGCCGTCTTCTTCAGGGTGACGATGTAGCTGCCCGGGACCGCGTCCGCGGCGTCGGCGTGCAGGACCGCGCCTTCGGCCGGTGTGGCGTGGGCGGGGAGCGCCGTGCCCGCGCCGACGCACGCGGCCGCGGCCGTCGCGGCGATCGCTGCGGCGATCCGCCGCTTGGTGGTACGCATCACTGCCATCGCGAGGGTTCCTCCTCGATCGGTGGCGCGCTGTGGTGCGTGCGCACGCCTTCGCGGCCCTCTTCCTCGCCATCACCGGTCTCGCCGCGGCCATCGACCACCCCGACATACAGACCCTGCTGTGGCCCACCGGCTCCGCGTTCGTCGTCGGACTGCTGTACATCGCCGAAGGCGGGGCACGCCGCAACCCGCTCCACTACGGCCTCGGTACCTGGCTCGCCCTGACCTCCACCGCGGCACTCCTCCTCGGCATCCACACCCACAACGGGCTGCGCACCATCGACAGCCGGTACGTCGAACTCGCCGAAACGCTGGGACTGAGCCGCCCGCGCTTCCTGCTGCACATCGTGCTGCCGGGTGCGCTGCCCGGCTTCCTCCTCGGGATGCGCTTCGCCGTGACCACCGCCTGGCTGGCCCTGGCCGTTGTCGAGCAGGTCAACGCCACCAGCGGGATCGGCTACATGATGGGGCTCGCGCGCACGTACGGGCAGACCGACATCATCATCGTCGGGCTCGTCGTGTACGGACTCCTCGGGCTGCTCTCCGACGCACTGGTACGGCTCGTGGAGAGGGAGGCCCTGTCATGGCGACGCACACTGGCGGACTGACCGCCACCTCCCGGGAAACCGACGTGGCCGTCCGTATCGACGGGCTCGTACGGGCCTTCGGCACCCGCACCGTGCTGGACGGGCTCGATCTGACCCTGCGTGCCGGGGAGTTCGTGGCCATGCTCGGCCGTAGCGGCTCGGGCAAGAGCACCCTGCTGCGGGCGCTCGCCGGACTCGACCACGACGCCGGCGGCGAAGGCACGCTGAGCGCGCCCGCCCATGTGTCGGTGGTCTTCCAGGACGCCCGGCTGCTGCCGTGGAAGCGGGTGCTGGCCAACGTCAGCCTGGGCCTCACGGGCGCGGACGCCGGGGAACGGGCCCGCACGGCGCTCGACGAGGTGGGCCTGGCCGGGCGGGAGGACGCCTGGCCCGTGGAGCTGTCAGGCGGTGAGCAGCAGCGGGTCGCGCTCGCCCGCTCCCTGGTGCGCGAGCCCGAACTGCTCCTCGCGGACGAACCCTTCGGCGCGCTCGACGCACTCACCCGGACCCGCATGCACGCGCTGCTGGCCCGCTTGTACGAGCGCCACCGCCCCGCCGTACTGCTGGTCACCCACGACGTGGACGAGGCGATCGCACTCGCCGACCGGGTGGTGGTCCTGGACGAGGGCCGGATCGCCGCCGACCTCGCCGTGAAGCTTCCGGCACCGCGATCACACGGCACCCCCGAGCACGCCGCGCTGCGGACCCGACTGCTCGCCCGGCTGGGCGTCGACGGACCCGACGCCCTTTAGGAGTTTTCCGGTGAGCCACATCATCACCCGACCGTTCCTCAATTGGACAGCGCGTTCCGCCGGACCTGGAGCAGATCGCGGACGGGCCGGCTGAGGACCGGGAGTGGCGGCCGGTGAGCGCCAGGCGCGGGCCGTCCTCGCTTCCCGGGAGGGCGACGGCCTGGACCCGGCGTCGGCCGACGCCCCGTTCACCGTGCCCCCGGCCGCGCCCGGGGTCTGGCAGCCGACACCACCCTCGTACGCTCCCGCCACGCAGTACGGCAACCGCCTCGCGCGGCCGTTCGTACTCTCGGGTGCCGACCAGTTCCGGCTCGGGCCGCCTCCGGCACTGGACTCCCGGACGTACCGGTCGGACCTGGCCGGGGCGCGTGCCTACGGCGCGGCGGACAGCCCCCGGCGCTCGGCTCGCCAGAGGCAGCCCGCGAACTTCTGGTACGGTTCCTCGCTTGCCCTCTACACCGAGCCGCTGAGAGTCGCGCTGGCGCGCTGCGCCGCGTCGCTGGAGGAGCGGGCGAAGCTGGTGGCCCTGTTTCACATCGCTTCGGTGGACACGCAGATCGCGACCTCCGACACCAAGTACGAGTATCAGCGCTGGCGGCCGGTCACCGCGATCCGCACCGGCGCGATCGACAACGACCCGCACTGGACACCGCTGCACGACACACCGGCGCATCCGGACTACCCGAGCGGCCACAACACCTACTCGGGAGCGGCGGAGGAGATACTGTCCGCGCTCGTCGGCCCGCGTACCGCGCCGTTCGAGCTGACCGGTTCCACCGCGCCGGGAGTCACCCGCGCGTACACGGGCTGCCGTCAGCTGACGGCCGAAAACGTCGACGCGCGGATCTTCTCGGGCATCCACACCCGCTCCGCGGACGAGGCAGGCGTCACCCTCGGCAAGAAGGTGGCCGCCCATACGCTGCGCGCGAGTCGGGGTGGCTCTTCTCCGTTCCTGTGAACACCACCTCCGTCGCCCCGGCGTCCCGGTAGCGCCGCACCTCGGCGGCGACGGTCCTCTCGTACCACCGCCGGGTCGCGGCGTCAGTCGCTGCCGGGCGCCGTGCCGGGCTGCGTGGTGTCGAGAACGTACAGCTCCGGCAGGTTGACGACGATGGCCTCCTGGGTGCTGCGGGCGATCACCACGACGGCCTCGTCGTCCGGGCTGGGGTTCTCCTCGCGGTGCGGAACGTACGGCGGCACGAAGATGTAGTCACCGGGCGAGGTGCGGATGCGGATCTCCTCGGCCGTGCCGCTGGAGTCGTCGAGGAAGACGAACTCCGGGTGCCCCTTCACCACGTGGATCGCCGTCTCGGAGGCCCCGTGGTGATGGTTGGAGGACGCGGTGTCGGGGGCGACATGGGTCTGGCCCATCCAGATGCGTTCCGAGCCGACGCTGCGACCGCTGATCGCGGCGAAGCGCCGCATCCCTCCGGACTGTGCGGTGTCGCCGTCGAGGGCGTCGGCGCGGATGTGGTGCAGACGCGCACGCAGCGGCAGCGAGGAATCGCCTTCGGGGTGGTCGTGGAGATCAGGATGGAAGGCGTCGTTCTGGGGCGAGGGGGTGCCGCCGGACTGGGGCGAAGCGGGGGAGGAGGGCATGGGCGCCGACCGTAGAGAGCCGAGCCAAAGGACGTCAAGATGACCACCCCACTGGCCACCGCCCTCACCGGCGCCGATGAGCGAGACATACCGCGTCGCACTCTGCGCACCACCGCCTCGGGCGCAGGCGACGTTCGCCACAGCGGTCAGCCTCGCCGCTCCGACCGCCACCTGACCAAGCCAGGCCGGGGCAGCCCCCTGCAACGCGCCTATTCGTCGTCGTCCACATCGTCGACATCATCGGCATCATCCACATCGTCTTCGTCGTCATCGCTGTCTTCGCGTTCATCCTCGTCATCGGACTGCGAGGGGCCAGCTGAACCGCTGCTGGTCGACGGTTGAGGGGTGGTGGAGCGGGGCGGGGGAGTCCGTTCCTCCTCCTGACTCGGAGGGGCGGTGATCGAGGCCCCTCCTCCTGAGGGCTGCCTGCTGCCAGCGGAGAAGGAGGCCGAGTCGATGATCGCGGACATGGCCAGGACGCATCCGGCGAGGACCAGAGCGGCACCGCCCCCGGTGAGTATCGTGGTCTTGTGGCCCCTCAAGCGGTCCCGGACGCTTACGTCGTCGTTCCTCGCCTCATCCTCCCCATGGTGGTCCGGTAACGGAGACGACGGGTTTTGGGCTCCGGTATCGGATGACACATCTCCTCCTGGAAGCCGACGTGACGACGCTGTTGGAGTCACACGGAATGGGACGCGGCCGCCGACCACGCTAGTCGCCACCGGTTCAGGGCAGAGCCAGCGTTGCTCCAGCGCTTAGTTAAGGGAAGGCCAATATTCGGCTCCTATGGGCGCGGTCAGCGGTGGCGGGTGCCGATCCCGGTCCCGTGCCGTTGACGACCGAAGACCAAGACTGGACACGCCGTAAATAGCACGAACAGCCATATTCGTAGAAGATTGTCCTACCATGGCGCTATGCGCGGAATTCTGTTGGCCGGGGGTACCGGCTCACGACTGTGGCCGCTTACCCGCTCGGTATCGAAGCAACTGCTGCCGGTATTCGACAAACCCATGCTGTATTACCCGCTTTCCACGCTCGTGATGGCCGGAATTCGGGAGATTCTGATCATCACCACCCCCGAAGACCAGTACCAGTTCCGCAGGTTGCTCGGCGACGGCAGTCAACTGGGCTTGCGGCTGGAATACACGGCACAAGACCGCCCGGCCGGAATTGCGCATGCCTTCCTGGTAGGGGAAGACTTCATCGGCGATGAGTCGGTCGCTCTGATTCTGGGCGACAACATCTTCCACGGGAGCGGTCTCGGCACACAGCTCGCCCACCAGGACGGTCTGAAAGGCGGCAGAGTATTCGCCTACCCGGTCGCCAACCCCTCGGCCTACGGCGTCGTGGAATTCGACGAGCAGGGCCAGGCGCTCTCCATCGAGGAGAAGCCAACCCGACCCAAGTCCCGATACGCCGTGCCCGGACTGTACTTCTACGACAACCACGTCGTGGACATCGCGCGCGGCCTGCAGCCCAGCGCGAGGGGCGAATTGGAGATCACGGATCTCAACCGCATTCACCTCAACGCCGGAGCGCTGCGCGTCACCCAGCTCGACCGGGGCACCGCATGGCTCGACACCGGAACCTTCGCCTCCCTGGTCCACGCTTCGGAATTCGTGCGGGTGATGGAAGAGCGCCAGGGCCTCAAGGTCGGCTGCATCGAGGAGACGGTCTGGCGGGCCGGTCTGATCGACGACGATCAGCTCCGAGACCTGGCCCAGCCGCTGCTCAAGAGCGGATACGGCCACTACCTTCTGGGGCTGCTGGAAAACTCCCGGCACACCGTCCTGCCCCAGCGCGGCAGCGGAACCGCACGGTGGCAGGGGGCAAGCACGTGAGACCACTTCGCATCGAAGGGGCCTGGGTGGACACGCCCAGGGTGTTCGAGGACAACCGGGGACGGTTCCACGAGTGGTTCAAGAACGAGAGATTTCATGGTTCGGTCGGGCAGGGGTTCCAGCTCGAACAGGCCAACTGCTCCCGTTCCCTTCGCGGCACTCTCCGAGGCATCCACTACGCCTCGGTTCCGCCCGGCCAAGCCAAGTACGTCACGTGCGTCAGCGGCGCCGTCCTCGACGTGGTGATCGACATCCGCACCGGCTCCCCGAGCTTTGGGGTCTGGGAGGCGGTGCGGCTCGATGACACGACGCATCGCGGTATTTACCTCTCGGAAGGGCTGGGCCACGCCTTCATGGCGCTGGACGACAACTCCACCATCGTCTACCTGTGTTCGCAGGGGTACGCGCCACAGCGGGAACACGGCATCAACCCGCTCGATCCGGCGTTGGCCATTGCGTGGCCTGAGGGCCTCACGCCACTTCTTTCCGAGAAGGACGCGGCCGCCCCCACACTGGACGAAGCCGAGCGGCAAGGAATGCTGCCTTCTTTTGAAGCCTGCCAGGCGTACCGCAGAAGTCTCTCCACGGCACGTGAGGTGACCAAGCTTCGCCAGCGGGTCGACGCTGGCGATGACGGTCTTGTTGGTTGATACCTCAACAACGCCCCGTTCGCAGAGGAGTTTTGGCGCGCCTTCCTGCATGCTGCGGCCGTACGAGTGATTCTTCGTATGACACGAGCATAGGGAGAATCTTCCGACGGTGAAGAGTGAAAGATGGCTCCGTCCATGACTACGGACGCCGCGGGCACTCCTTGCGGTGTCGTCACTCCCAGCTTTGTGAGGAAGGTTCCAGTGAGCCGTAGAACTGGGCGGGCTTCTCGTTTGAAGTCCGCCACGATGGTTTCGGCAGGCGCGGTTGCCGTCATGCTGAACATGGTTTCGAGTACGGCGGCCGTCGCTGACGCGATCCAGCGTTCCGGCGGGGAGAGCAGCGTGGAGCTGCCCGGCCCGAACGGCGCCATGCGCTCTTACACCAACCACAACCATAACCATGACTATGGCCATGGCCACGACCACGACAAGGGTCACGACCACGACCACGACAAGGGTCGGGGTCCGCAGGGCCCCCAGGGTCCGCAAGGGCCGCAGGGTCCCCAGGGCCCCCAGGGATTCCAGGGTCCGCAGGGCCCCCAGGGATTCCAGGGCACCCAGGGCACCCAGGGCACGCAGGGATCCCAGGGTGCACAGGGCTCTCAGGGATCCCAGGGCGCGCAGGGGTCCCAGGGTGCACAGGGCACTCAGGGCGAGCAGGGTTCCCAAGGTGCGCAGGGCGCCCAGGGATTCCAGGGGTTCCAGGGATTCCAGGGCGAGCAAGGGGCCCAGGGGGCCCAGGGGGCCCAGGGAGCCCAGGGTGCGCAAGGCGCTCAGGGGGCCCAGGGAGCCCAGGGCACTCAGGGCGAGCAAGGGGCCCAGGGAGCCCAGGGCGCTCAAGGTGCCCAGGGTGAGCAAGGGGTGCAGGGTGCCCAAGGTGCTCAGGGCGCTCAAGGTGCTCAGGGAGCCCAAGGCGCACAGGGCACTCAAGGTGCACAGGGCGCACAGGGTGACCAGGGGGCGGCCGCAGGCTTGGGGAACTTCTCCGTTGTCCTCGGCGCCCTGGGTACGACGTCGACCGCCACCTGCCCGGGAGCCACCGACGTCGCCACCGGCGGTGGATTCCAGGCGGGAAGCCAGGGACAGACCATCCACGGCAACTTCGCGGTCGGCAACCCGGCCACGGGGTGGCAGGCCGCAACCGTCAACGCAGCCGGTGTCCAGGCCTACGTAGTCTGCTTCACGCCGCCGGCTCCGTAACCTTCACTGAACGCGGCGCGGTACCAGCCCTCTTCACCTGGTACTGAACGCGGTGCCCGAGAGCCTCGGCTTCCCGGGTACCGCCGCCGTTCCGCCCGGGGGCGAAAGCGCGGCCGCGCGCCTTGGACCAAGCCGGGTACCCCGGGCCAATGAGACATCCTCCGCCCTGAATTCGGGCAGCAAGCCACCTCGGAGAACCATGCGCATCCTCGTGACCGGCGGTGCCGGATTCATCGGGTCCGAATACATCCGCCAACGGCTGACGTCGGACCCGACGGCACGGATCACCGTCCTCGACAAACTCACGTACTCAGGCGTCGAGGCCAATCTGGCCCCGATCGCGGACCACCCCGGCTACCGCTTCGTCCGGGGCGATATCTGCGACCATGACGCGGTCGACCACGTGATGGCGGGCCAGGACGCGGTGGTGCACTTCGCCGCCGAATCACACGTCGACCGGTCGATCGAGGGAGCCGGTCCGTTCGTCCGCACCAATGTGATGGGAACGCAGGTGCTCCTGGACGCGGCCGCTCGGCACCGCGTCGGCCGCTTCGTCCATGTGTCGACCGACGAGGTGTACGGCTCGATCAGCGAAGGCTCCTGGACCGAAGACTGCCCGACGGCGCCGAACTCCCCGTACTCGGCCTCCAAGGCAGGCTCCGATCTGCTGGCGCTCGCCTACCACCGCACCCACGGCCTGGACGTCGTGGTCACCCGGTGCTCCAACAACTACGGGCCGTACCAGTTCCCCGAGAAGCTCATCCCGCTCTTCATCACCAACCTGCTGGACGGCAAGGCGGTCGCCCTGTACGGAGACGGCCGCAACGTCCGCGACTGGGTGCACGTCTCCGACCACTGCCGGGGCATCGACCTCGTCCTGCACGGCGGCAGGGCCGGGGAGATCTACCACATCGGCGGCGGGACCGAACTGAGCAATCACAAGCTCACCGGGCTGCTCCTGGACGCGGTCGGCGCCGACTGGGAGCGGGTCGTGTACGTGGAGGACCGCAAGGGCCACGATCTGCGCTACTCGCTCGACGACAGCAAGATCCGCGAACGTCTCGGCTACGCCCCGCAGACGGACTTCGTGGAAGGGCTGGCCGCCACCATCGCCTGGTACCGCGAACACCGCTCCTGGTGGGAGCCGCTGAAGGCGCGGGTCGAGCCGCGATGACCACGCGCTGGCTGGTGACCGGTGCGCGCGGAATGCTCGGTCAGGACATGCTGGCCGAACTCGCCACCGACCCGGACGCCACGGTGACGGGAAGGAGCCACGACCAGCTCGACATCACCGACCAGGCCGCCCTGCACCTGGCCGTCGCAGGTCACCACGTGGTGGTCAACTGCGCCGCCTGGACGGACGTCGACGGCGCCGAGCAGGCCGAGGCCGAGGCCGCCGCGGTGAACGCCACCGGTGTGCGCCACCTCGCACGCGCCTGCGCGGCCAGCGGTGCCGTCCTGCTGCACATCTCCACCGACTACGTGTTCCCCGGCAACGCCGACCGGCCGTACCCCGAAGACGCACCGACCGGGCCCGTCAACGCGTACGGGCGAAGCAAACTGGCGGGGGAGCGGGCGGTTGCCGAACTGATGCCGCGCACCGGCTACATCGTGCGCACCGCCTGGCTCTACGGCGGCCACGGCCACAACTTCGTGGCCACCATGCTCGAACTCGCCACCCGGCGAGCAACCCTGGACGTGGTGGCCGACCAGCACGGCCAGCCCACCTGGTCCCGCGCGCTCGCCCGGCAACTGGCCCTCCTCGGCCGCGCCGCCCTGGCCGAGCGGGCTCCGGCAGGCATCTACCACGGCACGGCGACGGGCCACACCACGTGGTACGGCCTGGCGTGTGAGACCTTCCGCCTCAGCGGTCTCGACCCCGCGCGGATCCGCCCGGTCGGCTCGGACACGTTCCCGCGCCCGGCGGCCCGCCCGGCGTTCGGCGTACTCGGACACGCCAACTGGGCCCGCTCCGGCCTCGCACCCCTCCCACCGTGGGACGAGCAACTGGCCACGGCCCTTGGCGCGCCGCCCTTCGACGCCCTGGCCGACGCGGCGCGGATGAGCGGCGGACGCCTGCCGATCTGAACGAGCGTGATGCCACTGGACTCGGAGGAAGGCCCCCGCCGGACTGACTGACAGTCCGGCGGGGGCCTCCGGCTCCCCGGGCTCTACACCAGCAGCGGGCCGCCACACCGCTCGGCGCCCTCCTTCATCGTGATCAGATTGGCGACCACGTAGGAGATGTTGTTCTGCGAGTGCCACTCGGTCGGGTAGTACGTAACCAACCGCGACCGCTGAAACTTGGCCTCGATCTCGGGGACGAAGGCGCGGTACTGGTTGTCCGTGTAGTACCAGAACGAGTTCTCGTTGTAGAAGGCGACGTGCGTCGGGTCCTGGTACGCGCCACGGCCATCCGAGCTGGGCGTCATGGTGAGAAGCATGCCACCGGGAGCCAGCAGCCGGTACAGCTCGTTGATCAGCGGCACCTTCGCGGGCACGTGCTCGAGGAAGTCCACCGCGCGCATCAGGCCGACGGAGCTGTCCGGCAGGTCCAGCTTCCCTGGCAGGGTCGCGACGATGTCGACGCCCTCCCCCGGGAACTGGTCCACGCCCAGATAGCCGGGCGGCTTCCGGTGGGCCGCGCCGAGGTCCAGCGCGAGCAGCCCGCGCCGCTGGGTCCAGGCGAGGGCGTTGGCCTCGATGTACTTGTCGTAGAGGGCGACCGTCTCCCGCTGGATGTGTGCGTTGATCTCCGGGTCGCGCTGGGTGTTCGCGGGGTGCATCCGCTGGAGGTACAGGCAGCGGGAGATGTGGTGGAAGTCCCCGACATGGAACAGACGGCACATCAGATCCTGATCGTCCAGGACCGTACGTGTGGCGTCGTATCCACCGGCCTTCTCGTAGCTCTCCCTGCGGAAAGCGCGCACATGGTTGGGCGCGTACCAGATGTAGGCGACGTTGTGCGGCGTCGGCGGCATGGTGATGGCCTGGAGCAGGTTGCGCCCGTCGACGTCCACCTCCTCGTACTGCCAGCCGTGCGACTCGTTGAAACGGGAGTCGTCCCTCTTCCCGGCCTCCGTGACGTGCGCGGTGTTGCTGTGGACGAACACAGCCTCGGGGTGTGCGTCGAACGCCTCGCCCAGCTCCGCCAGGCACGCCTTCGCCAGGAGATCGTCATGGTCGAGTTCCACGAGGATCTCGCCACGCGCCAGTTCGCAGGCCCTGCGCTTCGCCGCTCCGACGCCACGCACGTCGTCCGCGATCTCCACACGCACACGCTCGTCGGGGCGCTCCGGCCGCCACCGGGCTCCGTTGTTGAGCAGAACGATCCACTCCCAGTCCGGGCACGTCTGCGCCTGCAGGGTCGCCAGGCACTCATCGAGAAAACGCGGCCGGTGGCTGGGGGTGAAGACCGAGAATCTGGGTGTTGCGGTCGATGTCATCTGGTGGCACCTGCTCAGTTCGATGTCGGTGTGGGGCTTACGGCATCCTGGAACGATTCCGGTACCTCGGAATGGAGCGAGGGGTCGGCCGCGACAGCACGCCGGAACTCGTCCTCGGCATCCGAATCGCGGTCCCGCTCGGCGAAAATATGGCCGAGTTGCAGATGGGCCGTCGCAGCCCGAGGAGTCGCGGCGATAGCCCGCTCCAGAAGATCGACGGCCCGGTCGGAATCACGCGACTTCCAAAGGAGAGCCTCGTTGAAGAGCGCGGACGCGTACTTCGGATCGATCTCCAGCGCCTTGTCATAGGCTTCACGGGCGTCGGCTGCCTTGCCCTGCTGCTGCGCGAGGACGCCAAGGTTGTACCAGGCGACTTTGTTGCGCGGATCCAGCGTCAGGACGCGCCGGTACGTACGGGCCGCCCCAGCGGAATCATGGTGCTGCTCCTGCATAAGGGCGGTCTGCATGAGCACATGCGCCTTTTGGGCCTTCGGGACCGCTGACGCCAACGCCGACGCCGACGTTGACGCACCCGCGGATTTCTGCGGCGTGGCCGAATGGGACTGAATCACCCATACAGCCACCCCAGCGGCAACCGCCGCCGGCACGGCGAGCTTTACCCAGAATGTCCTACGTTTCACTTTGTCACATCTCATGGAATGATGAGGGACGGTGGACGTGCCAGATCTCAGGTGACCGAAACCGAAAACCGTGGTGAAAGCAGCGGTAATCGGAGTCCGAATCGCCCTACTGCCCGCCGAGATTACAAGGCTGCCCTGAAGATGCCGACCATTCGGCAGTCAATCCAGGATGCAGACCACCCGAATGTACGCAAAGATGCGCGGGCGAAGCCGCACCGTACAGTCCAGCTGGACTGGTCTCGGCGCGCAGCCGACTCGGTCAGCGTCCGAGCGCTGAACGGGGGGGCATCTGACGGAGCCGAGCCCCACTGATCGCGGCAAGAACCGGAGGACCAGAATGCCCGCCCTGCGTCAGGCCAACGTTTCTGACCATGGCACGCTCGTTGAGTGTGTACATCAGTGGTGGGGGGACTCACGCACCCCCGAGCAGGCCCGAGAGCTGTCCCTGCTGCTGCCCAGGCTGTTCCTGCAGTTCTTCTCCGGCACCAGCCTGATCCTTGAGGACGGCACGGACATCCGTGCGTTCCTCATCGGCTTCTACGCCGCCGACAACGACACCGAGGCTTACATCCACTTCGTGGGAGTGGACCCCAAACTGCGCGGACAGGGCATAGCCCGCCGCCTCTACACGGCGTTTTCCCAGCGTGCCGCCGAAGAAGGCCGCACGGAGGCCCGAGCGATCACCTCGCCGATGAACGCAGGATCCATTGCCTTCCACCGCGCCATGGGATTCTCCCTGGAGAAGGGGGACAGGGAGGACGACGGGCTGTCTGTCCACACCAGCTACGACGGTCCTGGGCAGGACCGGGTGTGCTTCTACAAGAAGATCGCTCTCTGACCTTCAAGCGTCAACTCGCCAAACGGCAGGCTGTGTGAGGCATCCCTCTTCCGTCGTCGTGGCACTGGTGGCCTGAGAAGGCCGACCATGTAGTCATGACCTCCTCGCCCCGCCCGCCGCACATCGGTGGCCGACCGGATCCGATCGGCGGGACTACCGCGCCCGGTGGAGAGTCCGCTCCCGCCCGCGGGTACCTGCTGGACAACGCGCGCGCCGAGGCGGGCGAGCGATTCGTTTGGCTGGCCGAGCTGTTCGACGGTGTGACGCGCGGGCACTTCGATCGACTCGGGGTCAGGGCTGGCTCGCGCTGCTGGGAAGTGGGGGCCGGTGGCATCAGTATCCCGGAGGCGCTCGCGGCGGCCGTCGGTCCGACCGGGCACGTGCTGGCCACGGACATCGACCCGTCGTGGCTGAAGGCAGGCGACGGGTACGAGGTGCGCCAGCACGACATCGCCGCTGATCCGCCCCCGGAGCCGGGGACGTTCGATCTGGTGCACGCCCGGCTCGTGCTGGTCCATGTACCCGACCGGGCCCGCGCGTTGGCCACGATGGCGGCAGCGCTACGGCCCGGCGGCTGGCTACTGGTCGAGGACGCCGATACCGCTCTGCAGCCACTGGCATGCCTGGACGACAGCGGCCCTGCGCAGCGGCGGGCCAACCGGCTGCGCGACGCGGTCCGGGAGCTGCTGACGGGGCGCGGCGCGGACCTGCGCTACGGCCGGACACTGCCGCGGGCATTGCGTGAGGTGGGCTTGGCAGATGTCGCCGCAACGGGCTCTTTCCCGGTCGGCGGGCTGGCCTGCGACCGGCTGGAGGCGGCGACCATCCGGCACGTGCGTGGCGAACTGCTCGCTGCTGGCCTGGCCGACGACACCGAGATCGACGCGCACCTGGCGGCCATCCACGCGGGCCAACTCGACCTGACACTCGCGCCGCTGATCTCGGCCTGGGGGCGCCGTCCGGCCGAGCCCCCTCCGGCACTCGGGTAGGTGCGGATCCAGGCGTTGTCCGACCTGCCCACAGCGCCGTTCGTCGAGGGAGGCCAGGCTGCTCGCGCAGGTGCGCGCTGCGCTTGACCAACTCCGCGAGCAGCCCGAACTCCGCCCCGAGGATGTCCAGCAGTCCGGCTGTGCGCAGGTCCGCCAAGAGGACCTCGTGGAGGCGCGGCCAGACTCCTGTACACAGCACGAAGATGATCCCGCGCAGAGCAGCCCCGTCATCCACTGGCCACCGCGGTTCGGGTCCGCCCCCCGGGGCCGAAGCCGTTGCGTCCCCGGAGCCCGACACCTCGGCGGGCGTCAGGCGACCCCGCTCCGCAGGGCTTCGACCTCGGCGTCCAGCGCCGCTTCGCGGGCGACGATCTCGCTGACCGACGTGAGCGCTTCGTCGGCGCGGTGCGGCGGAATGACGATGACGCCGTCCCCGTCGGCGGCGATGATGTCGCCGGGGTTCACCACGACGCCGCCGATGGCGACCGGTTCGCCGATCGTGCCCGGTCCGTTCTTGAAGGGACCGGCGGGAGTGAGCCCGCGGGCGAAGATCGGGATGCCGAGGTCTTCGATGATCGCCGCGTCGCGGACGTATCCGTCGATGATCGCCCCCGCGGCACCGTACGCGGCGAACCGCTGGGCGAGGTTGTCGCCGATGATGGCGCGGCCGTCGTAGCCGAAGGCGTTGATGACGAGGATGTCACCGGGGCGGATGTGCTCGAGCGCCGCGATCACGGCCTTGTTGTCGCCCGCCACGGTGAGGACCGGGAGCGCTGTGCCGACCGCCTTGGCCCCGTTCCAGATGGGGGCGATGCCCCCGTCGACGATGTTCAGCCGGTCGAGGGCGTCGCCGAGGTTGGCCACGGAGTGGGTGCGGAACTGATCGAGCACATGCCCGTCGACACGCTCCCACGCGCTGTTCACGCGCACGTTGTCCTGAGTCATCGCGGGCTCCTCCAGATGGTGGGGTGTGGGTGGGGAAGGCGGAGTGGGCCGGGACGGCCGACGAGGCGCGTACCGGAAAATGCGAAAGCTTTCGCGTTTTGTGAGAGTCAGTGTGCATCCATCCGTGTCGTGAGACAAGGGGTGACGTGCGAGGCGAGGCGAGGCGGGCCGCCGCCCGCGTGCCGGCCAGGTGGCGGCGGGAGAATCCTGGCGATCCAGTATGGAAGCGGGATTGAAGCGCAAGGTTAACGTCGGGGCAACGCACACCCTTGACCGCTCCGAGAATGCGAATCTATTCTCATTCGCGATTCAAGTCGCAACTTTGATGTCGGCGCTGCTCCGCGGCCCCGTACCGTGACGCCCCCCCAGCCCCCACCCCCGGGCGCACACCCCATGGGGGCCGACACGGCGGTGTTGCCCGGCATCGAGCCCGCGCAGGCCCTGTACGGGCGGATTCCTGAACAGCACCGAAGCCACACAACCACCCCGAGACCCCGTCGCCACGTCCCCTCCCCAGAAGGCCGGAACGGGCAGCGCACCTCGGCACAGGAGCGACTGTCGGCAGTCACCCCGCTCAGCGCATGATTCTAAGGACGCCGTTCCGGAGTCCGCGACACCGAAAGTGAACGCGCATGACAACGTCAGACCGGCTTGACAGAACATCGGACCGCCACGGGGAAGCGCCGGAACCGTCCGGCACGACCGCGACCGCGACGGCGCCCGACGTCGCCTCCGCCAACGACAAGGTCGTCCGCAAGGCCACCGTCGCCGGCGCGATCGGCTCCTTCGTCGAGTGGTACGACTACGGCATCTACGGCCTGCTCGTCACCTATCTCGCGATCAACATCATGGGGGAGGCCGACGCCGGAAACCTCTTCCTCACCAACGTCGGGTTCCTGGTCAGCTTCATCGCCCGCCCCTTCGGCAGCGTCATCTGCGGATACCTCGGGGACAAGATCGGACGGAAGAGCCTCCTGGCCACCCTTCTGGTGCTGATCTCCGCCGCCACCGCGGCCATCGGTCTCATCCCGTCCTCCACCGTCATCGGTGTCGCCGCACCCGTCCTCCTGGTCCTCCTCCGGGTGCTCCAGGGCTTCTCGGCGGGCGGTGAGGTGGCCGGCGCCATGTCCTTCGTCGGCGAGTACGCCCCGGACGCACGCCGCAACTACATGATGAGCTTCATCGCCGTCGGCTCGTTCATCGCCCTGATGTTCGGCAGCGTGTTCTCCGCCGTCCTCATCACGACGCTCGGCGAGGACACCATGACCTCGTGGGCCTGGCGGATACCGTTCCTCCTCGCCGTCCCGCTCGGCTACGTCGGTTTCTACATCCGCAGCCGGCTGGAGGAGACCCCGCACTTCAAGGTGCTGCGCGAGCAGAACACCGTCGTGCGCAACCCGCTGAGGGCCGCCCTGACCTCCCCGCGCCACCTCAAGGCGATCGTGCTCACGATCTTCCTCCCCGCGCTCAACGGCCCCGGCTACTACCTGCTGTTCGTCTACATGCCCACCTACATGAAGACCTCGCTCGGGGACCACAACTTCTCGATGCTGCGGGCCCTCATGGTCACGGCGTTCAGCCTGGTCGCCATCGCGATCTGTATCCCGCTCATGGCACGCCTGTCGGACCGGATCGGCCGCAAGCCCGTCCTCACCCTCTCCGCCGTCGCGATGGCCGTCGTCTCGTACCCGATGTTCCGGCTCATCACCACGGGAGAGTTCGGGCTGGCCTGTATCGGCACCGTCGTTCTCGCCATCGCCTTCTCGGGCCACGCCGCCGTCGTGCACACCGTCCTCGCCGAGATGTTCCCGACCACCGTGCGCTACTCCGCCTACAGCATCGGATTCAGCATCTCCACGATTATCTTCGGAGGGAGTGCCCCGCTGCTGATGACCGAGCTGATCGAGTCGACCGGCTCCAACCTGATCCCGGCCTTCGCCTCCATCCTCACGGCCCTGATCACCCTGGTCACCATCGCCTTCGTGCGAGAGACCAAGGGCCAGCCCCTCGCCTCCAGCTGAAACACCCCGGGAGACACCATGGGAATCAATTCCGTAGCCGTCGTCGCCGACCTCGGTGAGAGTTTCGGCAACTACACGATCGGCGACGACGGCGCTCTGCTCGGCCTCGTCACCTCGTCGAACATCGCCTGTGGCTTCCACGCCGGTGACCCGCGCATCATGGACCGGACCGTCGCCGACTGCGTCGAGCGCGGCATCGAGCTGGGCGCCCACCCCGGATACCCCGACCTCGTCGGCTTCGGCCGCCGGCTCATTGAGGCGACCGAGGACGAGATCCGCACCGACGTCCTCTACCAGCTCGGCGCGCTCGACGCCTTCGCGAGGGTGCACGGCGGCACGATCAGCCATGTGGCCCCGCACGGCCGGATGGGCTCGATCGCACAGACCGACGCCAAGCACGCGCGGGCCATCACCGACGCGATCGCCGCGTACAACACCGACTACGTCGTCATCTGTCAGCGCGGTCTGCTCGCCGAGGAATCCCGCAAGCGCGGACTCGAGGTCGGTTACGTGTTCCTGGCCGACCGGGGATACGGCGACGACGGCATGCCCGTCTCCCGCTCCCACGAAGGCGGCCTGATCTACGATCCCGAGCTGATCGGCCGGCGCTCGGTCCAGGTCGTCCAGGAGGGCACCGTACGGTCGGTCAACGGCAACGTGGTTCCGCTCGGACACGACGCCGACGTCCTGCTCCTGCACGGTGACCACCCCACCGTCCTGGAGAACGGCACCGCGCTGCGGGCCGCGCTCGGCGCGGCGGACGTCCGCGTCGCCGGTCTGCGCGACGTCCTGGCGGAGAAGGCGGAGGTCGCGCTCGCCCGCTGAGGGCCGAGCACACGAGGCGATGAGCACAGCACAGTACGGTGCCATCACCGTCGAGCCCTTCGGTGACTCGGCGGTGATGGTGACCATCCCCCATGCCGACCAGGCCATCCGCAAGTCCGGGATCACCGCGTTCCGCGACCGGTTCCTGGCCCACCGCCCCCACGGCGTGCTGGACGTCGTCTCCGGTCTCGAATCCCTGCTCATCGAGTTCGACCCGCTGCAAACCGCGCTCCAGCACGTGGAGTACGCGGCCCGGCTGGTGGCGGGGTGGGCACCGGCACCGTCGGACGGGCCGGACCACCTGCGTGCGGTCCGGAAGTTCGCCATTCCCGTCGTCTTCGACGAGGAGACCGGCCCCGATCTGGCGTCCGTCGCCGAGGACATGGGTCTGGCTCCCGCCGAGGTCGTCGAGGCGATCGCGGAGTCCAGCTTCACGATCTCCCTCCTCGGCGCGGCGATGGCCCCGATGATGGACGGTCTCAAGGTGCCCAGGCCGGTGCGCCGGCTCGCCGAGCCCCGGACCGACGTCGCCCCCGGGGCGATCATGATCGCGGGCACCCACGCGATCATCCAGCCGTTCCCCGGCCCGACCGGCTGGCGCGTGGTCGGGCGCACCCCGCGCACCATCGTCGACATCTCCCGGCCGGACCCCGTCTCGTTCGGCACCGGCGACATCGTGCGCTTCGTCCCCGTCACACGGGACGAGGCCGCGGTCCTGGGGGCCGGGTTCCTGCTGCCGGTGGGGGAGTCCCTATGAAGACCGTGGCGCTGGAGATCACCAGCACTGGATGGATCACGACGTTCCAGGACCTCGGCCGTAGCGACACGGAGCGGCGCGGTGTCCCGACGGGCGGCGCGGCCGACCAGCACTCGGCGGCCATCGCGAACCTCCTCGTGGGCAACCCCCGCGGCGCGACCCTGATCGAGAACCTCGGCGGCGAACTGGCGCTCGTGCCGGACGCGGACGTCCTGCTCGCCGTGACCGGCGCCGCCACCCGGGTCACCGTGGACGGCGGGCCCGTCGAAAGCTGGTCTCCGCTGGTGGTACCGGCGGGCCACGAGGTACGGGTCCACGGGGACGTGAGCCGGGGGACCCGTACCTATCTGGCCGTGAACGGCGCGCTGACCGCTGAGACCCTGCTGGGCAGCGCCGCCCCGGACGCCCGCATGGGCTTCGGGCAGGCCGTCGCCCGGGGCTCGCGTGTCCTCCTGGACACGGCATTCCAGGGATTCAGCCGACGGCTGTTCGAAGCGCCGCTGTTCCGGCTTCCCGTTCCGGTCCCGCGCTTCGACGCCGGGCCCTGGGACATCGACGTCGTCCCGAGCCAGGGGATCCACACGATCGCCGGTATCCGTGAGGTGATCGAGGAGGCGACCTACGTCGTCACCAACCGCTCCAACCATGTCGGGCTGCGGCTGGACGGGCCGGTGCTCCACCCGGACACCGACACCGAGATCGTGTCCCACGGGGTGCCCATCGGCGCACTGCAGATCCCGCACGCGGACGAGCTGATCGTGCTCGGCCGCTACCGCAGCCTGACCGCGGGCTACCCGATCGTCGGCGTCGCCTCTCGGGCCTCCCTGCCCCTGCTCGGGCAGGCCGGTCCCGGGCGGGAGCTGCGGTTCCGCTGGACCGACCGCGAGAGCGCGCTGCGCCGCTTCGCGCGGCGCGAGGCGGAGGTGCGCGCCCTCGGCCACGCGGTCACGGAGGCGTTCGCCGCACTCGGCTTCGCGGCACCCTTGTCCGCAGCTAGGTGAGAATATATTCTCACTTGAAAAGTCCATCTCATATCAGTCATGGAGTCAGTCATGGAGTCAGTCATGGAGGACGAACGGTGACGACGTCGGCCGGCAGGACCGCGATCATCACGGGAGCGGGCAGCGGGATGGGGCTGGAGACCGCCCGGCTGCTCGCCCGGGACGGCACCGCCGTCGTGCTCCTCGGCCGCAGACAGGAAGCACTCGACGACGTCGCGGCCACGATCCGCGCCGAGGGCGGCACCGCCCTCGCCATCGCCGCGGACGTCACCCGCGCGGACGACGTCACACGCGTCCTCGGCCGTGTCCACTCCGAACTCGGACCGGTCGACATCCTCGTCAACAACGCGGGCAGCGCCTCGTCGGTACTCAACCCGCAATGGCTGCCGCACGACGAGTGGCGCCAGGTCCTCGACGTGAACCTCACGGCCGTCTTCCAGTTCACCCAGGCCGTACTCCCCGACATGCTCGGCCGCGGCACCGGGACCATCGTCACCGTCTCCTCGCTCGCCGCCGTCAACCCCAACCTGCTCGGCGGCGCCGCCTACGGCGCGGCCAAGGCCGGGGTCCGCAACTTCATGACGTTCCTGCACAACACCTTCCGCAACCAGGGTCTGCGGGCGATCACCGTGCTGCCCGGCGAGGCGGACACCCCCATCCTCGACAACCGCGCCCGGCCCCCGGCGCCCGACGAACGCGCCGGGATGGTGCAGCCCGAGGACGTGGCCGAGGCCATCCGCCTCGCCGTCACCCTGCCCCAGCGCGTCGTCCTCCAGGAGATCGTCGTCGCCCCCACCCGCCAGCGCGACACCTCCGCCGACCTCGAGATCAGCCGTTGGGCGGGCGCACCCGCCGACGCCGCACCGCAGGCCTGACCACCCCGCCACCAGGAGGACCGCATGCCGCCCACCGCCACCACGCAGCCGCCCCTGTTCGACACCGCTCAGGCCGCCGCCCGCATCGCGGCCGCCTCCCGCCGGACGCAGCAACCGCAGTCCAAGGGCGACCTCGTCTCCCTCGCCATGGGCGAACCCGGCTTCGACACACCCCAGGCGGTGACCGAAGCCGCCCACGCCTCACTGCGCGCCGGACGCACCCACTACTCACCACTGCTGGGCGAGCCCCCCTTGCGCGAAGCGCTCGCCGAGAAGCTCACCGGCATCGCCGGGGCACCGGTCTCCGCCTCCGACATCCTGATCACCCAGGGCGGAACCGCCGGGCTCGCCGCCTCGATCCTCGGCATCGTCAACCCCGGTGACAAGGTGGTCATCCCCGACCCCACCTACTCCCTCTACGCGGACCTGGTCAGCATGGCCGGAGGCACGGTCGTACCCGTCCCGCTCGCGCCGGACCTGCACTGGGACCTCGACCGGCTCGCCGACGCCCTCACCGGCGCCAAGCTCTTCGTCTTCTGCAACCCCGTCAACCCGACCGGCATCGTCCACAGCCGCGACGAACTCGACGCGCTCGCGGGGCTGCTCGACGGCACCTCCACGATCGTCATCTCCGACGAGGCGTACTCGGACCTCGACTACACCGGACTGCCCTTCACCTCGACGATCTCGATCGACGGCCTGCGCGACCGCACCGTCTACTGCCAGACCTTCTCCAAGAGCTACGCGATGACCGGCTGGCGCGTCGGCTACCTGTGGGGACCGTCCCCGCTCATCCAGGCATCCGCCCGCATCCACAACACCTTCAACGGCTCCCTGAACACCTTCGTCCAGGACGCCGCGCTCGCCGCGGTCCACAGCTGCGACGAAGACATCGCCCGCATGCGCGCCGCCTACGAGCAGCGCGGCGAGATCATGCGCACCGAGCTGGCCGCCATCCCCGGCCTCACCCTCAGCGCCCCGGAAGGAGCCTTCTACCAATTCCCGCGCTACGACCTCGACCTGCCCTCCGTGGAGGTCGTCGCGGCGCTGCGCAGCACCCACGGCGTCGCCGTACGACCCGGAAGCGAGTTCGGCGCCCGGGGCGAGGGACACCTGCGGCTGTCGTACGCCGCCGACCCGGAAGCCATCACCGAGGGCGTCCGCCGGCTGGCCCGCGGCCTCGCGGCTCTCCGGTGAGCGCCGTCACGCAGGCCACGGGGGGCCGGCCGATGCGCAGCGACACCGAACGCAACCGCAGGTACCTCATCAAGGCCGCCGCGCGGCTGTTCGAGAACTCGCCGACGCCGGTCAGCCTGGCCGAGATCGCCAAACACGCCGAAGTGTCCACCGCGACCGCCTACCGCCACTTCTCCTCCGTCGAGGAGATCCTGCACGCCTTCCGCGCCGAAGTGGGCTCCGAACTCCGCGACTTCTGCGCCCGGCAGACCACCCGGGGCATGGCGAAACTCGAAGCGGTATCGCGCTGCTGGGTCTCCCTCGTCCTCGAACACGGCGGCGCGATGGCCCAGATGCGCTCCCACCGCGGCTACCTCGAGCGGCTCCGCGAAGGGACCGGCTACCTCACCCCCCAAGCCGAAGCACTTGCCGAGCCCCTGCGGCAGACCACCGAGGAACTCGGCCTGCCAGACCTCGGCGACGAAGCCCTCTACCTGTGGAACGCGTTGTTCGACCCCCGCGACATCCTCGACCTCATCAAGAGCGGACGCACCGAAGAGGAGACCGCCACCCGCCTGGTGGCCGCACTGCGCGGCGCCCTGGTCGGCTGGTCCGCGACGGAGCCGTAGGCGCGGCCAGAGACAAGCTCCGCTGTTCAGGTATGAGACGGTGGGCACCGCCTGGACGACGCCGCCTCCCGCGTGCTCTGCGCAACCTGAAGTCGAAGGAGCTGCCCGATGCTCAGCGGTGAGCTGGCCGAGCTGGCCGGCGTCACTGTCCGCACCTTGCGCTACTACCACCAGATCGGGCTGTTGCCCGAGCCACCGCGCTCGGCCGGGGGCTACCGGCACTACGACGTAGGCCACCTCGTCCGGCTCCTGCGCATCACGAGGATGACCGCACTCGGCGTACCGCTGTCCGCGCTACCCGCGGTGCTGGACGATCCGGCGGCCGCGGAGGAACTGCTCGATGAGCTCGATCGCCAAGCCGCCGCCGAGGTCGAACGGCTCGTCGCCCGCCGGGCCAGCATCGCCGCGCTGCGCCGCAGCGGCGCCCCGGCCGACCTGCCTCCGGAGCTTTCGCCATGGCGTTCCGTCCCCACGGCGGGAATACCGGCGGACATGGTCCGCTACGAGAACGAACAGCTGATCCTGCTCGGGCACCTGCTCGGGCACCTGCTCGGCAAGGACGGCCCAGCGGAACTCGCCGCTCTGCTCGGCGACGCGAACGACGGCATGGCCGCATCCGAACCGCTGACGGCGCGCTTCTACGCCCTCGAGCCCGACACCCCGGACGACGAGGTCGCAACGCTGATCGACGAGCTGGTGGCGCACCTCGAGCCGGTGGTGGCGCGACTGGCCGGTCTGTCCCCGCTCGACGCGCAGGCCGCAGCGCTGATGGACGAACTGAACGAGCAGACTCTCAGGCCCGCGCAACACCGCGTTCTGCACCGGGTCCAGCAGAGGCTGGTCCGGCCCGACGGGGCCTGACCGGCCTCCGAAGCGCTGTGCCGATGAACCCCTGTGAGCCAGATTACTCCGTGGGGTCTTGAGTATGACGCGACGTCGGGGCGTGGACTCGGGGGTGCCCGCACCCATCGACCATGAGGATCCATCATGACCGCTCCGCCGAAACTGATCGCTGTCGAAGAGTTCTTCGGGGCACCCACCCGTAGCCGGGCCCTGCTGTCCCCGGACGGCACGAAGGTCGCCTACCTCGCCCCGTGGCACGGGCGGCTCAACGTTTTCATCCGTGATCTGGACTCGGACTGGGCCACCCCCGACGACATCCACGGTGCCGACACCCCGGGCTGCCCGGCGCGTCACCTCGGACACCCGGCGCAACATCGACACCTTCTTCTGGACCACGGACGGCCGCTACCTGCTGTTCCAGCAGGACACCGACGGCGACGAGAACTGGCACCTGCATCGCGTCGACCTGACCCGACCCGACGAGCCCGCGGTCGACCTGACCCCCTTCGAGGGCGTGCGGCTGACCGGTGTGCAACTCCCCCCGGACCGGCCTGGGACGGCTTTCGTGCAGCTCACCATGCGCCGCCCCGACCTGATCGACCTGTTCCGGCTCGACCTGGCGACCGGCCGCCTGACCACGGCCGCGGAGAACCCCGGCGACATCCTGTCCTGGCTGCACACCCCCGACCAGCTGCTGGTGTTCACCATGGAGGAGGGGGGAGACCACGTGCTCTCGGAGTGGTCTCAGGGCGGGCCGCGCCCGATCGCGCGGTTCCCCGGTACCGATGTCCTCCTCGCGGTCTTCCCGGCTGTGCTGGCCCCGGACGGAAACGGACTGTGGATCGGTTCGGCGCGCGGCTCGGACCGTACCCGCCTGGTGCGGGTCGACCTGACGACCGGCGAGCAGAGCGAGGTGGACAGCCACCCCGTGTTCGACCTGGACACCCCCCGCCCCGAGGCCGACCCACGCTTCCCGTCCTCGCTGATCCTGCACCCGAGCACCGGGGAGCTGCTCGGCGCCCGCTACCTCGGCGCCCGTCAGGAGATCCACGCGCTCGACCCGCACTTCGCCACGGTACTGCCGCGACTGGCCGAGCTGTCCGACGGCGACCTGGCCCACGTGTCCTGCGACGCCACGGCGCAGCGCTGGGTGGTGGACTTCACCCACGACCGCGATCCCGGCGTCACCTGGTTCTACGACCACGCCACGGGACAGGCGCGCCGCCTGTTCCGACCGTTCCCGCACCTCGACCCGGCCCAGCTGGCCCCGGTCACCCTGATCACCATCACCGCCCGCGACGGCCTGGCGCTGCCCTGCCACCTCACCCTGCCGACCGGGATCGAGCCACGCGACCTGCCGACCGTGCTGCTGGTGCACGGCGGACCGTGGTACCGCGACAGCTGGTGCTACGGTCCAGAGGTGCAGCTCCTGGCCAACCGTGGCTACGCGGTGCTGCAGGTCAACTTCCGCGGCTCCACCGGTTACGGCAAGGCCCACACCCAGGCCGCGATCGGCCAGTTCGCCGGGCGCATGCACGACGACCTGATCGACGCCCTCGACTGGGCGGTCGAACAGGGCTACACCGACCCGGACCGGGTCGCGATCTACGGCTGCTCCTACGGCGGCTACGCCGCACTCGTCGGAGCCGCGTTCACCCCGGACCGGTTCGCCGCCGCCGTCAGCTACACCGGAATGTCCGACCTCGTCGACCTCGTCCAGTCGGTTGTCCCGGTAGCCCGTCGCCTCGTCAAGAACAGCTACCTGCGCTACATCGGCGACCCGGACGACCCCCGCCAGAAGGCCGACATGCTCGCCCGCTCGCCCATCAGCCGGGTCGACGACATCACCGCACCGATGCTGCTGATCCACGGCGCCAACGATGTCCGCGTCGCCCGCCGCCACTCCGACCGCATCGTCGATGCGCTTCGGTCCCGTGGCGCCGAGGTCGAGTACCTGCTGAACACGACCGAGGGCCACTGGTTCATCAACCCGGACAGCAACATCGAGTTGTACCGCACGCTCGAGCGCTTTCTGGCCCGGCACCTGGGCGGCGGTTGGCGCTGAGAACGATCATGGTCAGCCTGTGAGTGCGCTGGCCCGTTTAGGGACGCCCTGGGCGCCGTCGAGCGGCTGGCAGCGGGCGAGGAGCTGGTGGTGCACCGCCAGGACGGCGGTCACGCGCAGGGTGTAGCCCTGGCCGCGCCGTACGGTCGCCCCCTGGTCGAGCGCGGCCCGCTGGGCGGGCTCCAACCGGTGGTGCGGAGGAAGTCGGCGACCTCGCCCGGCACGTCGAGGGTTGGATCGGAGCCGTCGTCAGACCCCGGAATCACTGGGTTCATTGGACGCACGCCCGACCCTGTCGTCATTCGATCGTTTGACGGCAGGCGGACGACGCGTCCGGGTGATGTAGTCGGGACAGGCTGCTGTCTGCCATCGGTGAACACCACCCCGAGCGGGCGCGAGGGTCATTACCGTCCGGTCGCATGACGACGGTAACAACCCGTACGGTCGAATACCCGGCCGACAACCTGACGATGATCGGATACCTCGCGCTCCCGGCCGGTGCCGAGCGCCGGCCCGCAGTCCTGATCGGACCCGAGGGGATGGGGCTCAGCGATGTCGAGCGCCGGCGGGCCGAGGCTCTGGCCGAGCTGGGGTACGTGGCGCTGGCCTTCGACCTCCACGGCGGACGCTATGTGGAAGACCCAGAGGAAATGTTGGCCCGTTGCATGCCGCTGCTCGCCGATCCCGACCGCATGCGAGGAATCGGTCACGCCGCGCTCAACGTGTTGCATGCCGAATCACGGGCCGACCCCGACCGGACCGCCGCCGTCGGCTACGGCACCGGGGGCGCGGTCGCACTGGAACTCGGTCGCGATGGCGTCGACCTGCGCGCGATTGGGACAGTCAACGCACTGACCACGGGCCGACCGGGCGAGGCGGCACGCATTCGCTGCCCGGTCTGGGCCGGGGTCGGGTCGGAAGACCCCATCATGCCGCCCGCGCAACGGGCGGCGTTCACCGCAGAGATGCAGGCCGCGGGCGTCGACTGGCGCCTCGTGGTCTACGGAGGAGCCCTTCACGCCTTCCACCACCCACCGGTCGACCACGCCGCGCCTCCCGGCGTCGGCTACCACCCACGGCACGCGCAGCGAGCCTGGCGTGACATCGTCGCCCTGCTCGCCGAGTGCCTGCCCGTCACGGATTGATCCGATCGGCTCCTGATAATCACGCCTGCCCGTCGTCGTCTTCGTCCAGTTCTGGGGCGTCCGGGAGCTGTAGCGGCCGAGCAGGTTCAGGTTGCGGTGCTTGAGCGGCGACAGGCGGGCGATGTCCTCGTCTCGGTTGTCGGTGGCCACCATCTCCGGCTTCACGCCGCCGTCCAGGTTCGGCAGCGCGTCCAGGATGTGCAGGGAGTCGCGCGGAGTGCCGGGCACGACCATCTGCCCGATGCCCGCGACCTGGTCGTTGACGGCGTTGAGCCCGGTGATGCCGCGCTTGAACCCGAAGTACCTCGGCGACGGCGCCGCGCTGACGGTGCGGACGGGGACGACGAAGCGCGGCCCGTCGCCCCAGAACTTCACGATGGGCACCTCGGCCTGGGCGGCGATCAGCGCGGCGTTCGCCGCGGCGATCGTGTCGGCGCGCAGGTAGTACTGATCGACGTGCACGAGCCGGGCCCGGGTCAGGGCCTCGTAGCCGGGGTTCACCACCGGGGCCAGGCCGATGTTGCACGCCTCCGACACCAGCAGCGCGACCACCGAGGTGGACAGGTCCCTCACCGGCTCGCCGAGCGCGCCGAGCTAGTCGACGTTCAGCTTCACCCGCCCGTCGTCCTGCACCTCGATGGAGACCTTCGCCGCCGGCCCTGCCTCCTCCAGGCGCGTCGCGAGCTGCTTCCACCCGGCGTCCAGGCCCCGCACCAGCTCCGCCAGGTGTTCGGTGACGGGCATGTCCAGGCTCAGCCCGGCCAGCACGTCCTCCCCGCGATGGGCGCCGGACTGGCAACCCGCGCAAGGGCCCCCGGGCCCTGGCCGCCAACAGCCTCGCTAAGGTTCGGCCGTATGACCGACCGCGTACTGGAACTCTTGCGCACCCGCCCTGATCTGGCCGAACTTGCCGCATTCCCATTCAACTTCGACGTGTGCCGGGCAGAGCACCTCGAGCAGGTGCACCTGGCATCCGGCGCGTCCCTGGAGCCGATCGCCGGCGACGACATGGGCGGTACGTACTTCCTGTCCGGGGGCACGGCCGTGCTCCACGCGTCCGACGACGGGTACGCCTCACTGGTCGCCGACAATGTCAGCGAGGCGCTCGAGATCACCATCCGGCTGCCCTGGTGGTGCGAAACCATCACCGCCGATATGGACGAGGAGAGCCTGCGCGCCGCCATACGGGCGGCGGACGGCCAAGCGCGGGAGGACTTCGCCGCCGACCTGGACGCGCGGCGAGCGGCACTGATCCACGGCCTGGGGCTGCCGGACCGGCCGCTGGTCGAACTTTTCGCCATGTCCGAGTCAGCCACCAGGCGCACCGAACCGGACCACGTGCTCCTCAACTCCCAAGACCTCTTGGCCTACCAGCTCGAAAAACCATTCCGGCAGCCCCTGCGCGACATCGCCCTCGGCCCTGGCCGCGAGGCACTGGAACGGATGCGCCACGGTGACCTCGGCGCACAGGCGGAAGCAGCGGGAGACCCCGTGCTGCGCGCGGGGATGCTGCGCGCGGTGCAATTCGACCGCCGCGACGGCGACCTGCCACACCTGCGTTTCCTACTGGAGCACGAGAACGCCGCACCCACCGAGCGGTACGAGGAGCGGCGGCTGGCCGCGACGCTGGTCGCCTCCCACGGGCAGGACAGGGACGTGCCGCTGCTGCGGTCGGCCACTTCCGGACAGGTCACCGGCAGCGCCGGGGCGGTCGAGTGGGCCCGCGCCGAGCAGGCGAGACGCTATGGGCAGGATCTCGCTACTGAGGGCGAGTTCACCTGGATCGAGCTGGCCCACCGGCAGGGTCGCGTCGAGAACACCCGGGTCGCGCTCATCCGCATGCTGGACGACACGGGCCCGGACCCGGACCGGCTGCGTGAACTGAGCCGCGCGCTGGAACACATCGGCGACTACCCACAGGCTGCCCGCGCCCAATACTTCCTCCTCTCCCTTCAGGACACGGCGTGGGACCGAGCCTCCGAGGCGTACGTCCTGGCCCGTCTGGAGCGCCGCAAGGGTGACCTCGCGGCAGCGGGGCGGGCACTGGAACGGGCACGAGCGGCGGTCGGCGCCGACGGCACGGCGCCGGACGCAACGGTGCGGCAATGGCACCGGCGGGGACTCGGCCGAATGATCACCGAGCAGCACCTGGAGCTGACACTCGCCGCGGTCGACGCAGGCGACACGGAACTCGCGCGTACGACCATGAAGCACGGCAGGCGCCTGCTGGACACGATCGGCAAGAACTCGGCGAAGGCACTCGCCCGGCTGTCCACGAGGGCGAAATGGGCCGTGGCGGGACTTCCCACACCCCGTACCTGAGACTCCTCGCAAGGTCAGGGGAGGTCGAGGCGGACCAAAGCCCTTTCGAACGGCTCTCCGGTGGCGCGGGCGTATGCCATCCGTTCGCGTATCTCGTGGAGGGTACGTGGGCGGTAACCGGGGCCTCCGCAACAGCTCTTGTGAAAACGCACCCCTGCGTGGAGCAGCACAGAGAGCACCCTCCAACCCGCCGTGTCCCGTCGGCGAGGCGGAGCGAAGGCGGACCCCACGTGGACCATTGGTTTTGTGCAACGCGGGCACAGCCGCTCGTGGTCACCGACGTAGGGCTGCTTGTACGACGCCCGGCACGGCAGGCACACATACGAGGTCTTCGCGGTAGGCATGAGCTCATGCTAAATACCGAGACACTGACGATCGACAGGATTTCCGCAGGGGGAACAGCGTTTAGAGGGCGGTGTGGCGGTGCTGAAGCGCCGCCGCTTTCAGCAGGCCGACCACGGCAGCGGTGTTCCGGCCGATTTCTGTGTTGATGCGCTGCAGTTCCCGCTTCTCCGGGGGTTCGTTGGAGGTCCGGCCTTCCGCCAGGATGGTGACGCGTGAGAGTCCGGCGGCGGCGTATCCGCACACCCCCGCCTCCCCGGCCACGGTGGCGGAGTCGCTGCGAGGCAGTGTGACCCGCTTGACGTCCGCCTCGGCGATCAGCATGAAGCCATCCAGGGAAAAGCCCGTCAGCGCGCCGAGCGACCACTCCTCGATCCGGCCCGCCACCGTGTCCTTCACCCCGAGACCGGTCTGCGCGTCGGCATCGGTGGCACTGGGCGACGCCACGATGGCAGGGTCCAGGGGCAGGCCACCGAAGGTGACATGAGTGAGGATCTGCCGGGCCTGGACCGGATGGGTGCCCCGGGTGATCACGACCGTGCCCTGCGCCCTGAGCCCCTCAAGGGTGGTGGCCTGGCGCTGCCTCATGGCATCCAGCTCCCCAGCGGTGCCATGGTCCATATGCTGCTGGCACCACGCCCGATCCGTCGCGGCCGCCTCCGCAAGCTGCGCCGCCTGCGCGACGAAATCCCCGAACACCTGCCGCACATCCTGCAGCTCGAACGCAGCGGGATCGCCTGCCGCGACGAAGGCGAGCGAGCCCAGCACCGCGCGCTGAGGCGTGCCCTCCTTCGGTACCGCCGTGCCGAACGCCTGAAAGACCGCCGCCTTGGCCCCGGCGGCCGACCGCTTGTCGTACGTAACATCGTCGATCTTGAGCACAGCGCCCCTCTTCTTCCGGCGGGCTCCGCGGCCCCCGTGTAGGTCGCCCCGTCTCTCCGGTGCGGGGTCGGCACCGCGGTCACGATTCCAGAGGCGCGGTGGCGATGCGAGCATCCCACGCAATGACGACCATGCCACCCAATTAGTAAAGATCTTCGAAGCCAGCTAGGTCTTGGGGGCGGCGGGCTCCTCGCGGTGGTGGTCATCCCGACCTGTGGCTGGTCCGCCCTGGTCGGCCTGCGCGGACCCGCGCCGTTTCTGCTGGCCTCTTCGTCGCAGGGTGCGTCCGCGCGTGTGAGGCGCGGCGGCGGATGCCGCTGCCTCCTGCCGACCGAGTAGCACAAGCCCTTCATCCACCGTCGGATCATCTGGAGCGCCCGGTGGTGGTCGCTCTTCTGTGTGACAGGGGAGAGTTCGAAAGGACGACGCGCGCCAGCTGTTGCTTGCGCCGGTCCAGGGCAGAGGCGCCGAGTGATCCCCGGGCCGCCCCGGGTCGGCGGGTAGTCGGCCGGAGGCTTGCGGGGCGCCCCAGCTGCGTGCTGATGTGCCCGGCAGGAAGTCGAGTCGACGCCGAACAACCGACCGGGCCGCGGCCATCGCCATGCTTTACCTGGTGACGTCGGCCTTCGCCCTGGCCAACGTGATCCGGGACCGGCAGGAGGCCGGGCAACGCGTCAGCCGGGTCGATCAGGCCCGGGCGGAAAGCGGTCGAAGGCACGCCGGGGACCTGCAGCTGGGCCGGTGCGGGGCAGATTGACCCAAGCACCTTTGCTCGAAGGGAAGTTGTGTACCTGAGATCGAAACGCTGCTTTAATTGGGTAGTTGATCTTGAGCCCAGGCCCCTCGGAAAGGCGATCGTGATGTCCCCCGCCCT
Source organism: Streptomyces sp. NPDC059850 (assembly GCF_042731515.1). Lineage (NCBI taxonomy): Bacteria > Bacillati > Actinomycetota > Actinomycetes > Kitasatosporales > Streptomycetaceae > Streptomyces > Streptomyces sp. NPDC059850. The sequence continues at coordinate 42,702 of NZ_JBHWJI010000066.1, forward strand.
CTACCAGACCCGCTCCCGTTCCGAGGCCCCATCCGACGTTGCGGGCGCTGGCGTTCTCCGTGTCGTGTCCGACTCCCGCACTCCGGTGTTTCTCACGGTGCACGCAAGCGGACGACGCCGGTACGGCTACTGGCAGCCGTACGACTCCGCCACCAAGAGGGGAGGTTGCTATGTCGCCCTTCCCACCCCCGAATGCGACAGGCTGTACTCCGAGGGACGGACCACTCTCGGCGACCCCCTGGTGGATCCTGCTAAGACCACGTACCGCGTATGGTCGGACCGTTCGCCGGTCGTGCCGGTACGTATCCCGGTGGCACCCCGTCCCGTGGCGGCGGTGGCACGGGCGCTTGCTGCATGAGCTGGGGTTTCACCGTCCTGCCGACCCAGACCGACGAGGCCGGGGGCTCACCTGACACCCCCCCCGCACCCGGCCCAACGAGGCGCAGGGTGGCGGCGACCCTCAGCGGAAGGGCCGCGAGCAGGCGGGCGCGGGGCCGCCAGACGGCTGAGCTGCCCCGGTGATGCCGACATCCGGTGCGGCCAGGTATGCCCGGCACAGTTCCGCCAAATCGGTGGAGGGCGGGTTCGCGAGGTGGAAGGCAAGCGCGCGGCCCGCCCGGCGATCTCGCGCAGCATCGGCTCGGCAACGCACCCCTCCCGCCCGGACAGGTCGAATTAGCCCCGAACTCGGCGGCGCGCTCGGGCGGGACGGTCGTAGTGGCCGAGACACGACGGAACAGTGCCGACCTTCGCAATACGAGACGGTGGCGGCCCTGATGGGGCGGTCCCGTGGACGTGGTGATGTTGGTCGGGATCGGGCTCCTCACTGGAGCCACGACGGTTTTGTTCGGGCTCGGCGGCGGGTTCGCCGCGGTCCCGGTCGTGGGTGTGGCGCGTCGGCCGTTACCGGCTGTCCTGGCCATCACACTCCCGGCCACTGAGGTCTCGCTCGGTGGCACCGCGCTCCCGACGTCCCCCAGTGCGCAAAGATTCCTTTCGGCGAGCGATGAGTTTCGTGGGACAACGCGGTCTATCCCTGTGAAAGGCCACAGACGAAGGAGACGGCCCGTGTACCAGCAGATGATCTTCATCAACCTCGCGACGAACGATCTGGAGACCTCGAAGAAGTTCTTCACCGAGCTGGGCTACTCGATCAACCCGCAGTTCACGACGGATGACTGCGCATGTGTGGTCATCAGCGAGACGATCGTCGCCATGCTGCTCACCAGACAGCGCTACCAGGACTTCACCAACAAGGAGATCGCGGACTCCACCAAGACCTCGGAGGTGCTTCTGTGCCTGAGCGCGGCGAGCCGCGAGAAGGTCGACGAGCTGGTGGACAAGGCACTGGCTGCGGGCGGCGCGCCCGCCGGAGAGCCCCAGGACCACGGCTTCATGTACGGCCGGTCCTTCCAGGACCTTGATGGTCACACCTGGGAAGTGGTGTGGATGGACCCGTCAGCTGCCCAGAGCTGAGCTGCCGGGACGCGGATACGGAGGCGCTTCCGCTACCACGGCGTGGTGGGGCCGAAGCGCCTGCCTGCCGGACACGCGGCCGACCCGGGTGGTGTTCTGCCGAGCGGCAGGCTCAGGCGGCAGCGAGGCCTGCCTTGAGGGCGGTGGTGATGCGCACGACGTGCGCGCGGGTGGCCATGTGCTGACACCACCGACCGAGCCGATGCTGGCGCAGACGAGACACACCGCTCCTGGCTGATCGGGCGGTTCAGAAACTAGATGATCTCGTTCGGTTGCATGGTTCGGTTCCTCCTGCTCAGCCCAGTTGCTCGGCCAGTCCGACGATGATGCCCGCCGGGCCGCGGAGGTAGCAGAGCAGATAGCTGTCCTCGAACCGGGCGATCTCGCCGAGCAGCTCGGCGCCGTGAGGGCGCAGTCGGGCAACGGTGTCCTCGATGTCGTCGACGGCGAACATGACGCGGTGCGTGCCCAGAATGTTGTGCGGCCGGCTGCGCGGCCCGGCGCTGATCGCCGCGGGGCTGCGGTACTTCGCCAGCTCGAGCCGGCTGTGACCGTCCGGGGTCCGGACCATCGCGATGTCACAGCGGACGCCGTCGAGTCCGGTGCACTGGTCGGCGACGAGGCCCGCTACCTCCGCCCTGCCCTCCAGCTCCATACCGAGTTCCACGAAGAACGCGATGGCGGCATCCATGTCCTCGACGACGATGCCGACGTTGTCCATCCGCTGAATCGCCATGCTGGTTTTCGCCTTCTTCCTCGTGCAGCCGGTGGTCTCCACGGGCGACCTCCAGGCCCGGAGCAGTGGTCCGCAGGATGGTGAGGAAGCCGTCATCCTTATGAGAGCTGAGGCCGATCTCCTCGTGGGCGGGCCGATAGCGGTTGAACGTCAGGTGATACGAGCCGCCGGACTGGGAGCAGCCGCCGGTGGCCCGCGCCCAGTCCTGCTCGGATATGCCCACGTGAGCGAGCACGGAGCACAGCACCTGCTGCGAAATCCGGGTGAGCACCTCACCGAGCGCGGCGATCTCCGGCGGATAATCGGTGCCCCAGAAGCGCCGTTCCAGAAGAAACTGCTCGATCTGATTGATCCGCTGGTGGAAGCCGAGCAGCAGGTCGCCGAAGCGGTCGTTGCCGATGGTGCGGAACCGGCCATACGGGACGGTGGACGGCCCGCAGCAGAACTGCTGAGCGAACGCGTCACCGGCCGAGACGTCGACTTCGGCAGGGATCTCCAAGAAGAAGAATCCGTCACTGAATGCCCTGTCCTGCGCAGAAGAATCCATGAAGCACAGCTGCCCAGAGGAAATCCGGGCTTTCTCGAGCTGCGCTGCACCTAGGGTCGGCTGGTCAGGAGAACGCTTCGCGTAGACGTCTCGGTATATCTGCCCCCGGCGTATCTCGGGGGTCGGCGTACGAGGCGTGGATTCCATGCTCACCGGCCTTTCAGATGGAGGGACACGACGACGAGGTCGCGCAGCTCTTCTGGTGCTCCCGGATGTTCTCCTATCGCTATCTCGGAAAGCGTGCTGAAAGATCCTGGATACACCATCACGGTACTCGTCGAAGACCTTTCGCTCGTTCTCCGCGAACTGGTTGCCGAGTTCCAGTGCGCGGTCCCGGGCCTCCTCGGGTGGTATCCCGCGGGTCGATTCCAGTGTGAGCCGGTGGATGCTGTCACCGATGAGCACAGTGCAGCGGGTGAACCTCCGCGAGGTCCATTTGACCATGCTCGCAAGTTTTGCGGTGGTGAATTTGCTGTTCTCGAGGCTGACGCCGAGAAAACATATGTCGTACTGCTCGAAGGTAGTTCTGCTCGTCGCGGGAGACACAGATGCTATTTCCGCCTTGTAGCGCGTCCTGCGAGTCGTTTCCAGCTGCGGACGGGTAGGGGGGGGATCGCTTGAGTATCCAGCGCCATTGCAACCGCCTGAGTTCGTCGCGAAGTGCAGGGATTGCGTTCTCTCGGCTTCCTTCAGAATGTGCACGCAGCCCAATGTGACCCCACGAGAACATGACTCTGGAAAATCTCTGCACATCACCCTCGGGGGTCACACAAAATTGGTAGCAGTCGGACGATGAGGCAGCCAACGGCGGGGGCCCTCAATTCAGCCCCGTCGGCAATCAGGCATCGCATTCCAGGAAAAGGGCTGGTCACAGCAGGTGTGCGGGTGTAGACGCGGCGTGGCGGACGGTGCAGCGCCGACCCGCTCGCGCCGGGGCCGCACACGCAAGCGACGCCGACCAGTGCCACCCACATATGACGACCGATGAGCTGGGCATTTACCGCACGGGCACCGGATGCGCGGCGACACGGCACCGATCCGGAGAGCACACGAGCACCACGAAGGGCGAGCGGGCCAGCACCCAGCCGATGATGGCCGATATCTCTCGGACCCCCGTGTCGGCTTCCACGACAACCAGGGGGAGTTGGCAAGCAGTTCGGTGTCGACTACAGTGATCTCTCAGCCGTCCGGCGAGCAGCGAGCCCTACGTATCGCTCCGCATGACGTGGCATTCCGCCTTCTGCGGACGGGTCCCCCTCTTCCGGGCCTCGCATCTTCCACTTCTCTGAGCAGCAGCGACCCTCTCTTCAGGGTCCCTCCTCTGGCTGCGCCTTCCCCCTCCGCCATCAGCTCCTCAACCGCCGCTCCACCGTGCGGCGGTGTTCCCGACGATGCTGCCGCTGCAGCGTGAGGAAGGAGGCCGACCGTAGTGACTTCGGCACTCGCTAGCCGACGATGGGCCCTGCTGGCCATGTCCGTAGGCGTGTTCTGCATCCAGCTCGATTCGTTCGCCCTGAACTTGGCCCTGCCGCAGATCGGCCGTGATATCCACGCCGGAGGCGACGGCCTGCAGTGGGTAATCAGCGCGTATCTGCTGTCCACAGGGACGCTGATGCTGGGCGCGGGACGCCTTGGCGACCTGTTCGGCCGACGGCGGCTACTGGTCCTGGGCCTTGCCCTGTTCGGCACGTCGTCCCTGGTCTGCGCACTCGCCCCGACACTGCCCGTTCTGGTCGGCGCCCGGGTGGCCCAAGGCGCGGGCGCCGCAATGATCATGCCGGTCGGACTGTCCCTGCTGACCAACCTCTACCCGAGCGAACTGCGCGGCCGGGCCACCGGCCGCGCACTGGGCATCGGCGGAATCGCCACCGCCTGCGGCCCGTTCATCGGCGGCGTCCTCACCGACGCAGTGTCCTGGCGGGCGGTGTTCTGGCTCACCGTCCCCCTCACCGTGCTCGGCGCGGTATGGGCCTCCCGCACTGCCGAAAGCTACGACACCAGCACGCACCGGAGGGTCGACTGGCGCGGGCTGTTCACCGCCACGGCCGCGCTTGCGGCCCTCGCCTTCGTCGTCGACCGCGGCCGACACTGGCAGTGGCCCGTCGGCTTGGCTGGTCTGGTCGTCGTGGCTGCCCTGCTGACCTGGTTCGTACGGCAAGAACAGAAGACAGCAAGCCCACTGGTCGAACTCACGCTCTTCCGCAATGGCCCCTACGTGGCACTCACACTCGCCGGGGGAGTAGCCAACACCACAACAGTCATGTTCCTATTCGTCGTTCCTCTGACGCTCCAGGGACAGTGGGACCTGTCGGTCGCCGTCGCCGGTACCGCCTTCCTCGTCCCGGCACTGGCCATGGCCCTCGCAGGTCCGCTCGCAGGCTGTGTGGCTCCACCAGCCGCGGTGCGCGTGATGACCATCTGCCTCGGCATGGGAGCCGTTGTCCTCGCCTGCCTCGCCTGGGCGTCATCACTCGCGATGTACCTGACCGCGGCAACCGTCGGCGGTGTGGTCCTCGGGATAGCCAATTCACTGACCCTCATCGCCACTCAGGGAGTGATCAGACCAGAGCGGGCCGGGGAGGCATCAGGAGTCACCAAGACCATCATCACGGTGGCGGCCGGCCTCGGCGTTGCCCTCGCCGGGGCCGTCAGCGACCAAAGCCACGGCGTAGGTGCGGAAGCGGCCTCCGATACGGCATTACAGGCCACCGCGCTGGGTTGCATGGCTGCCTGTCTGATCCTCGCGGTGTGGATCGGGAAACGTGAGCGACCGCGACGGGACGCATGTCTTGCGGACCACGAAGATTGATCGGCTTCCAGATCGTGCCGGGCTCGTACTCCCCGCGCCACCGATGTCTGTCATCTTCGTTGTTTGTCGCGTGTTACTGCTCGTTGTGTGGGTAGCGGGTTTGTGTCTGTCGTGGTGGTTGTGGGTTGTGCTGGGTGGCTGTTTGGTCGGTTGTGGGGTGGGCGGGCTGGGGTTGGGGGGCAGTGGAGGTGTTTGGTGTGGGGTGTTTTGCTGTGCGAGGTTGGTGATCGCGGTGTATGGCTTTTCGTGGTCGGCGGTGTGGGTTCGTTGCGGATCATCGGGCTGCTCCGGTATGCCGTGGGTGTGGTGGCCTCGCGTCTGGTTCTGGCTTGGTGGTGTGGGATCTTCGTGAGTGGTTCGCTGTCCTCAGTTGGCGTGTTTCCGGCGGGCGCGGCGGTGTCAGACGATCGGGGGGTGGCTCGTGCGTGTCAGCCGCCGCGCCGTCCGCCACGACCTTGGGCGGCGTTCCCTCTGGTCTCCGTGTGAACCGTCCGCGATGTGCTTGAAGCGGAGGCTGAGGTTCCTGGAGGAGTGGGAGCGCCGCGAGTTG
>NZ_JBHWJI010000067.1:0-23347 GCF_042731515.1 Streptomyces sp. NPDC059850
CCTCTGGGAGTGCGGGGGATTTCGCGTGTGTGCCCGTCAGGCGGTGGGCGTCAGCCCTGCCAGCTGTGCGGGGCGCTGAACGCCGGGCGGCGCTCCAGGCGGCGCCAGCGCGCGGCGCTGCGGCGCGGGCGGACCGCGCCGCCGTCGCGCGAGTGGCCGGCGGTGGCGGCCGCGCGGGCGAGCAGGACGGCGGTGACCGCGGCCAGCTCCTCGGCGTCGGCGTGGCCCTTCTCGACCCGGACCAGGGTGGCGATGTCGGTGGGCGTGCTCACGATGTCCTCGTTTCCCTCGTGGCGTTACTGCGGCGGGTTGCCGTGCTTGCGGGACGGCAGGTCGGCGTGCTTGTCGCGCAGCATCGCCAGGGACCGGATCAGGACCTCACGGGTTTCGGACGGGTCGATGACGTCGTCCACCAGGCCCCGCTCGGCCGCGTAGTAGGGGTGCATCAGCTCGGACTTGTACTCCTTGACCATGCGCGCGCGCATGGCCTCGGGGTCGTCCGCGTCGGCGATCTGACGGCGGAAGATCACGTTGGCGGCGCCCTCGGCGCCCATCACCGCGATCTCGTTGGTCGGCCAGGCGTAGGTCAGGTCGGCGCCGATGGACTGGGAGTCCATGACGATGTACGCGCCGCCGTACGCCTTGCGCAGGATGACGGAGATGCGCGGCACGGTCGCGTTGCAGTACGCGTACAGCATCTTGGCGCCGTGCCGGATGATCCCGCCGTGCTCCTGGTCCACGCCGGGCAGGAAGCCGGGCACGTCGAGGAAGGTGATCAGCGGGATGTTGAACGCGTCGCACATCTGGATGAAGCGCGCGGACTTCTCCGACGCCTCGATGTCCAGCACCCCGGCCAGCGACTGCGGCTGGTTGGCGATGATGCCGACGACCTGGCCGTCGAGCCGGGTCAGGGCGCAGATGATGTTGGTCGCCCAGCGCTCGTGGACCTCCAGGTACTCGCCGTCGTCGACGATCTCCTCGATGACCTTGCGCATGTCGTACGGGCGGTTGCCGTCGGCCGGGACGAGGTCGAGCAGCGACTCGCCGCGCCGGTCGGCCGGGTCGTCGGCCTCGGCGGTCGGCGGGTTCTCCCGGTTGTTCTGCGGCAGCAGCGAGAGGAGGTAGCGCACCTCCTCCAGGCAGGTCTCCTCGTCGTCGTACGCGAAGTGGCACACGCCCGAGGTCTCGGCGTGCACGTCCGCGCCGCCCAGGCCGTTCTGGCTGACCTTCTCCCCGGTCACCGCCTGGACCACGTCGGGTCCGGTGATGAACATCTGGGACGTCTCGCGGACCATGAAGACGAAGTCCGTGAGCGCCGGGGAGTAGGCGGCGCCACCGGCGCACGGGCCGAGCATCACGCTGATCTGCGGGATGACGCCGGACGCCTTGGTGTTGCGCTGGAAGATGCCGCCGTAGCCCGCGAGCGCCGAGACGCCCTCCTGGATACGGGCCCCGGCACCGTCGTTCAGGGACACCAGCGGCGCCCCGGCCGAGATGGCCATGTCCATGATCTTGTGGATCTTGGTGGCGTGGGCCTCGCCCAGCGCGCCGCCGAAGATCCGGAAGTCGTGTGCGTAAACGAACACCGTCCTGCCGTGGACGGTCCCCCAGCCGGTGACGACCCCGTCGGTGTAGGGCTTCTTCGCCTCAAGCCCGAAACCGGTCGCGCGGTGCCGCCGCAGCGACTCCACCTCGTTGAAGGACCCCTCGTCCAGCAGGAGATCGATCCGCTCGCGAGCCGTCAGCTTGCCCTTGGCCTTCTGGGCCTCGGTCGCCCGCTCGCTCGGGCCGCGCCGAGCCTGCTCGCGGATCGCGTGCAGCTCGGCGACGCGCCCGCGGACGTCACTCGCCTCTTCGGGCGCACCTTCGAGATTGGTCATGGAACGACGGTACGTTCCCTGACCCTCGGAAACGCATGTCAATTCCATACAACGTCGGGCCCGTTTTCGTGGGCAGGCGGAACAGAACTGGACAGCGGATTTCCCCTTACCCGGCACCCCCAAGGGCCCGGAGGGCTGTCGGCACCCCACAATCTTGTGGGCGACGCCCCGTAACCGGTGGGCTTTACCACCCGAACGGCCGACAGCCGTCGGGGCCACGGCCCGGCGCCGCCTGGGGGATCCCCTAGAACAGCGCGATCTCGCAGCGGTGGGTGGCGCAGGCCGTGCCGGGGGTGACGCGCAGCCGCAGCGCGGCGCCGGTGGCCAGCACCTCGACCGTGGCGTCGTGGGCCTTCACGGCGCGCACCGGGCGCGCCCAGCGCAGTTCGAACGGCTCCCCGGTGCGGAGCGGCTCGGCGATCGCGAGGTGCGCCGTGCGCGTCCCGGTACGGGTCCCGGTACGGCGCAGCAGCACGCTCGCCGGGGCGCTCGCGGTGAGCGCGCCCGCCGTGCCCGGGGCCCAGAAGTTCGCGGCCGTGACGCCGAGCGACGGGATGGCGATCGCCTGCCGGGCACCGGAGTTGGCGAGCACGGTCAGCCAGCGGCGGTCGGCGGCCCGGGCGGCGAGGGCGGCCGGGCCCGCGCCCGGCATCAGGAGGTAGGCGTAGTCCGCGCCGTCGGGGTCGGTGCCGTGGTCGTGCCAGAGGGTGAGGTAGCGGCGGGTGACCGGGGCCGGGGAGCCGCCGGTGTTGATGTCCCGCCAGGAGCCGGTGCGGGCCTCGCGGCGGGCGTTGAGGGTGGCGCCGCCGGGGAAGACATAGCCGCCGTGCCCGGCGAGATGGGCCCAGCGGGCCCGGCGGAAGGTGCGGGTCCGGTCGGGGGCGGCGGGCTGGGGGACGCCGTCGACGGTGAGGGTGGGGGCGCCGTCCGCGCCGAGGTTGCGGTTGTCGACGACGGTGGCGACGGGGGCGCCGTCGCGGGCGGTGATGTCCGCGCCGAGGCAGACGACCGCGTCGGCCACGCAGAACCAGGACTTCTTGGCGCGCAGCGTGGAGCCGAGCCCGCGCAGGTCCTGGCCGATGGCGGCGAACTCGCCGTCCGTGGTGCCGCCGACCCAGCGCGCGGCGGGTTTGGGCTCGCCCCAGCCGCCGCCCTCGTTGTCGGCCAGTGGCCGGGCGGAGGCGGTGGTTCCGGGCAGCCGGTAGGGGTCGACGGTGGGCCAGAAGGCGTCCGTGTACTGGGACGCCGTGCGCTCACCGGCCCACCAGGAGAGCATTCCGGCGCCGGTGTGCCAGCCGCGCGGGTGCTCGCCGTTGCCGTTCTCGTAGTACGCGATCCGGTCCGAGGCCATGGCCAGGGCGGCCGTCCAGCCGGGGCGCCGGTGCACGGCCCGGTCCATCGCCGGGAACAGCCGGTGGCCCACCGGCTCGGGCAGCGCCGGTCCCGGCCCCTTCGCCACGGCCGCCAGCCGCGCCAGGTCCGCGACGCCGAACTGCGGGTCGGTCAGCACGGGGTGGCCGGTGTCGCGTTCGATCCAACCCCTGACCATGCCGTTCCAGCGCTCCCGCGCGGCGTCGTCCGCGCCCGCGCCGAGCAGCACGATGGCGGCGAGGAGCAGATGGCCGCGCTGGTGGTCGCTCTGCGCGATGGCCCGCGGGTCGTTCGTCTGGACGCCGCGGCTGACGGCCCGGCCGGAGACGCAGTCCATCATCAGCCCGTCGTGCAGCAGCGGGGCGTACGCGTGCTCCACGCTGTCCAGGATGATCCGCCGGTTCGGGTCGGTGACCTCCCACTCCGACCCGGCCAGCAGCGCGAAGAGCCGACCGAGGCCGTCGAGCAGGACGTAGCCGTAGGTGCCGGAGTAGGCGACCCAGGTGTGCTGGATGAACGATCCGTCGGCGTAGAGCCCGTCGCCCTTCGTGACGTACGGGAAGACGGGCGAGAGCGCGTCCCGGGCGAGCGCGACCTTGGCGGGCGCCGCGCCGAGGATGCCGCGCAGCGCCACGACGCGGCACAGGTCGACGCGGTTGGCGCCGGTGCTGGTGCCGGTGTAGTCGCCGAGCATGGTGTCGGGCACGAAGTGGTCGACGGCGGCGAGGCAGCGCGCCCGCCGCTCGTCGCCGAGCCGGTCGTAGAGGATCGCGAGGGTGTCCAGGAGCAGCCGGGGGCTGCCGATCTGCCACTCCCACCAGTTGCCGTAGCGGGTGGTGCCGGGGTGGTAGACGGTGGCGTCGAGGTGATCGATGCCGCGGGCGATGTCGTCGGCGAGCCCGGGATCGCCGGTGAGGCCGGTGCCGGGCTGGGCGTAGGCCTGGGCCATGGTGTTCAGGCGCGCGTAGCTCTGGGTGATCCCGGCGGGCGGGTCGAAGGGCTGGTCGGGCCAGAGCGAGGCGGCGGCGGGCGCCATGCCCGTACGGAACCCGGCGGCCAGCCGTCCGGTCTCGGCGAGGCGGCTGGCGTACGGCTCGGCGGCGGGGTCGTAGCCGGTGCCGAGCGCGAGGTCGGTCCAGCGCCGCCGCAGCACGCCGAAGTCCACCCCGGCGGCCCGGGCCTGCCCCGGCCATAACGCCCCGGCGGCGACCACGCCCAGAAACCCCCGCCGGGACCAGAAGCCGAACGGGCGCGCTGGCATGGGACCTCCTGAGGTGGCCGAACCTCCTGCGGTGAACCCGGGCAGCGGGATGATGCCCGGGTTCAGCGGCGTCCATACGCCACGGCGCCGCCCCCGCGATGCGCTACACCACGCCATGTCACCCCCGCACCGCGACGCCCCCGCACCGCGGGCATCCCCGTGGGCGCGCGGCGCTGGGGGCGCCGGGGGCGGCCCTGCCGGGCCCGGAAGGGCTCGTGCGGGGGCGCTCCCGGGGCGTTACTCCTGCGGCTCCACGCCCGCGCGGAGCAGGCCGTACGCGTACGCGTCGTCCAGGGCCTGCCAGGAGGCGGCGATCACGTTCTCGGCGACGCCTACCGTGGACCACTCCCCCTTGCCGTCCGTCGTGGAGACGAGGACCCGGGTCGTGGACTCCGTGCCGTGCTTGCCCTCCAGGATGCGGACCTTGTAGTCCACCAGCTCCATCCTGGCCAGCTGCGGGTAGATCCGCTCCAGGCCGACCCGCAGCGCCCGGTCGAGCGCGTTGACCGGGCCGTTGCCCTCCGCCGTGGCGACGATGCGCTCGCCCTTGGCCCACAGCTTCACGGTCGCCTCGTTGGCGTGGGTGCCGTCCGGGCGGTCCTCGACGATCGCGCGCCAGGACTCGACCCGGAAGAAGCGGCGGGAGCGGCCCTCGGCCTCGGCGCGCAGCAGCAGCTCGAAGGAGGCGTCGGCGGCCTCGTACGTGTAGCCCGCCAGCTCGCGCTCCTTGACCCGCTCGACCACCCGCTGCACCAGCGCCCGGTCGCCGCCGAGGTCGATGCCCAGCTCCTTGCCCTTCAGCTCGATCGAGGCGCGGCCCGCCATGTCGGAGACCAGCATCCGCATCGTGTTGCCGACCCGCTCGGGGTCGATGTGCTGGTACAGGTCCGGGTCGACCTTGATCGCGGAGGCGTGCAGTCCGGCCTTGTGGGCGAAGGCGGAGACACCCACATAGGGCTGGTGGGTCGAGGGCGTCAGGTTGACGACCTCGGCGATCGCGTGCGAGATCCGGGTCATCTCCTCCATCGCGCCCTCGGGCAGCACCCGGCGCCCGTACTTCAGCTCCAGGGCGGCGACGACCGGGAACAGGTTGGCGTTGCCGACCCGCTCGCCGTAGCCGTTGGCGGTGCACTGGACGTGGGTGGCGCCCGCGTCGACCGCGGCCAGGGTGTTGGCGACGGCGCAGCCGGTGTCGTCCTGGGTGTGGATGCCCAGGCGGGCGCCGGTGTCGGCGAGGACGGTACGGACCACGGCGTCGATCTGGCCGGGCAGCATGCCGCCGTTGGTGTCGCAGAGGATGACCACGTCGGCGCCCGCCTCGTGGGCGGCGGAGACGACCCGCTTGGCGTAGTCGGGGTTGGCGCGGTAGCCGTCGAAGAAGTGCTCGCAGTCGAGGAACACCCGGCGGCCCTGGGACCGCAGATAGGCGACGGTGTCGCCGACCATCGCCAGGTTCTCCTCCAGCGTGGTGCGCAGGGCCAGCTCCACATGGCGGTCGTGGGACTTGGCCACCAGGGTGATCACCGGGGCGCCCGAGTCGAGCAGCGCCTTGACCTGCGGGTCGTCCGCGGCGCTGACGCCCGCCTTGCGGGTGGCGCCGAACGCGACGAGCTGGGCGTGCTTGAAGTCGATCTCCGCTTGGGCACGGGCGAAGAACTCCGTGTCCCGCGGGTTGGCACCGGGCCAGCCGCCCTCGATGAAGCCCACGCCGAAGTCGTCCAGGTGACGGGCGATGGTGAGCTTGTCCGCGACCGTCAGGTTGATGCCTTCGCGCTGCGCGCCGTCGCGCAGCGTGGTGTCGAAGACGTGGAAACTGTCGTCGGGCCGATCCTTCATGGTGGTCTGGCTCCTGTCGGATGGATCTCGAGCTACCGGAATAACCGGTTCCGCGCCCTCCCATGGTCCCGCACGCTCCGCCTCCGGTGGGATGGTCCGGAAAACGAAAAGACCCCTCGCGGGTGCGAGAGGTCTGCGCGCGGGTCTGGGGCACGGTGGTCGCGTCGTACCGGGTCGTACGGGGCGATCACTGCGGACCGGCGCGCCTGCTGCCAATAATCATGGCGAACGAGAGCACGGAGGCAGTCAAGCACAATTCCGCCCCCGTGCTCCCATCCGTCTCAGGATGCGGGCTTTCGGCCCTTAACGGGCTCAGCCCTCGAAGCGATCAGCCCAGGCGGTGCAGCCAGCCGTGCGGGTCGGGGGCGGCACCGGTCTGGATGTCCAGCAGGGCCTTGCGCAGCTTCGTCGTGACCTCGCCGGGCTCCCCGTCGGCCACCGTCCAGCTCGCGCGGGCGGACTTGACCGAGCCGACCGGGGTGATGACGGCCGCGGTGCCGCAGGCGAAGACCTCGGTGAGGCTGCCGTCCGCGTTCCCCTCGCGCCAGTCGTCGACCGAGATCCGGCCCTCGGCGACCTCGTAGCCGAGGTCCTCGGCGATCCGCAGCAGCGAGGCGCGGGTGATGCCGGGCAGCAGCGAACCGGACAGCTCGGGGGTGACGATGCGGTCCCCGTACACGAAGTACAGGTTCATGCCGCCCATCTCCTCGATCCAGCGGCGCTCGATGGCGTCCAGCCAGACCACCTGGTCGCAGCCCTGCTCGGCGGCCTGCGCCTGGGCCACCAGGGAGGCGGCGTAGTTGCCGCCCGCCTTGGCGGTGCCGGTGCCGCCGGGGGCGGCGCGCACGTACTCCTCGGAGAGCCAGACGGAAACCGGCTGCACACCGCGCGGGAAGTAGGCACCGGCCGGGGAGGCGATCACGAGGAACAGGTACTCGTTGGCGGGCCGGACCCCCAGACCCACCTCGGTCGCGATCATGAACGGCCGCAGGTACAGGGAGGACTCACCGCTGTCCGGCACCCACGCCTTGTCCTGGGTGACCAGGGCGTCGCAGGCCTGGAGGAACAGGTCGACCGGCAGCTCGGGCATCGCCATGCGGCGCGCGGAGGCCTGGAAGCGCTCGGCGTTCTGCTCGGGGCGGAAGGTGGCCACGGTCCCGTCGGGCTGGCGGTACGCCTTGAGTCCTTCGAAGATCGTCTGCGCGTAGTGCAGGGTCATGTTCGCCGGGTCGAGCGACAGCGGGGCGTACGGCACGAGCTGGGCCTCGTGCCAGCCGCGGCCCTCCGTCCACTTGATCGTCACCATGTGGTCGGTGAAGTGGCGGCCGAATCCGGGGTTGGCCAGGATCTCCTCCCGCTCCGCGTCGGAGAGCGGGTGCGAGGAGGGCTTGAGCTCGATCGAGGGCGTCGTCATGAGTGGTAGTCCTTCACTTCCGTTGTGGCGGACCGCGCTCACACCATCCTGCCCGTGATCGGTACTAGGACGTCCAAGCTTCCCTGCACACGGCGGCCCCACGAGCGATTATCGCTGACGTGGGGCCGGGGGTTGAAGCATGCGTGCGAAGTGCGCGGCCCGAGGTCGATGTTCGCACCCAGCCGCGCGACGGTGCGGGCTGGGGTCAGCCGGATACTCGCGCGGCGAGCGCGTCGCCGATCTCGTCGGTGGTACGCGCCGCGTCCCGCCCGGCGAGGTCCTCGGCGACGGCCGCCTCGATACGGGCGGCCTCGTCCGCGTAGCCGAGGTGCTGGAGGAGCAGGGCCACCGACAGGATGGTCGCGGTCGGGTCGGCCTTGCCGGTGCCCGCGATGTCCGGCGCGGAGCCGTGGACCGGCTCGAACATCGACGGGAAGGCGCCGGAGGGGTTGATGTTGCCGCTCGCGGCGAGCCCGATGCCACCGGTGACGGCGGCGGCGAGGTCGGTGAGGATGTCACCGAAGAGGTTGTCGGTCACGATCACGTCGAACCGCTCCGGCTGGGTGACGAAGAAGATCGTCGCGGCGTCGACGTGCAGGTAGTCCGTGGTGACGTCCGGGTACTCGGCGCCGACCTTGTCGAAGATGTTCTTCCACAGGTGACCGGCGTGCACCAGGACGTTGTTCTTGTGCACGAGGGTCAGCTTCTTGCGCGGGCGGCTGTTGGCGCGCTCGTACGCGTCCCGGACGACGCGCTCGACGCCGTACGCGGTGTTCAGGCTGACCTCGGTGGCGACCTCGGCCGGGGTACCGGTCCGCAGCGAGCCGCCGTTGCCCACGTACGGGCCCTCGGTGCCCTCACGGACGACGACGAAGTCGATGTCCGGGCGCCCGGCCAGCGGGGTCGCGGTGTTCGGGAAGAGCTTCGACGGACGCAGGTTGACGTAGTGGTCGAAGGCGAAGCGCAGCTTGAGCAGCAGCCCGCGCTCCAGCACCCCGGACGGGACCGACGGGTCGCCGATCGCGCCCAGCAGGATCGCGTCGTGGTCCTTCAGCGACTCCAGCTCCGCGTCCGGCAGGGTCTCGCCGGTGGCGTGCCAGCGCTGGGCGCCGAGGTCGTAACTCTTGGTCTCCAGCTTCACGTCCTGGGGAAGGGCGGCGCCGAGGACCTTCAGGCCCTGGGCCACGACTTCCTGGCCGATACCGTCACCGGGGATCACTGCGAGGCGAATGCTGCGCGACATACCAGGACCCTACTCCCGCGTCCCACCCCATGACACCGGCCGTCCGCCATACGGACAGATCGCCGACCGGACAGGCCGCGTTCACCCGCAGTACGGAGTGATGTCGTCCGCACGGGGGAGATTCCGGATCATGCATACACCACGGTTCGGCATTCCGGAGCCGCTCGCGAACCGGATGACCATGGCGGAGCAGCACGAGTACCTGCGCGACGCCTTCCCCCGCCGACGGGTGCTGCGCGGGGGCGCGGCGACGGCCGGGGCGGCCGCGGTGGCGCTCGGCGGCGCCGGGTGCGCCGGGGCCACCGCGTCCAAGCCGTCGCCCGCGGCGGACGCCCGTCCCGCGACGCCGAAGGTGGACGGCAAGCTGGTGGCCCCGTTCGGCCGCCATCTGGCGCTCGGCGCCGAGCCGACGACGCAGATGCGGGTCTCCTGGCAGGTGCCGTTCGCGGTGCGCAAGCCCTATCTGCGGATCGGCCCGCGACCGACGGAGCTGACCCGGAAGGTCGAGGCCGAGGTCCGCCATCTGCACACCCCGTCGCTCGGCGAGAAGCTGCCCGCCGTCGACCAGTACTACCTGCACGCCGCGGTGGACGGCCTGAACCCCGGCACCACCTACTACTACGGCGTCGGCCATGAGGGCTACGACCCCGCCGACCCGCGCCACTTCACCTCGCTGGGCACCTTCCGCACCGCCCCGAAGCGGCCGGAGAAGTTCGTCTTCACCGCCTTCGGCGACCAGGGGGTGAGCTATGACGCGCTCGCCAACGACCAGTTGATCCTGGGTCAGAACCCGTCGTTCCATCTGCACGCCGGGGACATCTGCTACGCGGACGACACGGGCCACGGCGAGAAGTCCGACCTGTACGACGCCCGGGTGTGGGACACCTTCCTCGCCCAGACCGACTCGGTCGCGGCGAGCGTGCCGTGGATGGTGACGACCGGGAACCACGACATGGAGGCCTGGTACTCCCCCGACGGCTACGGCGGGCAGCTGGCCCGCTGGTCGCTCCCCGACAACGGGCCCGACCCCCGCAAGGCGCCCGGGATCTACTCGTTCGTCTACGGCGGGGTGGGCGTCGTCGCGCTGGACGCCAATGACGTCAGCTACGAGATCACCGCCAACAAGGGCTACACGGGCGGCGATCAGACCCGCTGGCTGGACCGGCGGCTGAAGCAGCTGCGGGAGCGGTCCGACATCGACTTCCTGGTGGTCTTCTTCCACCACTGCGCCTACTCCACGACCAGCTCGCACGCCTCGGACGGCGGGGTGCGCGACGAGTGGGTGCCGCTCTTCGAGAAGCACCAGGTGGATCTGGTCATCAACGGCCACAACCACGTCTACGAGCGCACCGACGCCATCCGCGGCGGCAAGGTGGCCCGGAAGGTACCGGTCGGCGGGAGCGCGGACGCGGTGCGCGACGGGATCGTGTACGTCACGGCGGGCGGCGCCGGGGCGGACCTGTACGAGTTCCCGGTGCCCGACAGCTACGAGGGGCACGTCAAGGACCTCGACGAGGTGAAGAGCTACCACTGGACGAAGGACGGCGCGAAGAACAAGGACACCGTGGAGTGGTCACGGGTCCGCTACACCGGCTTCTCGTTCCTCGCGGTGGAGGTGGAGCCGGGCACGGACCCGCGGCTGAGCGTCACGGCGCTGGCGGAGTCGGGTGAGCGGGTGGACCACTTCGAGGTCACCCGCTCCCGCCGCCGCTGAGGGGCGGCTCCGGGGCTTGGCGCCCCGGCGCCCGGCTCAGTGACCGGTGGCGCCGCCGTGGCCGGTGGCGCCGCCGTTGTCGCGGCGGTCGAGCGCGCGCTGCAGCGCGGCGGCGGCGTTCCGCCGGTCGGTGTCGTCGCTCTTGCGGCGGATCCTGCGGATGGTCTGCTCGGCCATGGTTCACGTCTCCTCTGCTGAACCCCGGCGCGCGGCCGGGAGGTATCCCCGAGAAGGTGGCTGCCGTAAAGGGGCGGGGGCCGGGGTGCGGGCAGGGGTCACCTGCGCGAGTGCACCGGGCCACGTCCGCCGTCGCTCGATGGAGCGGGACGTTCGGCTTCCACAAACGTAAGGGAGCAGAGCGTCAGTGTCTGCAGAATTAGTCGGACGTCCTACTATCTGAGACGAGCAATGGCCGAGGCCGACCCCCGTCCGACCTCGACCATGGCTGGTTATCGACGTAAACTGCAGTAAATAACGCTGACTTGAATGCAAGACGCTAGCATTCGGGCGCCTCGGGCGTCCACAGGTTTATGCCGTTTCACCCCCTCTTCACGCACGCCGCCCCCGACCGGCTCGCAGCCAGGTCGGGGGCGGGGCCCTGGGGGCGGGACCCGGGCGGCGCGGGGGTGCGCCGGACGGGTCAGCCCATGTGCGGGTAGCGGTAGTCCGTCGGCGGGACCATCGTCTCCTTGATGGAGCGGGTGGAGGTCCAGCGCATCAGGTTCTGCTTCGCGCCCGCCTTGTCGTTGGTGCCGGACGCGCGGCCGCCACCGAAGGGCTGCTGACCGACGACGGCACCGGTGGGCTTGTCATTGATGTAGAAGTTGCCGGCCGCGAAGCGCAGCGTCTCGCAGGTCGCGGCGGCCGCGGCACGGTCCTGGGCGATGACGCAGCCGGTCAGGCCGTACGCCGACGCCGACTCCATCTGCTCCAGCATCGCGTCGTACTCGGCGTCCTCGTAGACGAAGACACCGATGATCGGGCCGAAGTACTCGTCCTTGAAGATCTCGTTCTCCGCGTCGGTGGAGACGAGCACGGTCGGACGGACGAAGTAGCCCTCGCTGTCGTCGTACGTACCGCCCGCGACGACCTCGATCGTCGGGTCGGACTTCGCGCGGTCGATCGCCGCCTTGTTCTTGGCGAAGGAGCGCTCGTCGATGACCGCGCCCATGAAGTTGCCCAGGTCGGTGACCGGACCCATGGACAGGCCGTTGACCTCGGCGGCCAGCTCCTCCTTGAGGCCGTTGTCCCACAGGGAGCGCGGGACGTAGGCGCGGGAGGCGGCGGAACACTTCTGGCCCTGGAACTCGAAGGCGCCACGGGTGATCGCCGTCTTCAGCACCGCCGGGTCGGCGGACGGGTGGGCGACGATGAAGTCCTTGCCGCCGGTCTCGCCGACCAGCCGCGGGTAGGTCTTGTAGTTCTCGATGTTGTTGCCGACCGTCTTCCACAGGTGCTGGAAGGTACGGGTCGAGCCGGTGAAGTGGATGCCCGCGAGGTCCGGGTGGGTCAGCGCCACCTCGGAGACGTCCTTGCCGTCGCCCGTGACCAGGTTGATCACGCCCTTGGGCAGCCCGGCCTCCTCCAGCACCCGCATCAGCAGCACGGCGGCGTGGGTCTGGGTCGGCGAGGGCTTCCAGACGACGGTGTTGCCCATCAGGGCGGGGGCGGTGGGGAGGTTGCCCGCGATCGCCGTGAAGTTGAAGGGCGTGATCGCGTAGACGAAGCCCTCCAGCGGCCGGTGGTCGCTGCGGTTCCAGACGCCCGGGGCGTTGGCCGGGGGCTGCTCGGCCAGGATCTGGCGGGCGAAGTGGACGTTGAAGCGCCAGAAGTCGATCAGCTCACAGGGAGTGTCGATCTCGGCCTGCTGCGCGGTTTTCGACTGGCCCAGCATGGTGGAAGCGGCCAGCGTCTCGCGCCACGGGCCGGACAGCAGGTCGGCGGCCTTGAGGATGATCGCGGCGCGGTCGTCGAAGCTGAGCGCGCGCCACGCCGGGGCGGCGGCCAGCGCCGCGTCGACCGCGTCCTGGGCGTCGGCCTTGGTGGCGTTCCCGTAGGTGCCGAGGCGGGCGGCGTGGTTGTGCGGCTGTACGACGTCGAACCGCTCACCGCCGCCGAGCCGCTTCTCGCCGCCGATGGTCATCGGCAGGTCGATCGGGTTGTCGGCCAGCTCCTTGAGCTTGGCCTCAAGGCGGGTGCGCTCGGCGCTGCCGGGGGCATAGGTGTGCACCGGCTCGTTCACCGGCACGGGGACCTGGGTCACAGCGTCCATGATGGCCGTTGTCTCCTTTGGTGTGAGGGTCGTCGTGGGGGTGTGGTGGGCGTGAGCCGAGGGCTGTCAGCCGCGGCCGACGAGCGAGCGCAGGAAGAACGCGAGGTTCGCGGGACGCTCGGCGAGCCGCCGCATGAAGTACCCATACCAGTCTGTTCCATACGGGACGTAAACCCGCATACGGTGACCTTCCGCGACCAGCCGCTCCTGCTCGGCCGGGCGGATGCCGTACAGCATCTGGAACTCGTACTCGTCCAATTTGCGGCCCATGCGGTGGGCGATGTCCTGGGCTATGGCGACCATGCGCGGATCGTGCGAGCCGATCATGGGGTAGCCGTCGCCGGACATCAGGATCTTCAGACAGCGCACGAAGGCGCGGTCCACCTCGCGCTTGTCCTGGTAGGCGACCGACGCAGGCTCGTTGTACGCGCCCTTCACCAGCCGTACCCGCGAGCCTTCCCCGGCGAGCGCGCGGCAGTCGTCCTCGGTCCGGAAGAGATACGACTGGACGACCGCGCCGGTCTGCGGGAACCGGGTGCGCAGCTCGCCGAGGATCGCGAGGGTGGAGTCCACGGTGGTGTGGTCCTCCATGTCGAGGGTGACCGTCGTTCCGGCCGCCGCGGCGGCCTCCACGACCGGGGTCACATTGGCGAGCGCGAGGTCATGGCCGCCGGGCAGGGCCTGGCCGAAGGCGGAGAGCTTCACGGACATCTCCGCACGGGCCCCGAGCGACTCCGCGGCTAGCGCCTCGGTCAGCGCCAGATAGGCGTCCCGGCTGCGCAGCGCCTCGGAGCGGTCGGTAACGTCCTCCCCGAGGTGGTCCAGGGTGACCTCCAGGCCGCGCGAGGCGAGCCCGCGCACCGCGGCCACGGATTCGGCCAGCCGCTCACCGGCGACGAACCGATCCACCATGGGTCGGGTGACCGGCGCGGCGGACACGATCCGGCGGATGGCAGCACTGCGCGAAGCAGCGAGCAGCACGGGTCCCAGCACAGGGCACCTCCACGATGACGGCCGGTGAACGGCTCCAACAACTCACCGTGAAACCTAAGGATCGCGCGGAATCGGGGCCATCGACAGCTGTCACGCATCCGTGTCCGGGATCTCAGACACCTGTATGAGAGGCTGAGGCGATATTCGGGGAAGGAGGCCGGGACGCCATGCGCGAGGACTATCAGCAGCTGGTGGACGAGATCACCGCGACGCTCGGCGCGCCCGCGACCCTGGAGAACCGCGACTTCGCCCTGATCGCCTTCGGCGCGCAGGACAGCGACGACGCCGAGGAACCGACCCTGGACCCGGTCCGGACCCGATCCATCCTCCAGCGCCGC
Source organism: Streptomyces sp. NPDC059850 (assembly GCF_042731515.1). Lineage (NCBI taxonomy): Bacteria > Bacillati > Actinomycetota > Actinomycetes > Kitasatosporales > Streptomycetaceae > Streptomyces > Streptomyces sp. NPDC059850. The sequence goes on from NZ_JBHWJI010000067.1 coordinate 14,323, forward strand.
TCGACTGCGGCGGTGCGGGCCTGGTTCGAGGCGTTCGGGATCGCCCGGGCGCAGGCTCCGCTGCGGATCCCGCCGGACCCGGGGGCCGGGGTCTTCATGGGCCGCATCTGCCTGCCGGTGCGGCACCGCGGCGTCGTCCACGGCTATGTCTGGCTGCTGGACGACGGCCACCTCTCCGACCTGGAGCTGGGCGGCCCCACGACACCCCCCGACCCGCGGCTGGTCCGGGCGATGGAGACCACGGCCCGGATCGGCGCCCTGCTGGCGGCCGAGGCACGGGCCGGTGAGGAGCTGGGCGAGCTGCTGCGCGAACTGCTCACCGGGCCGCCCGCCACCCGCGACGCGGCCTGCTCGGGCCTCCACACCGCGCTGCGCGGCGCGGCCGACGGGCCGATGGCGCTGGTCGCGGTCCTGCCGTGGGTGCCGGGCACGGGCGAGGACGAGGACCACCCCGGCCTCCCCCATCTGCCGGGCATCGCCGCGGCCTGTGTGATCCCCGACGAGACGGCGCTGGCCGCCCTGATCCGGCTGCGCGCCCCCACCTCCCTGGGCCCCGCCCGGGCCACCGCGGAACAGCTCCTCCGCTCCCCCCGCGCGGCCGCCCCCGACGAGCCCGCACCGGCGTGCGGCGGCGGCCGGGAGAGCGCCGCCGGGGTCAGCGAGGCGCGGCGCGGTCTTGACGAGCTGCCCGCCGCATGGCGGGAGGCGCTGGCCGCCGCCCGGGCCGCGCGGGCGGACGCCCGGTTCGACCCGATCGCGGAGTGGACGGCCATCGGCCCGTACCGGCTGCTGGCCACGCTCCCCCAGGCCGCCCCCGACGCCGCCGTACGCCCCCTCCTGGAGCGCACCCACGCGGAACTGGCCCGCACCGCCGAGACGTTCCTCGACTGCGCGGGCCAGGCGAGCCGTACCGCCCAGCTGCTCGGCATCCACCGGCAGACGCTCTACTACCGGCTCTCCCGGGTACGCCAGCTCACCGGCCTGGACCTGGACGCGGGCGACGACCGGCTACTCCTCCACATGGCGCTCAAGGCCGCCCGGCTCCGCTAGGCGCGGTCTTTCCGCAGAACTCTGCCTCGATGGCGGCTTGTTCGAGCTTGTCATCGCCCCAGTCGCCGTTCTGGTTGAGCGTGAGGACGTGCTCGCCGTCGGCCGTGGCCGCGGTCCGGGTCGCGGAGCCGGGGATTTCGCCCGAGTGCCCCCAGACCGTCACGCCGCACGCCTTGAGCTTCTGCGACCTGATGCCGAGTCCGTACGACCTGCCGTCGCCGAGGTCGTGGCCGGTCAGCATCTCCTTCTGCTGGGCGGGGGGCAGCAGTTCGCCGCGCAGCAGGGCGCGGAAGAAGACGTTCAGGTCGCGGACGGTCGAGATCATCTCACCGGAGGCTCCGGCGACCGAGGGGTCGAACTCGGTGACGTCGTAGGACCGGGCCCCGGGGCCGTCGACGAAGAGCGTGGAGTAGTGCCGCCCGTGCGGGCCGGGCACCCACGGGGAGGTGCCGGGCAGCGAGGTCCCGCGCAGGCCGAGGGGCTTGATGATGCGGCGCTCCACTTCGGAGGCGTAGGTGTGGCCCGTGGCCTTCTCGATGATCATCCCGGCCAGGATGTAGTTGGTGTTGGAGTAGCCCCAGCCCTTGCCGGGGTCGAAGTCCGGCTTCTGCGCGAGGGCGATGCGCACCAGCTCCTCGGGCGTGGCGCCGTCGTACCGGTGGTCGAAGAACGCGGTGCCGGTGTACTTGGCCCGGAGCGTGTCGTCTTCGAGGTAGTCGTAGAGCCCACTGGTGTGCTGGAGCAGCTGGCGCAGGGTGATGCGGCTCCCGTCGTTGCCGTTGCCGCGCACCAGGCCGGGCAGCCACTTCTCCACCGTGTCGTCGGGCGACAGGCCGTACGCGGGGTCGGCGGCGAGCTGCAGCAGGACGGTGGCGGTGAACGTCTTGGTCACGCTGGCGACGCGGAACCGGTCCTGCGGCAGCCGCGGGCGTCCGGTGCGGCGGTCCGCCACGCCGGAGGTGCCGTACCAGGTCTTGTCCGCACGGTCGGCCCTGGCCAGGACCCCGGGGACCCCGGCGCGGGTGATCGCGTCGAGGGCGTCCTGCGTCGCGGAGTGCGGGGAGGGGCGGGTGGCGGTGTGCGGTGAGGCGGAGCGCGGTGAGGCGGTGGCCGGGGCGACCGCCGTCGCGACGACCGCTCCCGCCAGGGCGAATGCGGCCAGAGCGCGGGGCAAGCGGGATAAGCGGGACAAAGCGTGCGGTTCCATGTGGGGTCCTCCGTTATCGGATGAATTCCGGTATGGAGAAAGACTCCGAACCGCGGCCAAGGGTTGACTCCGCCCGCGGCAACCTTCCCCCGCGCGGCGGCAACCCATACGGAACGCACCCCGCTCCCCGTCCCCCGGGTCCGCGAGAGGACTGATGCACCGTGCGCATCATCAGAGCGTTAGCGGCCGCCGCGCTCGCCACCACCTTCCTGGTCGGCGTGGGCCACGCGCCCCGCGCCGCCGCGGGCGAACTGCCCTCCGCCACCGCCTTCTTCAACCACCCCGACTCGCTCGTCAACAAGTGGGTCGCCGCCAACCCGAACGACTCCCGCCGGGCCCGCATCGCCTCGCGGATCGCGTCCCAGCCCCAGGCCGTCTGGTTCTCGCGGTACACCCCCGGCACCGTCACCGAGGACGTCCGCAAGATCACCTCGGCCGCCGCCGCCAAGAACCAGGTGCCCGTGCTCGTCGCGTACCAGCTCCCCAACCGCGACTGCGGCGGCGCCTCCGCGGGCGGGGCCCCCGATCTGGCGAGCTACGACGCCTGGGTCCGCGGCTTCGCCGCCGGGCTGGGCGGCGGGGCCTCGGTCGTCATCCTCGAACCGGACTCGATCGCGCTCATCAGCTGTCTGTCGCCCGCCGAGCTGAGCGGCCGCTACGCCTCGCTCGCGCGCGCCTCCGCCGCCATCCACGCTGCCGCGCCCAAGGCCCGGGTGTACTTCGACGCCGGTCACTCCGCCTGGAACAGCCCCGCAGTCCAGGCCTCCCGGCTGCGCTCGGCGGGCGTGCTGAGCAGCGGCGACGGCATCTACAGCAATGTCTCCAACTACCGACGCACCGCCGAGGAGGTGGCCTTCGCCAAGGCCGTGCTCGCCCAGCTCGGCAGCTCCTCGGGCCTCACCGCGGTCATCGACACCAGCCGCAACGGCAACGGCCCCGCGCCCGACAACGCCTGGTGCGACCCGCGCGGCCGCAAGGTCGGCGAGAACCCCACGGCCAACACCGGTGACCCGGCGATCGACGCCTATCTGTGGGTCAAGCCGCCGGGCGAACTCGACGGCTGCGCCGGGGCGGCGGGGGCGTTCTCGCCGGACTACGCGTACGAGATGGCGGGCTGACCGGATGCGCCGACGCGCGTACGCCGCGGCGGCCGCGCTCCTGTGCGCCCTCCTGGGCGCGCCGGGCGAGGCCGCCGCGGCGCCTTCTGCCGTATCGGACCGACCCACGGGCTGGGCCACGGCGGGGTCCGGCACCACCGGAGGCGCGGGCGCGGCGCCCGACAGCGTCCATGTGGTGCGCACCCGCGCCGAGCTGAAGACCGCCCTCGCCAACCACGGCGATCCCACCGCCCCCAAGGTGATCCGCGTCACCGGGCACCTGAGCGGCAACGAGAGCGACGACGGCCGCCTCCTCGGCGCCCAGGACTACGCCCCCGGCTGGGACTTGCGGCGCTATATGGACTGCTTCGGCCCGGACGGTACGGCGTGGAGCGACGACCGCTACGAGTGGTGCAAACGGATGCGCACGCTCCGAGTCACCGGCTCGAACGCCCAGAAGCAGCGGATCCAGCTCACCGTGCCCAGCAACACCACCATCCTGGGCACTGGCCGGGACGCGGCCCTGCTCGGCGTCTATCTGACCGTCAACACCGGCCGGAACATCGTCATCCGCGACCTCCGCCTCGAAGCCCCGGTGGACCACTTCCCCAGCTGGGACCCGGGCGACGGCGCGACCGGCGCCTGGAACGCCCGCTTCGACGCGCTGTCGGTCGTCACCGGCCGCAACATCTGGATCGACCACTGCGCCTTCTCCGACGGCCGCTACCCCACCAGCCGGGCAACCGTCGGATTCCACGGCAAGCGCGTCGAACACCACGACGGGCTGCTGGACATGGAGGACGGCACGGACTTCGTCACCGTCTCCTACAGCCGCTTCAGCGACCACGAGAAGACCCTGCTGATCGGCTCCGGCGACGGCAAGGGCGACCGCGACCGCGGCCATCTGCGGATCACCTTCCACCACAACCTGTTCTCCGACACCGCCCAGCGCAGTCCCCGCGTCCGCTTCGGCCAAGTGCACACGTACAACAACTACTTCCGCGGCTCCACCGACGACCCCGACTACCCGATGCGCGGTCAGGCCCTCGGCGGCAGCTCCTACTTCCTCGGCGCCGGGCTCGAATCGAAGATCGTCTCCGAACACGACGTCTTCGCCCACACCGGGCCGGGCGCCTCCCCCGACATCACGGTGGCCACCTTCCACGGCCACCAGTTCTCGGCCACCGGCGCCTCGTACAACGGCCGCCGCGTCGACCTGAACCGCATCGCCCGAGCGAAGTTCGAGGCCGAGGCGGCCCAGGCCCGAGCGGAGGCCGAGTCGGCGGGCACCCCACCCCCCGAGTGGGCCCTGCGCACCTTCACCACGGACACCGGCTGGACCCCGGCCGATGTCTACCGCTACCGCCCACAACGCTCACCGCGAGCGGTCATCCGAACAGTGCTGCGCGAGGCGGGCCCGACCCTCACATCCGGTCGATCTCGGTGAGGTCGATGTCGATGTCGAACGGGACGGTGAGCTTCAGCCGGTCATGGTGGATGCCGGTGGGGACGTAGCTGCTCGTCACTGGGTTCAGCTCGTAGACGTAGACAACCGGATGGCGGCCCTTACCGTGCTCAACCAGCCAGAAGTGTCGGATCCCCGCCTCGGCGTAGAGCTGCGGCTTGCGCTTGCGGTCGCGGTCGCGCGATTCCGGCGACACCACCTCCACCGCGAGCACGACATCAGCGGCCTGATAGCCCGTCTCGTCCGCCTCGGCCGTCACTGCCCCTGCGCGCAAGATCGTGATATCCGGCTCGGGACGGTTGCCGCGATTGAGAGTGATCGTCATCTGGCTGCACACGCGCAGCGACTCCGGCACCGAGGCCCTGAGGCCCATCCCCAGCAACGAGACAGCAAGCGAATGAAAACAAGTCTGGGGGCCGACGAAGACGAGACTCCCGTCGATCAGCTCAGTGTGCGGCGGGAGACCCGGAATGTGGTCAAGGTCCTCTGCGGTGAATCCGCCCGGGGGCGGAAAGGCCCAGTCCGGAAGCGGTTGCTCAGTCGTGGTTCGTTCCATGGGCGGAACTTTGTCCGAGCGGTCCAGCCCAGCGGGCGGGAACGCCGGGGCCGCCCCTCACACGAGTGATGGGCGGCTCCGACATTGACGGCGTCAGCCCAGATGGACGGGAGCCGACGCGGGGGCATGGGCTGACTTGTCGTGGGACGGGCGCGGGGTGTTCATCAGTACGCCCACCACCACCGCCGCCGCCGTGAGGATCACGGACGACCAGACGAACGCGTGGGAGAAGCCCTCGACCAGGCCCTCCTTCGCGGTATCCGGCGTCATGCGGCGGGCGTGGTCGTGGAGGTAGTCGGCGGTCGCGCTGGTGGCGATGGTGTTGAGCATCGCCGTGCCGATCGAACCGCCGATCTGCTGGGCCGTGTTCACCGTGGCGGAGGCGATGCCCGCGTCCCTGGGCTGGACGCCGTGGGTCGCGTAGTTCATCGAGGGGGCCATCACCAGGCCCATGCCGAAGCCGACGAGGAGTTCGGAGGGCAGCACGCCCGCCGCGTACGAGCTGGTGGCCTCCAGCGGGACCAGCAGCGCCACCCCGGTGGCCGCGATCAGCAGACCGGGCACCACCAGGACCCGGGGCGGCACCTTGGGGATGAGGCGGACGGCGACGCCGCCCGCGGCGGCCAGCACCGCCGCGGTCATCGGCAGGAAGGCCACGCCGGTGACCAGCGCCGAGTACCCCTTCACGATCTGCATGTAGTACGTGAGGAAGAGGAACATCGCGAACATGCCGACCACCGAAAGACCGACCGCCAGATAGGCGCTGCCCCGGGTGCGGTCCGCGATCACCCGGATCGGCAGCAGCGGCTGGGCGGCGCGCCGCTCCACCAGGACGAAGGCGGCGAGCAGCACCACGCCCAGCGTCAGCAGCCCCGTCACCAGCCGGGAGTCCCAGCCCTCCGACTCGGCCTCGCTGCATCCGTAGACCAGCGACACCAGCCCGGCCACAGCGAGCAGCACACCGGGGATGTCGAAGCGCGCCCGCCGCTCGGCGGGCCGGTCGGCGGGCAGGACGGACCAGCTGAACGCCGCGAGGACGGCGATCGGCACGTTGACGTACAGGCACCAGCGCCAGTCCAGGTACTCGGTCAGCAGCCCGCCGACGACCAGGCCGATCGCGCCCCCGCCCGCCGCGATCGCGCCGAAGATGCCGAACGCCTTGGCGCGCTCGCGCGCCTCGGTGAAGTTCACGGCCAGCAGCGACAGCGCCGAGGGCGCGAGCAGCGCGGCGAAGGCGCCCTGGAGCGCACGGGCCCCGAGGAGCATGCCGAGCCCCTGGGCGGCTCCGCCGAGCGCGGAAGCGCAGGCGAAGCCGATCAGACCGACCAGGAAGGCGCGCCTGCGGCCGGTGTAGTCGGCGATCCGGCCGCCGAACAGCAGCAGGCTGCCGAAGGCCAGGGTGTACGCGGTGATGACCCACTGCCGGTCGCCCGCGGAAATGCCCAGGTCGCGCTGGGCGGAGGGCAGGGCGATGTTCACGATGGTGATGTCGAGAACGATCATCAACTGGGCGAGGCCGATGAAGAGCAGGGCGAGCCAGCGCCGGGGGTTGGGCGCGGGCGACCCAGCAGCGGGCGGTATGGCTGAGGGCTCGGACATGAGGGTGCCTTTCTGGTGACGCGTATGACTCGCCATCTTATTCAACACCTGATGAAAAAGAGCCCGGCGGGGCACCGAAAAGGGCCCGGCCCCCGCACGAAGCGGAGGCCGGGCCCTTGGAAACGCGTATGCGCTATACGGCTCAGACCAGGTTGACCGAACGGGCCGACGTGGCGCCGATCTCCTCGGCGATCTCGGTGAGCACGGACTGCGGAATCGTGTCGTCCACGGTCAGCGCGACCAGCGCGGCACCGCCCACGGCGGCACGCGAGACCTGCATGCCCGCGATGTTGATGCCCGCCTCGCCCAGGATGCGGCCGAGCGTGCCGACGATGCCGGGACGGTCGGTGTAGCGGAGGAAGGCCATGTGGTCGGCGAGCGCCAGGTCGACGTCGTACTCCCCGACCGCGACGATCTTCTGGAGGTGCTTCGGACCGGCCAGCGTGCCGGAGATCGACACCTCGGTGCCGTCGGCCAGGGTGCCGCGCACGGTCACCACGTTGCGGTGCTCCGAGGACTCCGAGCTGGTGGTCAGCCGCACCTCGACGCCGCGCTCCTGCGCGAACAGCGGGGCGTTCACATACGACACGGTCTCGTCGACGATGTCCTCGAAGACGCCCTTGAGCGCGGACAGCTCCAGCACCTTGACGTCGTGCTGGGTGATCTCGCCGTACACCTCGACGTCGAGCCGGACGGAGACCTCGCCCGCGAGCGCGGTGAAGATCCGTCCCAGCTTCTCGGCCAGCGGCAGCCCGGGGCGTACGTCCTCGGCGATCACACCGCCCTGCACGTTCACCGCGTCCGGGACCAGCTCGCCCGCGAGCGCCAGCCGCACCGAGCGCGCGACCGCGATGCCCGCCTTCTCCTGGGCCTCGCCGGTGGAGGCGCCGAGGTGCGGGGTGGCGACCACGTTGTCGAACTCGAACAGCGGGGAGTCGGTGCACGGCTCCTTGGAGAACACGTCCAGACCGGCACCGGCCACCCGGCCCTCCTTGAGGGCCGCGGCCAGCGCCACCTCGTCGACGATCCCGCCACGGGCGGCGTTGACGATGCGGACCTCCGGCTTGACCTTGCGCAGCGCCTCGTCGCCGATCAGGCCGACGGTCTCCGGGGTCTTGGGGAGGTGGACCGTGATGAAGTCCGAGACCTCCAGCAGCTCATCGAGGGTGAGCAGCTTCACGCCCATCTGAGCGGCGCGCGCGGGCTGCACGTACGGGTCGTACGCGACGACCTTCATCCCGAAGGCGGACATGCGCTGGGCCACCAGGACGCCGATGCGGCCGAGGCCGACGACGCCGAGGGTCTTCTCGCTCAGCTCCACACCGGTGTACTTGCTGCGCTTCCACTCGCCGTTCTTCAGCGCGGCGTTCGCCTGCGGGATGTTGCGGGCGGTGGCGACCAGCAGACCGCAGGCCAGCTCGGCGGCGGTGACGATGTTGGAGGTCGGCGCGTTGACGACCATGACGCCCGCCTTGGTGGCGGCGGAGACGTCCACATTGTCCAGGCCGACGCCCGCGCGGGCGACCACCTTCAGCTTCTTCGCCGCGGCGATGGCTTCCGCGTCGACCTTGGTCGCGCTGCGGACGAGGATCGCGTCCACGTCGGCGAGGGCGGGAAGCAGTTCGTCTCGGTTCGCGCCGTTGCAGCTCCGGATCTCGAAATCCGGGCCCAGGGCGTCGACCGTGGCGGGCGACAGCTCTTCGGCGATGAGTACGACAGGTTTACCGGGGGAAGCAGTGCTCACGTGGTCTTCAGTCCTCACTAGTCCTCAGCGGACGGCCGTCCCGACGGCCGCAGGCGGTGAAGGGTTCCAGCCGCGTGGAAGACGCACGACGCTGTGAGCCTGACGCGTTTGTTGCAGGAAAGTGTAGTAGCGATCGGGCCTGTGTAATGCGCCTATGCGGCAGGATCACCCGCACGTGGTGATGCGCGGTGGACAAATGGCGAACCGGGTGTGGCGGGGGGGGCCCGGGACCCCCGCCCCACCCCGGGGCCCGCCCCCCCCCCCGGGGGGGGCCGTACGCCGCCGGGGAGACCCCGCACAAGTGCGA